>JBKPOU010000060.1:0-29815 GCA_046733255.1 Pseudomonadota bacterium
GTCCATCCGTCCGGGCGCTTCACCTTGCGCACTACGGGCGTGAAGTTGAGGAGGGGCGCGACCTCGGGATCGGCGGCGAGGGTGGCGAAATCGGGGATTTCGGGGTGAGTCGAATCGTTCATCGGCGATTCTGGAGCACAAAAAAGCGAAGTAGGAAAATCGCGGTGGGGAATCCCGATTGGTGGCGGGTCGCTTCGGGTGTAAGTCTTCCGCCATGGCACTTCGTCATTTGGTTTCCATGGGCGCAGCGCTGATGCTCGCCGCCACCTCCGCCGCCGCGCAGTCCCCGACGACTACGGGCATGAAGTTCGCTCCGGCTCCGCCACAGCCTCGGGGGCATTTCGTCTTCAACGGCTTCGGCTTCGGGTTCGCCACGCCCATCGTCGAGCGGGAGCTCGTCACCCATGTGATCGAGCGCGAGGTGATCCACGAGGTGCCGGTGGAGGCGGCTCCGCCGCCGCAGCCGAGGGAGCCCTATGTCATCGGGCACAGCTATAAATCGCTTCCCGCCGGCTGCTCGAAGCTGATCACCGGCGGGGGCAAGGCGAACTACTTCCTGTGCAGGGGCGAGTGGTACCTGCAGACGGGAGACTCGAGCTTCAAGGCGGTCGAGCCGCCGCTTTAGGCTGGCCGGTGTCCGCCTTTCGGACGCTCGACAAAAACCATTGTTAAGAATGGCGGGCGCGGAATAAGCTTCCGGCGAATCCGGGGGACCCCTCATGGCAGTCGACGTCCAAGCCCTGTTCGAACGGCGGATGAGCTATCCGCATCCCGGCGCGCGCGAGCGGCTGGCGCGGCTGGTGGGGATCGACAAGCAGAAGGAAACGCTGACGAAGATCCTCGGGCTGCTGGTGCACCCGTGGGGGCTGAAAATGTGGGGCGAGGAGCATCACCCGGGCGCGGGGCTGCTGATCGACACGGTCCTCCACCGGCCGCCGCTGGTCATCCTGGCGGGCGACGTCGGGTCGGGGAAGACGGAGCTTGCCGAGACGATCGGCGACGCGGTGGCGATGCAGGAGGAGATCGAGATCGACTTGCTTCCGCTCAGCCTGTCGGCGCGCGGCGCGGGCAAGGTCGGCGAAATGACTCAGCTCATCTCCGCGGCGTTCGACCATACGATCAAGGAAGCGGCGCTGATGCGGGGCAAGGAGGGCGGCAACGAGGGGGCCGTGATCCTTCTGGTCGACGAGGCGGACGCTCTCGCCCAGTCGCGCGAAACGAAGGAGATGAGCCACGAGGACGTGAGCGGGGTGAACGCCTTCATTCGCGGGATCGACCGGCTGGCGAACCAGCGGCTTCCGGCGGCGGTGGTGATGTGCACCAACCGCTACGAGCAGCTCGACCCGGCGGTTCGACGGCGGGCGGCGGAGATCCTGGTGTTCGGGCGGCCGGACGACGAGATGCGGCGGATGGCGCTGGCGCCGAAGCTCGAGGAGCTCGGCTTCGACGCCGCCGACATCGAGGCGATCGTGCAGGCGACGGGGCCGCGAGCCGAAGGGCAGCCGGGCTTCACTTACTCCGACCTCATGCAGCGGCTGATCCCGGGAATCGTGCTGGATGCCTATCCGGAGCGGCCGATCAAGCCGGACCGGGCGATCGCGATCGCGAGGGAGATGCGGCCGACGCCCAAGTTCCGCGACGTAGCCAACGAGGCTTAGCGGGCGGAACGCAACGGCCGTAACGCAGGTTACGTGACTCTTTGGAAAAAAGAGTCAATTCTTCGAATCGCAATGGCGTCAGGGGCGAAACAGCAGGACAAGATCGCGGGGAATTCGGTCGCGGCGGTGCCGGGGCTGAAGACGCTTCCGGCCGACCAGCTTCCGCCGGGGATGCCGCCGGAAATGTTCACCGCGCCGGGGATGCTGGCGATCGCCGACGCCTTGCCGGTGATGACGGCGTTCTACGACAGGGGCTGCCGGCTCCGGTTCCTCAACCGGATGCTCGCCGACTGGCTCGAGAAGCCGCGCGAGCAGCTGCTCGGAAAGCATTTCCGCGAGGCGATCGGCGAGGAAGCCTTTGAGCGCCGCAAGCCGATGGTGGAGGCGGCGCTGGCCGGTGAGCGGCAGTTCTTCGTCGCCGACTATGATCATCCGACTCGCGGTCCGCTGGTGGCGCAAACGGAATATGTCCCGTGGCAAGGGCCCGACGGCGAGATCCGCGGCTTCGTCGCCGTCGTCGTAGACGTCACCGAGCAGCGAACTGCCGAGCGGGCGCTCAAGGAAAGCGAGGCGCGGTTCAGGCGCATCGCCAACCAGGCGCCGGCGCTGATGTGGGTGACCCGGCTCGACCGGAGCCGCGACTTCGTCAACGACGCCTATATGGAATTCCTCGGCACCGACGACCGCGAGTTCGCAAGGACGTACGACTGGCGCGAGGGGATCCACCCTGACGACGCGGAACGTGTCGTCGCCGAGAGCATCGCCGGCGAAGCAAGTCGGGAGACCTTCGCCCTGGAGGCGCGGTTCAAGCGCGGGGACGGCGAGTACCGGTGGCTGAAGAGCGTTTCCAGCCCGCGCTTCGGGCCCGACGGCGACCTCGTCGGCTTTATCGGAGTGGCGACGGACATCACGCTCGCCAAGGAAGCGCAGCTCGCGCTCAAGGCGCAGGTCGAGGAGCGGACCCACGAGCTTGCGCAGAGCGAGGCGCGCTTCCGCGCCGTGTTCGACGCGGTCCTTGAGGTGCTCGTGTTGCTCAAGCCTGACGGCACTGTGATCGAACTCAACAGCAAGCAGGCGGCGTGGCGGGCCGAGAATGCCCGCGACGCGATCGGCAAGAAGATCTGGGAAACCCCGACTCTGAGCAATTACCCGCAGCACAAGCCGCTGATCAGGCAGGCGGTGAAGACGGCGGCGCAGGGGCAGCTGTTCACCGCCCAGGTGACGATGGACAGGCCAGGCGTCCCCACCGCCTATCTCGACGTCGCCGTGCAGCCGGTCCACGGGCCGGACGGGAAAATCATCTACTTGCTGTTCGAGGCCCGCGACATCACCGAGCTCAAGGCCGCGCAGGAGCAGCTTCGGCAGAGCCAGAAGATGGAGGCGCTGGGCCAGCTTACGGGCGGGATCGCGCACGACTTCAACAATCTCCTGACAGTCGTTGTCGGCGGCCTCGATATCGTCAGCAAGCGTGTCGAGGACGATAAGCTCAAGCGCTACGCGGCCAACGCGTTGACGGCGGCGGAGCGGGGAGCGCGCCTTACCGCGCAGCTGCTGGCGTTCAGCCGGGTCCAGAGGCTTGAGGTCCGGCCCGTTCATGTCGCTCCGCTGATCCAGAACATGCGGCCGCTGCTGAGGAACGTGCTCGGCCCCGGAATCACCAAGGAGTTCGATCTCGACACCGCGATGATGCCGGTGATGGCCGACCCGACCCAGCTCGAGGTCGCAATCCTCAACCTTGCGATCAACTCCCGCGACGCGATGCCCGAGGGCGGAGTGCTGAGGTTCGTCAGCCGCAAGGTGCGGATCGACAACGATCCTGAGCTTCATGCCGGCGACTATATCGAGCTCTGCATCAGCGACACCGGCACGGGCATGGAGGAGGAGGTGGCGAGCCGCGCGTTCGAGCCATTCTTCACGACAAAGGACATCGGCAAGGGAACGGGGCTTGGCCTGTCGATGGTCTATGGAATGGCTCGCCAGTCGGGCGGGACCGCGCGGATCGAGACATCGCCGGGCAACGGCACGGCCGTGAAGCTGTTCTTCCGGGCGGCCGAAACGCAGCCCGCGGCGGAGCTGGACGCAGCGAAGGAGGAGCTTCCGCCGAAGCCGCAGCGCGCCGCGTCGATCCTGGTGGTCGACGACGATCCCGACGTGCGCGGCTTCATCGTCGAAGCGCTGGTCGACGAAGGCTTCGAGGTGCGGCATTGCGCCGACGGGAAGACGGGGCTGAAGGAATATGCGAGCGCCCGGCCCGACCTCGTCGTACTCGATTTCGTCATGCCGGAAATGTCGGGAGCCGACGTCGCCAGCAGCATTCTCGCGGAGGTCCCGCGGCAGAAGATCCTCTTCGTCTCCGGCTATAGCGAGACGGAGGCGATCAAGGCGATCGCTCCGGACTCGCCGCTGCTGTCCAAGCCGTTCCGCTCGGACGCCTTGTGCAAGGCGGTTCGCTCGGCGCTTGCGTGAGAACCCCTGGCCTACCCCCGATTTCCGGGGGAGGCGGCGGACCGCAGGTCTGACGGAGGGGCCCCACCACCACCCTGCGGGTGGTCCCCTCCCCTGCAAATGCAGGGGAGGATATGCGTTGCCCTTCGAGCGTTGATGCGGAGTGCATGGACTGATTGTCTTGCTGCTGATTTCCAGCGCCGCGGCCACCGACGGGTACAGCCTGGTGAATCCGAGGGCGATCGAGCTGTTCGAGCACGAGCCGCAATTGATGGATTGGGCCCTCGCCCGCTTTGATTCGGACGGCGACGGTTATCTTTCCATCTTCGAAGCAGACAAGGCCGCGAACGAGTTCAAGAACATCGCCGACGGCGACGGCGACGGCCAGGTGACTCCCGCCGAGTTCCGGGCCGGGCGTGAGTTCGTCGTTGCCCGGTGGGTGGCTGGTACGGCTCAGGTAAGCAAACGATAACCGACGGCCGGCTCGTTTATGATGATCTCGGGCCGGGATGGGTTGCGCTCGAGCTTTTGGCGAAGCGCGCGAACCGCGACTCTGAGATATTCCGTCTGATTTTCCTGTGCTGGCCCCCACGCCGTTCGAAGCAGATGTGCGTGGGTCAGGACACGGCCAGGATGCTTCGCGAGCTCGGCGAGGATCGCATATTCTTTTGGGGTCAGGTGGACATCCTCCGAGTTCCTCGAAACGCGACGGTGGACCAGATCGATGACGACGCCGTTGGTCTCGATCGCCTGTTGGTCGGCGTCCGGCTCAAGCTCCATGAGATTCGAAACGTAACGGTCGACCTTCATCACTTCCGACGCAATCCCTGACGCAAGGGCCTTTTCTTCCGGGACTGTTCGGCGGAGCGCCCGAGCAGCGGCGCCAAGCGCATCGATCCGGGGTTTCAGGTCGCGTCCGATCGACGACAGTAGGGCGGAACGAACGCGGTCGCGCTCGCGAAGCGCGGCCAAGTCCCTGGCTTCGCGTTCGACCCTCGCGCGATCCAGCGCAAGCGCGACCTGATCGAGCAGGCTTGCAAGCATTTGCTGTCGATCCGGGGTCACCGCGAGGGAATCGTCGTCGCGGATCAATCCAAGAGCGGCGAGGACCGTGGTGCCCGACGCGATCGGATGGAACTGCCAGTCCGTGGGATAGGGGTGCGTTGCGCCCCGCCCCGCGGATTCACCAGACTCAAGAACCGATGCAGCAGTTGCCATTTCGCTGGGGGCCATTGGGACCGCGCTCGGCGCGCTCGCGATCGCTGTCGGCGTGGGAAGTCCCTCGACCATGGCGGTGTTGCAGCCAAAGATCCGCGCAATCTCGGCGCATGCGGCGGTACCGATATCCTGCTTGTTCGCGCAGCTCAGGAGTCGAGCGGCAAATCCAGCTACAGTCGCATTCCGGTTCGCGTGAGCGGTTGCGAGCGCCGCCTGCTCACGGACATTTGCGGCCAGCTTGCTGGTGACGGTCGCGACCAAGAACAGGATGAGGACCGTGACGATGTCCGCGGGGCGGTCCATCTGGAAAGTATGGAACGGCGGCGTGAAGAAGAAATTGTAGGCGAGCGCTGAGGCCAGGCCCGCCGCCAGCGCCGGCCAAAGGCCGAAAAGGGTCCCCGAAGCGAGAATGGTCGGAAGATAAAGAAGGTCCACCGCGCTATTGCCCCAGCGCGGAGCGAGGAACGTCCCGGCAATGGTGGAAAACGCGACCATCGCCAGCGCCGCCAGATAAGGTAGCAGAACGGTCGCGGCGTGAAACTTCGCCGCGTCATCCGCATGAGAGATGCGCGCGGGGCTGTCCATCAAGACAATTTGCGCTCGCGGGCCACTCCAGTCGAGAGGCGCGGTGCCGAATCCGCTGCTTTCCCTTATGTCGACTTCACGGAATCCACATAGAATCTTTATGCCCCTCGCGCCCACATCGCGGACATGGCGACAATTGCCGCACGTCAGGAGGAAGCTGCCCGTCCTCTGCTTGGTCCAAGAGAAACGCTTCCGAAGCTGATGTTGGGAGCGGTCGGGGTCATTTACGGAGATATCGGGACGTCGCCGCTGTACACGATGAAGGAGAGCTTCGTCGGGCCGCATCCGATGGACGTCGACCCGCTGCACGTCTTCGGGGTGCTCTCGCTGATCTTCTGGTCCCTCATGATGATCGTGACAGTCAAATATGTCGCCGTTGCGATGCGCGCGGACAATGAAGGCGAAGGCGGCTCCCTGGCTCTCCTCGCACTGATCTCGCGCAGGTTGGCAGGAAAGAAATGGACACCAGCGCTCGTCCTTCTCGGTGTCCTCGCTACAGCTCTGTTCTTTGGCGACGCGATGATCACGCCGTCACTTTCGGTGCTTTCGGCGGTCGAAGGCCTAACCGTCGTCGAAGCCGGGCTGCAACCGTTGGTGGTACCGATTTCGATCGGGATATTGATCGCGCTGTTCCTGATCCAATCGCGCGGTACCGCACAAGTGGGCAGGCTCTTTGGCCCGATCGTATTGGTCTATATGTCGGTCCTTGCGGTAATGGGTGTTTCCAACATCGCTTCGCACCCGGAGGTCCTGCAGGCATTGAGCCCGATCTGGGCGGTCGAATTCTTCCTGGCGAACCCCAAGCTCGCTTTTCTCGCGATGGGTTCGGTGTTCCTTGCGGTCACCGGCGCCGAGACATTGTACGCAGACATGGGCCATTTCGGCCGCCGCGCGGTCGCCTGGACCTGGCTTGGACTGGTCTATCCCTGCCTGATGCTAAATTACATGGGTCAAGGCGCACTCATGATCGGCGACCCATCAACGGTCAGCAATCCGTTCTTCCTGATGGCGCCCGACTGGGCGCGGCTGCCTCTGGTCGCTCTTGCCACGATCGCTACAATCATAGCCAGCCAAGCGGTCATTTCGGGCGCCTTTTCGGTCATCCAGCAGGCCGTGCAGCTTGGCTTCCTTCCGCGACTTCGGATCCTCCACACCAGCGCAAAGGCAGTGGGCCAGGTCTATATCCCGGCCGTCAACTGGGCGCTCCTGGCGATGGTGCTTTTGCTCGTCATCACCTTCAAGGCCTCGAGCAACCTCGCTTCGGCCTATGGAATCGCGGTCACAGGCACGATGCTTATCACGACGGTCATGCTCGCCTTCCTCGTGTTCGACGTGTGGAAGTGGAACAGGGTCGTGGGAGGAGCGACGATCGGCGTCTTCTTCGCCGTCGACTGCGCCTATTTCGCCTCGAACATCACGAAGGTGCCGGATGGCGGCTGGTTCCCGCTCGTCGTTGCGGCGCTTTCATTCACGGTTCTGACGACCTGGGCGAGGGGCCGCCAAATCCTTCGCCAGCGGCTGGAGGAAGTCTCGCTTCCGCTTCCCGTCTTCATTAAGTCCGCGTCGGCCTCGGCACACCGTATCAAGGGTACATCGGTTTTTCTCTCCGCATCACGGGAATCGATCCCTTCGGCGCTTCTTCACAATCTCAAGCACAACCAGGTGCTGCACGACCGGGTGCTGATACTGACGGTCCAGATCGAGGACGTCCCGCACGTCGATGAAACCGGCAGGATCGAAGCCGACGACATGGGGAACGGATTCTATCGGATCGTGCTCCACTACGGCTTCATGGACGATGTCGACATTCCGGCCGCGCTGCGCCGGCTCAGCGGTTGCGGCGGGGACTTCCACCCGATGAGCACGAGCTTCTTCCTGGGGCGGCAGAAAGTGATCCCCTCCAAGCGGCCGGGCATGGCGCTTTGGCGCGAAAAGCTGTTCGCCTGGATGGCGCAGACATCCGAGAGCGCGATGGACTTCTTCAAGCTCCCGACCAATCGCGTGATCGAGTTGGGATCACAGGTCGAGATTTAAGGGCCGACATCCTCCGCGCGCGCCTTCGGGGCGACGCGTTCCGTCGTCGCGTAGCCGAGCGCCGAGGCGACGTCGTTGTCCCAGCCGTAGACGTCCTCGGCGAAGTGGAGCCGGTGGTCGTCGCCCAAATAGGCGGTGTGATACATGAGGCGGACGGGGATGTCGGTGTTGAGGTCGACGAAGGTCTCCTCGCCCGTCGCCATCGCCTTTTCGAACTTGTCGAGGACCCCGTCGGCCTGGGCGAGAACGCGGGCGAACTCGAGCGCATTGTCGACTCGCACGCAGCCGTGGCTTCGGTGCCGCTGGTTCATTCCGAAGATCGCCTTGGCAGGGGTGTCGTGGAGGTAGATCGCCTCGTCGTCCTTCATGTCGAACTTGACGAGGCCGAGCGAGTTCTTGGGCCCCGGGCCCTGCACCCACTGGCCGTCCTTCTGGGTGAAATTATTCTCGGCGAGCCAGGCGGGGCTCTTTTCCGCGATCTCTTCCTCGACGATTGACTTGGGGACCGTCCAGGTCGGGTTGGCGACAAGCTGGAAGATGGGCGCTCCGAGTTGCGGCGTCTCCCAGCCCGGCTGGCCGGCGACGACCTTGCGGCGGTCGAGCAGGTGGCCGTCGCGGATATAATCGAGGAAGGTCGCGGCGGTGTTGACGTCGATGCGCGTCGCCGGCGGGTTGCGGTTGAGCCAGCGCAGGCGCTCCATGTTGACGGCGAGCGTGCGCGCGCGGTCGCGCGGGCTGGCGTTCAATGCCTTGACGGTGCCGGCGCCGATGATCCCGTCGGGCTTGAGGCCGGAATCGGCCTGCCACTGCTTCACCGCCGCGACGATCTGCGGCGTGTAGCGGGCTGACGGCGCGGCCTGCGGCTTTTGGCCGCCGGTCTGCTGCGCGGGCTCGGCGAGATAGCCCTGCGAGCGCAGGTTGGCGGCGATCGCGGGGACTCGCGGATCGCTGTTGCCGGGGTGGATCGTCTTGCCCTCCGGGATGTCGCCGTCCGGAAGGTCGGGGGAGCGCTGGACCAGCTGGACGAAAGCCTGCGACAAAGCGCGATATTCGTCGCTCTGCGGGGCGAGCGAGTTTACCCACTCGGCATATTTGCCCTGCGACAGCGCCTGTCCGAGCCCGGCGGCGACGTCCGTCTTCGGCTCGGGAACGGTATAGGCTTCGCGCAGCTTCCTCGGGTCGACCATTCCGTCGGCGAGCGCCGAGGCATAGTCCTTCGCGAGCTTGATCAGGGCCGAGCGGCGCTGGCCCGCGTCGGACGGAAGCTCGCCCTTGAGGAACAGGTCCTTCGTCAGCCCGTGCTTCGGAGCGTCGGCGAGCGCGGCCATGACCTGGTCCTCGAGCTGCTTGTCGGAGACCTGGCTCTGGTCGATCGCGGTTTCGCCGGTGTCGGCGGGCTGGTCGGGGCTGTTCGAGCAGGCGGCGAACGAAAGCGCCGCGGCGGAAGCAAGGAGGATGCTGATACGCAAGGAAAAACTCCGAACAATTGTTGTTTGGAGTCCAGAACAATCGGCGGGGCGATTAGTATCCGCTCAGGCCGGGGAGGCGCTCTGCTGCGATGGTTGCGCCGAAGCGGCATCGGAGCCCGCGATCCCGAGGCGCTCCTTCGTCGCCCCGAGCATGGCCTTGAAGCGGGGGTCGTCGCGGACCGGGTCGAGGTCCGGATCGACCTCGAGATGGCGCATGATCGTCTTGCTCGCAATCTTCTCGAAGAAGGGCTGGAGCGCCTCCAGGGCGCCTTCGGGATCGTCGAGCTCCAGCGCCAGCGAACAGGCCAGGTTGTAGCGGACCATGAGATTGTCCGGGTCGAGCAGGATTGCCCGGCGGACCCAGTCCCGGGCGCGTTCCTTCTCGCCGAAAGCGGTGAGCGCCGACGCTCCCATTGCGAGGGCGGAGCAATTGGTTGGATCCTTGGCTATGGTTTTCTCGGCCCGATCAAGGGTGGTTTTCGCCGCTTCCTTGGCCCGGCCGTGGTCGCCTATGCCGTTGTAGCAGGTGATGAGCATCGCCGAGCTGTTGAAATCCATGTCCATCAGGCTGGCCGCTTTCTCGAAATGGGGGATGGATTCGCGGATATGGCCATGCCGGAACAGCATCCTGGCGGCTTCGCGGTTGACCTCCCAGCTTTGGGGATCGAGCGCGGAGGCGGTGCGGATCTGCTTCTCGGCCTCTTCCGCCCTGCCTTCCTCCTCCAAGTAGCGGGCCTTGATGCAATGGGCTTCCGGGAGCCTGGGATCGATCTCCAGCGCCCGCTCGGCGGCGGCGAGGGCGCTCACGTCCCGCCCGTGCTGGAAGCGAAGCTCCAGCTGCGCGATGCCCATCAGCGCCCAGGCTTGCGCGTAATTGGGGTCGAGCGCGGTCGCCTGCCGGCAAAGCCGCTCGATCGCTTCGTCCCGGCGCTCGTCGCAAAAGGCGCCGGTGATCCATTGCTGCCGAGCCATCAGGTAGAGGTTGTAGGCCTCGACGCTGGTGGTTCCGCGCGCTTCGATCGCGGTCTTCTCCTTCGCCAGCAGCCTGACCTTCAGAGCGTCGACGATGGCCTTCGAAATCTCGTCCTGGATCTCGAAGATATCGGTGAGGTCCCGGTCGAAACGGTCGGCCCACAAATGCTTGCCGGTCGAGCCGTCGATCAGCTGGGCGTTGATTCGGACCCGGTCGCCAGCTTTCCGGACGCTGCCTTCGAGGACGTGGCTGACGCTCAGTTGCTTGGCAACGTCCTTCACGTCGGGACTCTGGCCCTTGAAGCTGAAGGCCGTGTTGCGGGCGACGACCTCGAGTGCGGAGACCTTGGACAAATCGGTCGTGATGTCCTCGCTGATGCCGTCGCTGAAATATTCCTGCTCCGCCTCGCCGCTCATGTTGACGAAAGGGAGGACGCAGATCGACGCGCGGACGGCACTTGCCTTGGGAGCGGCGGAAGCGGCCGATTCGGTCCCGTCGGCCGAATGGCCGGCTAGCGCGGAGACGCTGGCTTCGAGCTTCTGCCAGCCGGATGAATCCTTTTCGCCATTCCAGCCCTTCAAATCAGCGCACTGGATCTGGTTGAACGGCATCGGCGGAAGCGCTCCGTCGAGGCTGGCCTGGACGAGCGTTCCAGCCTCGCGCGCGGTGTCGGCCTCGGCGCGGACCCAGTGCGACTTGGCCGATTCCCCAGACCACAGGACGACCACCGCCTTGGCGGACTTCAGGCGCTCTTCGATGACGTCGGAATAAGCGCGATGCGCCGGAAGCTCGTCGTCGCGCCACACGCTGAACCCGCTGTCGCGAAGAAGCTGCGCGATCTGCTGCGCCCGATCCTCACTCGGCCGGGCATAGGAGATGAAAACGTCGCGGGTGTCAGCCATTGGACACGGCTTCCGCGATTCCCAGCCGACTTTTGGCGGCTGCAAGCATTTCCTGGAAGCGCGGATCGCGGCGAACGGCGTCCATGTCCGGATCGACCTCGATGTGGCGCATGATCGTGGCGCTGTTGACCTGCTGGAAGAAGGGACCGAGCGTGCTGATGGTCTCGTCTATGTCGCCGAGCTGGCGAACGATCGTGCAGGCGAGATTGTACCTCATGTTGAGGTTTTCCGGATCGAGGAGAAGCGCCCTTCGGATCCATTCGCGAGCTCGATCTTCCTCGCCGAACATGGCGAGCGAATAGGCTCCGACCGCAAGCGCGGTGCCGTTCGTCGGATCCTTGGCGACTGCCCGCTCGACGCGTTCAAGCGCCGTCTTGGCGGCCTTCCTCATGTTCACCGGATCGCCGACGGAATCGTAGCAGGTGATCAGCATCATCGGATTGGACCAGTCGCTGTCCATCAAGGATTCCGCTTTCTCGAAAAACGGAATGGCTTCGGGAATGCGGCCGTGCCGGAACAGCATTCGTGCGACTTCGCGGTTCACTTCCCAGGACTCAGGATCGAGCTTCAGAGCGGTCCGTATCTGCTGCTCGGCCTCTTTCGCCCGGCCTTCCTCCTCGAGGTAGCGGGCCTTGATGCAATGGGCTTCCGGCAAGGCGGGATCGATCTCAAGAGCACGCTCCGCCGCTGGAAGCGCGTTCTCGTCGCGGCCGTGCACGAACCGCAGTTCGAGCTGCGCGAGCGCGAGAAGGGCCCATGCCTGGGCATAGTCAGGGTCAAGGAGGGTCGCTTCCTGGCACAGCCGAACGATGGCTTCGTCTCGCCGGGTGCTTCCGAAGGTACCACTGATCCATTGCTGCCGGGCCATGAGGTACAGGTTGTAGGCGTCGATGTTGGAGGTGCCGCGGCTTTCGATCGCGCTCTTTTCCTTGGGCAGAAGCTTCACTCGGAGCGCATCGACGATGGCCTTGGAGATCTCGTCCTGGATTTCGAAGATGTCGGTCAGGTCGCGGTCGAAGCGGTCGGCCCAGACATGGTCGCCGGCCTCGCCGTCGATCAGCTGCGCGGTGATCCGCACGCGGTTGCCGGCCTTGCGGACGCTGCCTTCGAGGACATGGCTGACGCCGAGCGTCTTCGCGACTTCCTTCACGTCGACGGTCTGGCCCTTGAACATGAAGGCCGTGTTGCGGGCGACGATCGACAGCGCGGAGACCTTCGACAGGTCGGTGATGATGTCCTCGCTTATGCCGTCGCTGAAATATTCCTGCTCGGATTCGCCGCTCATGTTGGCGAACGGAAGGACGCAGATCGACGCCTTGGCCTTGGGTTTTGCCGCCTCCGCGACCGCCGGCTTCTCGGCGGCGGAGTTCGCCCCGCACGTCTGGGCGATGGCTTCCAGCAACTCGCCCAGGCTTTCGGGCGCACCGCTGCCGTTCCACGAGCCGAGGCCGATCGTGTGGAATTGCCTGAAGCCGAGCGGGGGCTTCACCGAGCCGAAAGCGACCGGTACGAGACGGCCGGAATCGCGCCCCTCCGCGGCTTCGTCCTGGACCCAGGCGGAATCGACCGAAGTGTCCGACCACAGGACGACCACCGCTTCCGCATTCTTCAGCGCCTTGTCGATCTCGGTTGCAAAGCGTGAGCCGCCGTGGAGGTGCCGGTCCCACCAGACGTCGTGGCCGGCGTCGGAAACGGCCTCGGCGAGCGACTTGGCCGCGTCGACGTCCTCTCTCGCGTAGCTCAAAAAGACGCGGCTCATGCAGTCTCCCCGACGGAGCGTTCACTGTGCGCCGAAGTCAGAAAAGCTTCAAGCTTCCGGAGGAAATCGGGAATTTAACTGAAAAGGGGGATCAACCGGCCGCGCGCTTGTTGGCGAGGCCGAGCACCATCTCGTTGGCCCGAGCGTAGCTGAGCGGCCTTCCGAAGAGATACCCCTGAATCGTGTCGCAGCCGAGCTCGCGCATCCGCTCGAAATCCTCCGCAGTCTCGACGCCTTCTGCGGTGACGGACATGCGGAAGCTCTTCGCGAGCTGGACGATCGACTGGATGATCGCGACGTTCTCGGGCCGGGTCCCGGCCTCGCGGACGAAGCTGCCGTCGATCTTCAGCTTGTGGAAGATGGCCTTGTTCAAATAGCCGATCGACGAATAGCCGGTCCCGAAATCGTCAAGGGCGATGCCGACGCCAAGTTGGCGAAGCCGCTTCAGCACGTCGAGCGTGGGGCCATTGTCGCCGAGGAACACGCCTTCGGTAACTTCCAGCTCGACACGGTTGCCCTGGACGCGGTGCCGCCCGAGCGCCTCGCTCACAAGGTTCGGAAGGTTCGGGAGGACGATCTGCTTGGGGCTGACGTTAAGCGAAACCGTGATGTGATCGGGCCAGGTCGCCGCTGCCCGACACGCTTCGTCGATAACCCACTGGCCGATGGCGGGCATGAGCCCGATTTCCTCGGCGACCGGGATGAACATGTTCGGTGGGACAAGGCCGCGGGTGGGGTGATTCCAGCGGATCAGCGCTTCGAACCCGACCACCTTCTGAGTCTTGGCAGCAACCAGCGGCTGGAAGACGAGGTGGAACTGGTTCGAGGGAAGCGCCGAACGCAGGTCGGATTCGAGCCTCACCCGGTCGTCCTTTTCGGACTGCAGCTCCGACGAGAAGTAGCGCGCGATTCCGCGGCCGGCGCCCTTCGCCTCATAAAGCGCGAGATCGGCCTTTAGGATGAGGTCGTCGACGGTCGCTCCGTCGATCGGGCCGAACGCGCAGCCGATCGAAACGCCGATCCGGATGTTGGCGCCGTCGATCTCGTACGGCTCCTTGATCGAGTCGATGATCCGCTGCGCTGTCTGCTCGACCGTGTGGCGGCTCTGGGCGTCCGGGACGACGATCGCGAACTCGTCGCCGCCCATCCGGCCGACCGTTCCCGAGGAGCCTACTTCATCGACCAGCCGCTTAGCGACAGCGCGAAGCACGGCGTCGCCCTTGGGGTGCCCGAACGTGTCGTTAACGGGCTTGAAGCCGTCGAGATCGAGGAACAGGATCGCGCAGGCAGAACTGTGCGCGGTCGCCTCGCGCAGAGCCTCGCCGAGAAGCTGGCGCACGCGGCCGCGGTTCGGAAGGCCGGACAGAACGTCCATGTTGGCGAGATGGGTCAGCCGCTCCTGGGTCTGGCGGATCTCGGTGATGTCGGAGCCGACCCCGCGGAAGCCCTCGAACCGGCCCGCGGTGTCGATGATCGGGTCGCCGGCGATCGAGATCCAGCGCGGTCCGCGCGCCGTCTCGAGCTCCATTTCGAGGTTCGCGAAAGGCTGCTTTTCGAGAAGCTTGCTCCCAAGCTCGGCGCTTCCGCCCAGAAGCGCGGGGAGCGAATGGCCGAGAAGCTGGGTCGCCGGGCGGTTGAGGAGGGCGATCATCCGTGACGAAATGTAAGTGACGCGGTTGTCGCAATCGACCTGCCAGAGCCAGCCGACGCCGCGCTGTTCATATTCCTGGAGCAAAAGCGAAGCGCTCTCGCTCTGCGACCCGATTTCGGCGTTGGTCTTCAGCTGCCGGAACGCCCAGCGGGAGACGGCGAGAATGCCGAAGATGGCGACACCGAGCGTGAAGAGGATCGACAGCATGTTCTGGAAAGGCACGCTGCTCCGGCCAATCAGCAAAGCCACGCTTAGTCCCGCGGTAAAGCAAGCCATCCAGGTAACGACGCACGGCAGGACGACAACGAGCCCGAGCGCCGCGATGCCGAGGCCCGCGGTGATCGAGGCCACCATCGTCTGCGCTGCCGGGCTCATCGTCGGGAACAGGTAAAGCGGAAGCGAAAGCCACAAGAATGCGCGAATCCCGATGTCGGCGACGAGGATCCAGTCGGCGAGCCGCCGGCCGGACCGCCCGACGTGAGTGATCGACTGAGTGCGCGCGATCTGCATTGAGCCGAGGTTGACGATTCCGACCGCGCCCGCCCATCCGGCGAGCCACAGGAAGGACACTTCCGGCAACAGGCAGGCGACGATCATCGCCGAAGCGACGACGTTGGCGGCCGCGAAAAAGGGCGCGAGATGCCCGCGCGCGAGAAGCTGCGCGTCGCGCAGGGGCGAGTTCTGCGCGTCCGCCTTGTCGGCCGTGAACGCCAGGGATTCCCCATCCGGCAAACGCGCCGAAATCATCCGTTTGTAACGATCAGGAGCCTCGTACATCCGCGTCCCGCTTCTCAGATTCGGTGCGGAATAGAACGAATACAGTTGAAACGCCGTTAAGACGCGACCCCGATTTTCAGCCGCCGAGCGCCAGCTTGTCGAGGTCGCGGGTGACCATCGGATGATAGAGCGAGCGGACCTTCGGATAGAGGTCGGCCGCGATCTTGCGCCCCCATTGCGGATCGTTCGCGAGCGCCTTCAGGAGGGGCTTCACGAACTTCCCGCGTCCCTGGCTCGACAGGAATTCACGCAGGGACGCGACCGCGGGCTCGTAACGGTTGGCGACGGCGAGCTCGAGCCAGGCGAAGCACAACTCGCTATTTCGCGCTTTCGACAGGCCGAAAGCCCTGTCCAGCGCCGCCATTCGCTCGTTCGGCTGCTTCCGGCCGATGCGGGTGAGGAAACGCAGCCTTTCGTCGGTGTTCCAGCCTGCCCAGGCAGCCGAATCCGGAGCTCCGCCGGAATCGAAGCTCGTCACCGCCTTGTCGACCGGCGCAAACACGCTCGCGTCGGGACGGACGAGATTCGACGGGATTCCGGTGCCGTAGACCCACTCGTCGAGCATCAGCTTCTCCTCGAGCGCCTTGTCTCCGCCAACGAGGTTCTTGCGGATGTCGCCGAGGAAAATGGACGAGGTTACCGGCTCGAAACCATGGCGGTCGAACCAGCCCTTCAGCCAGGCGTCGAACCGGCCCCGTCCGACGATCGCTTCGATGGTGCGCAGGAAGGCCGCGCCTTTCTCATAGGCGATGTCGCTCGTGACATCGTCGGGATGCCGGTTGGCGCCGATATCGAGGTGGAGGCGCGTATCCGGCCCCTTGGGTCCGCCCTTTTCGGCGACGGCCTTGTCGAGCGCGTCGAGCCCCAGGAGGATTTCCTCGTCGGCCTGCTTCTTTCCGTAGAGCTGTTCGACGATCCGCCGCTCGGCATAGGTGGTCATCCCCTCGTTGAGCCAGAAATCGTTCCAGGTGGCGTTGGTGGCGAGGTTTCCGGACCAGCTGTGCGCGAGCTCATGCGCGATGAGGCTGACCAGGCTCTTGTCGCCGGCGATGAAGGTCGGGGTGAGGAAGGTGAGGTTCGGATTCTCCATCCCGCCGTAAGGGAAGGAGGGGGGCAGGACGAGGACGTCGTAGCGGCCCCAGCGATAGGGTCCATAGAGCGCCTCTGCGGCGTCGACCATCTTCTCCGTGTCCGACAGCTCCGCCGCCGCGGCCTTCATCATCGCGGGTTCGGTCCACACGCCGGTGCGCTTTCCGAGCGACTGGAACTGGAGATCGCCGACGGCGATCGCGACCAGGTAAGGCGCGACGGGATGGCCCATGCGATAATAGAAGCTCCGCCTGTCCGGGGGCGGCGGGGTCGGATCGGCCTTTTCGCCCTTCTGCGCGCTCATCACCGCGGTAAGATCGGACGGGACCGAGATCCAGGCTTCCCAGGTCTGGCGGATTCCCGGCGAATCCTGGGTCGGAATCCAGCTCCGGTTGGCGATCGATTCGCCCTGGCTGAACATGTACGGATGCTTCTTCCCGGCCGTCTGCTCCGAAGTCAGCCAGAGCAGAGCGCTCGCTTCCGGCGCCGACCGGTACGCGATCCTGATCTGCCTCGTGTCGGGCCTCAGGGCGATCGTGAGGGGTGAGCCGAGATTGGGGTCCGCCGCTCCGACCTTGTAATCGAGCGGCCTGCCGGCGGAATCCGCGATCGACTGGATCTCCAGGCCCTTGTCGTCGAGCACGATCGCCTTCGCCTGCGGCGAGCGCTGGATGTCGAGAGTCGCCGTTCCTCCGATGCGCTTGCTGCCGAAATCGACGTTGAGGTCGAGGGCGACATGAGTGACCCTCGCCTCCAGCGGACGCGCATAGCTGTGCGGATCCTTCGAATCGGCGGTCGTCAGGATCGGCGCGATCTCGACCTTCCTGTCGACCGGCGTCGGGCCGCCGGAATCGTCATTCGGGCTGGAGTGGCAGGCGGCAAGGGCAAAAGCGGCTAGGCAAACGGCAAGACCGGGAAACTTCAACTGCGGCTCCTTTTCGGGTGCGTGAACGCAAAAGCAGCCGAACAGGGCCTCTGTCCAGTCTTGCTCGCAACCTTTCCAATATCGCCTTATATCGGGGGAGATGGCGACCGACAGCGCAGCGTTGAGCCAGCCGCCGCAGCCGCCAAACACGGCCCGGCGCAGGCACACCGACACCCCGAAGATCGATTCCCCGGCACGCCCGATCCTCCAGGGCGTCGGGCTCGACGCGCCGTTCTTCGAGGACAAGAACCGCGCCTTCTGGGCCCTTCAGGGCGTCGGGTGGGCCGGCTACTTCCTGCTCCGTTCGCTGTCCGGGTTCGCCAATTCGATGGGGCCGATGTGGATTGTCCACACCGCGCTCCTGACCGCGACGGGCTATTCGCTGACCTTGCTGATGGGCGCGCTGTTCCGGCGGCTGATCCGGATGCGGGTGATCTGGACGGCGGTGCTTTCGCTGGTCGCCGTGATGGTCGCGTCGATGGCCTTTTCCGTCATCGAGACCTGGAGTTATGCAACCTTCCTTAAGCCTGACTCGAGGCCGGCGGGGTTCGAGTATCTGGGAGCCATACTGCTCAATTTCGCATTGCTCGCCGCCTGGGCCGCGCTCTATTTCGGGATCAACTATTATATCCTGCTCGAGGAGCAGATTAACCAGCGCGAGCGGCTTGAAAGCCAGGCGAGCTCGGCCCAGCTGGCGATGCTGCGCTACCAGCTCAACCCGCACTTTTTGTTCAACACGCTGAATTCGATTTCGACCCTGGTGCTCCTGAAGCAGACCGAGCGGGCCAATGCGATGCTCGCGCGGCTTTCGTCCTTCCTTCGCTACACGCTCGCCAACGAATCGACGGCGAAGGTGACCCTTGCGCAGGAGGTCGAGACCCTGAAGCTCTATCTCGAGATCGAGAAGATGCGCTTCGAGGACCGGATGCGGCCGCACTTCCGGATCGATGCGGAGACGATCGGAGCGCGGCTACCATCGCTCCTGCTCCAGCCCGTGATCGAGAATGCGATCAAATATGCGGTGACCCCGAGCGAGGACGGCGCCGACATCTGGCTGAACGCGACGCGCGAAGGCGAGGCGGTCCGGATCGAGGTCGCCGACAATGGAAACTCCGACGGCTGTTCGGAGGCGTCGGCAAGCCCGTCGACCGGCGTGGGCCTTGTTAACATCCGCGAAAGGCTTGCCCAGGCCTATGGCAACGCCCACGGCTTCACGACCAAAAAGAACGAACATGGGGGGTTCAGCGTTATCATCGAAATTCCCTACGAAAGCGGAGACGAAGACTGATGACCATCCGGACCATCCTGGTCGACGATGAGCCGCTTGCGACTCAGGGGCTCCAGCTTCGGCTCGAAGCCCATGACGACGTCGAGATCGTGGCGACCGCCTCGAACGGTCGCGAGGCGATCCGCCAGATCAAGACGCACAAGCCGGACCTCGTCTTCCTCGACATCCAGATGCCGGGCTTCGACGGCTTCTCGGTCATCCAGGGGTTGCTCGAAGTCGAACCGCCCCTGTTCGTGTTCGTGACGGCCTACAGCGACCACGCAGTGCGCGCGTTCGAGGCGCAGGCGGTCGATTACCTGGTCAAGCCGGTGGACGAGGACCGGCTCGCCTCCACCCTCGACCGTGTCCGTCAGCGCCTGTCGGAGATGCGAAGCGCCGAGGAAGCGGAGCGCTTCAAGGAGGCGCTGGTCGAGCATGCGCCGGAGGCCGCGGAGGAGCTGGCCGATGCCGGCGGAGTCGAAGGCCCGGCGGCCAACCGGTTCGAGAAGATGATCAACATCAAGGACCAGGGCCAGATCTTCCGCGTCGACGTCGACACGATCGAGCGGATCGATGCCGCGGGCGACTACATGTGCATCCAGACCGGCGACAATACGCTCATCCTTCGCGAGACGATGAAGGACCTGGAGAAGAGGCTCGATCCGAGGCGATTCCAGCGGGTCCACCGGTCGACCATCGTCAACCTCGACCTCGTCCGGCAGGTCAAGCCGCACACCAACGGCGAATGCTTTCTTGTCCTGGACTCGGGCGCGCAGGTGAAGGTCAGCCGGTCCTACCGCGACGTGGTCGCGCGGTTCGTCCACTAGACGTTTGGGTGCCGCTGTTAACTAGCGCATTTCATTCGGCATTTCGCCCGCGCAGTTCGTCGATAACCGAGCTAACGGGGCGATCTTTGCCGCGCCTTCAGGAGTATGGGCACGCTGGGGAGTGACTCGAGCCAGCCGGTCTTGTCGCCGGCAAGGAGTAAGGTCGATGCGCCCCCTGTCCATTCTCCTCCTATCGTCCGTTGCCATCGGAACCGCCGCTTCGGCCGCGGGCCGGCCGCCGACTCCTCCCGGAAAAGCATCCTTTGACCTCCGGACCGCGCTCCAGGCTATGGTCTCGAGCGCGAACCAGGCGAACCGGAAAGTGGATCCCGACCAGGGCGACGACCACGCGTCTGCACGGGCAATCGCGGTCGTCTGCAGCAAGGACACGCCGGCCGCCAGGCGCTCCGCGATCTGCCCGACACCGGTTTCGCCGGAATAAGCGTCGATCTTAACCTTGTTGGTCGGGAAATTCTAAACGGGTTGGCGACCATGATCGTCCAATGCGCTGTGCACTGCTGATCCTCGTCGCCGCCCTTGGTGCGTGCGACTCAAGCCCGAACCGGTCGCGCTCGGCCAGCGTCACCGTGACGCTGCCGCCGCCGCAATCGGCTCCGGCGCCGGGATTCAGCTCTGATGTCGCCCGGCGCGACTGACATGGAAGCGCGGCGCTGCTAACAGCGCGCATGGATTCGAAGTTCGAGACCTTCGCGGCGCTTCACCGGCCGGGCGATCCGGTCATCCTCTACAATGCCTGGGATCCGGGAAGCGCACAGGCGGTCGCCCGCGCCGGAGCAAAGGCCATCGCCACGGGCAGCCACCCGGTCGGCGACGCCTCCGGCTTCGGCGACGGGCAGCAGGTGCCGATCGACTTCGTCATGGACAATGCCAAGCGCGTGGTCGGAGCGGTCGACCTGCCCGTCACCATCGACTTCGAAAGCGCTTATGCGGTCGATCCGGAGGAAGCGGGCGCAAACGTCGCACGGCTGAAGGCGGCCGGGGCCGTCGGCTGCAATTTCGAGGACCAGGTGATCGGCGGGGAAGGACTCCATCCGCTCGACCTCCAATGCCGCCGTATCGAGGCGATTCGCGATTCGGTCGGCGCGGACTTCTTCATCAACGCGCGCACCGACATGTTCCTGAAGACCCAGACCCCTGACGATGCGCTGGTCGACCAGGTGATCGAGCGGGGGAAGGCCTTCGCAGATTCGGGCGCGAGCGGGTTCTTCGTCCCGCGAATGGCGGACCCGCGCCAGATCGAACGGGTGGTTCGCGAGGTTCCCCTGCCGCTCAACCTCATTGCCTTTCCCGGCGCACCGGCGAACCGCGACTGGGCGAACGCTGGAGTCGCCCGGATCAGCTACGGCCCCTTCCCGCACCGGGCGCTCATGAAGACTCTCGAGGAATGGGCGGGAGAGGCGATAGCGTCGGTCGGTGGCTGAGCCGGCGCGCAAGGTTCGAGTGACCGGAAGAGTCCAGGGCGTCTTCTTCCGTGCGTGGACCCAGCAACAGGCGCGCGAACTGAGGGTGAACGGCTGGGTCCGCAACGCCCACGACGGTTCGGTCGAGGCGCATCTTGAAGGCGACGAGGTCGCAGTGAAGGCGCTGATCCAGCAGCTCTGGCAGGGCCCGCCGTCGGCCAGGGTGGATAAGGTTGAGGTGGGGGAAGTTGCGAAGCAAAATTATAGAGAATTCGGCGTGCGTTCTTAGACTCGGCGCTCGAACCGAACACGTCGTGATCCACTAATCAAAAACGTATCGTAAGGTGTTTTGCGCAAAACACGCCTGACGGGACCGCCGCCATCAACTGTGTTAGCCCAGTATTGAGGCCGGAGCGCACTGTCCGGGAGCCTTTCTCCGATGAGCGCCTCAATCTTGTGGAACGGCATTTCAAACTCCCGAAGAGTCTGGCTGCTGACATAATCCGCTAACGCATCGAATTTCGCCATTGCTTAGTCTAACCCGCGAACGGGTCCCTCACCAGGATCGTATCTTCCCGCTCGGGCGAGGTGCTGACGAGCGCGACCGGGCAGCGGATCAGCTCCTCGATTCGGCGGACATATTTGATCGCGCGGGCAGGGAGGTCGGCCCAGCTTCGTGCGCCCTGGGTGGATTCGCACCAGCCCTTTATCTCTTCATAGACCGGCTCGACCCGCGCCTGGTCGGCGGGGTGCGGCGGGAAATAGTCGAGCTTGGCCCCGTCCAGCTTGTAGCCGGTGCAGACCTTCACCGTTTCCAGCGTGTCGAGGACATCGAGCTTGGTCAGGGCGATCCCGGTAATCCCGCCGACAGCGACCGCCTGGCGGACCAGCACCGCATCGAACCAGCCGCAGCGTCGCTGACGGCCCGTGACGGTGCCGAACTCGCGGCCCCGCTCCCCAAGCTCGCGGCCGACTTCATTGTCCTGCTCGGTTGGGAAGGGGCCGGAGCCGACGCGGGTGGTGTAGGCCTTGGTGATGCCGAGCACGAAGCCGGCGGCGTGCGGACCGACGCCGCTTCCGGCCGCGATCGTGCCCGCGACGGTGTTGGACGAGGTGACGAAGGGATAGGTGCCGTGATCGACGTCGAGGAGCACGCCCTGGGCGCCTTCGAACAGGATCCTCTTGCCGCGGCGAAGCGCCTTGTCGAGGTCGCGCCAGACCGGCCTCGCGAAAGGCAGGACGAACCCGGCGATCTCGGCGAGATCGTTCCGAAGCCGGTCGCGGTCGACCGGAGGCTCGCCGAAGCCGGCACGAAGAGCGTCGTGGTGGGCGCAGAGCCTGTCCAGCATCGGCGTCAGGTCGTCGAGATGGGCGAGATCGCAGAGGCGGATGGCCCGGCGGCCGACCTTGTCCTCGTAGGCTGGCCCGATGCCGCGCCGGGTGGTGCCGATCTTTCCTTCTCCGCTCGCATCCTCGCGCAGGGCGTCGAGATCGCGATGGATGGGCAGGATCAGAGGGCAAGTCTCCGCGACCATCAACAAGTCCGGCGAGACCTTCACGCCCTGACCGGTGATCCGCTCGACCTCTGCCTTCAGCGCCCAGGGGTCGAGGACCACGCCGTTGCCGATTACCGACGGTGTGCCGGTCACGATGCCGCTAGGCAGAAGAGACAGCTTGTAGATCTCGCCTTCGACGACGAGCGTGTGGCCGGCGTTGTGGCCGCCCTGGAACCGGACGACCATGTCCGCGCGGCTCGCCAGCCAGTCGACGATTTTCCCCTTGCCTTCGTCGCCCCATTGGGCGCCGATGACTGTGACGTTTGCCACTCAACAATCCTTGTTTTCGTGCGGTCCATCTGCTCCTAAGGAGGAAGCCGCACTGCGTCCAGCCGGATGGGGGTTCGTTAAGCGGGTGGAACAGAAATGCGGAGTTGCGCGTAATGCACTTCCGGACGTGCCCCCGCGCGTACTGACCGACAACAACAGGGGATGATGTCATGAAAGCTACTACAGTTCTCGCAGTCGCGCTTGGCGTGGGCGCACTCGCTGCCTGCAACCAAAGCGCGCAGGAACAGAAGGCGGACAATATCGAGGCGAATGCCGAGAATACCGCCGACATAATGGAAGAAAATGCCGATAATTCGGCCGACGTAATGGAAGCGAATGCCCAGAACGCTGCGGACGAAGTTCGCAACGAAGGCGAACAGCAGGCCGACGCGGTGCGCAACAGCGCCGACGCCGACGGCAACAGCACCGACTAAGAGCCCGACCACCCGCACGCAGGTGGCTTGGCCGAAGGGCGCTCCGGACCACGGGGCGCCCTTTTCTTTTGCCCTAGAAGCTTAGCGGAACCACCTCGCGGACGCCGGGGAGCCGGTGAAGCTCGGCGGCAAGATCGGCAGTGATCGGATCGTCGACGGAGACGAGCGCTACAGCCTCCCCGCCTTCCTCGCGCCGGCCGAGGTTGAAGGTCGCGATGTTGACCTTGTGCTCGCCGAGGGCGGTGCCGAGAGCGCCGATGAAGCCCGGCTCGTCGGTGTTGACGATGTAGATCATCTGGCCGGAAAGCTCGGCCTCGACGCGGATCCCGAATATGCTGACCAACCGCGGCGCGCGGTTGCCGAACAAGGTGCCCTCCACCCGCTTCGGCCCGTGATCGGTGCCGACGGTGACCGCGACGAGCGTGTGATAATCGACCTCGGATTCGTTGCGGATTTCGCGAACCGCGATCCCGCGCTCCTTCGCCAGGTACGGGGCGTTGACCATGTTCACCGTGTCCGACCAGGACCGCATCACGCCGGCCAGAACCGCGCCGGTTATGGGCTTGATGTTGAGCTCGGCGGCGGCGCCTTCCACCTCGACGTCGATCGAGCGAATCTCCGTGCCGGCGACCTGGCCCACCAGGCGGCCAAGCTTCTCGGCCAGGGCCATGTAGGGCTTGAGGCGGGGCGCCTCCTCGGCCGAAAGCGAGGGAACGTTGACGGCGTTGGTGATCCCGCCGAGCAGCAGATAGTCGCTCATCTGCTCGGCGATCTGGATCGCGACATTGACCTGGGCCTCGGTGGTCGACGCGCCCAGGTGCGGCGTGCAGATGAGGCCGGGAGTCCCGAACAGGGGGTTCTCGCGTGGCGGCTCCTCCTGGAAGACGTCGAGTGCCGCGCCCGCGACGTGGCCGCTCATCAGCGCGTCCTTCAATGCCGCTTCGTCGATGAGGCCGCCGCGGGCGCAATTGACGATCCGTACTCCGGGCTTGGTCTTCGCCAGCGCCTCCCGGCTGAGGATTCCGCGGGTCTGGTCGGTGAGCGGAGTGTGAAGGGTGATGAAGTCGGCCCGGGCGAGCAGCTCGTCGAGCTCGGCCTTGTCGACGCCCAGCTCGACGGCACGCTCGGGCGACAGGAAGGGGTCGTAGGCGACGACCTTCATCTTGAGGCCGTGGGCGCGGTCGGCGACGATCGAGCCGATGTTGCCGCAACCGATCAGGCCGAGCGTCTTGCCGGCGAGCTCGACGCCCATGAAGCGGCTCTTCTCCCACTTGCCCGACTGGGTCGACTGGTCGGCCTGCGGGATTTCGCGGGCGAGGGCGAAGAGCATGGCAATCGCATGCTCGGCGGTGGTGATGGAATTGCCGAACGGCGTGTTCATGACCACGATTCCGCGTGCGCTGGCCGCGGGAACGTCGATGGTGTCCACTCCGATGCCGGCTCGGCCGATGACCTTGAGGCGGGGAAGGGCTGCGTCCATCGCCGCGGCGCTGACCCTGGTCGAGCTTCTCACCGCGAGGCCGTCGTAGCCGCCGATGATGGATTCGAGATCGTCGGGAGAAAGGCCGGGTTTTTCGTCCACCTCGATGCCCCGGTTCCGGAAGATGGCGGCGGCCTTCGAATCCATCTTGTCGGCGATGAGGACGCGAACGGGATCGCTCATTTCGTCTGCTCCCAGGCCCACTCGAGCCAGGGCCCGAGCGCTTCGATGTCGGTGGTTTCAACGGTCGCGCCGCACCAGATGCGCAAGCCCGGCGGAGCGTCGCGATAGGCTCCGATGTCGTAGGCCGCTCGCTCGGTCTCGAGCAGCTTCACGATGGCTTTCTGGCGCGCCTTGTTCGCTTCCTCGTCCGAGCGGTCGGTGAACTGCAGGCAGACCGACGTGTTCGAGCGGATTGCGGGGTCGGCTGCGAGATGGTCGATCCACCCGGCGGATTGGACCCAGCGGTCGAGCGCGGCAGCGTTGGCATCGGCGCGGGCGATGAGTGCATCGAGCCCGCCGGCGCTCTCGGCCCATGAGACGCACAAAAGCCAGTCCTCGACCGCGAGCATCGACGGCGTGTTGATCGTCTCGCCCTCGAAGATGCCTTCGATGAGGGCACCGGCCTTGGTGAGCCGGAAGATCTTCGGAAGCGGGCGCGGCGCGGGCTGGCTTTCGAGACGCTCGACTGCGCGCGGGGACAGCACGAGCATTCCGTGCGCCGCCTCGCCGCCAAGAGCTTTTTGCCAGCTGAAGGTGCCGACATCGATCCTGGACCAGTCGATGCGCTGGGCGAAGGCGGCGGATGTGGCGTCGCAGATGGATAGCCCGGTCCGGTCCGAGGCGATCCAGCTTGCGTCGGAAACCCGGACTCCGCTCGTCGTCCCGTTCCAGGTGAAGACGATATCGTTCACCGGGTCGATGCGCCCAAGATCCGCGATCGCGCCGTAGGGAGCGGTTCGGATTTCGGCGTCGAGCTTCAGCTGCTTCGCGACGTCCGCTACCCAGCCGGCGCCGAAGCTCTCCCATGCGAGCATCGTCACGGGCCTGGGTCCGAGAAGCGACCAGATCGCCATCTCCATCGCGCCCGTGTCGGACGCGGGGACAATTCCCAGGCGATAGCCGGAAGGAAGCTGCAGAAGCGCGTGCGTGCGCTCGATCGCCTCCTGCAGTCGCGCCTTGCCGAGCGCGGATCGGTGCGAGCGGCCGAGCGAGCGCGTGTCGATCCCGCCGAGCGACCAGCCGGGCGGCTTCGGACAGGGGCCGGAGGAAAAGCTGGGGTTCGCGGGACGAGCCGCGGGTTTGTCGTTCAAATGGACTCTCCTTCCAGAGAGCGCGCGCCGCGTTGGGACGGCGTGGCCCGAAAGCCGGTGTAAGGATCGCCAGCCGCACTGCAAGCGGCCAGTGAAAGATTCGACGAATCCGCTGGCTGAAATCCGCGAAGTTTCCCGCTCCAACATCAACTCACCGCACGAGGCGGACGGTTCATCCCGCAGACCGCAGTTCGTAGTTGAAATTGTTAACCAACAGGCGTGAATTTCGGCTCCGGCACGAGCGGGGGGATTTTCCGCATGTGCCACAGGGGCTGGGGAGCTCCTTCATCATCGGTTTTCGAGCGCGCGGAGTCGCCTTCGCGCGCTGCCGTAGTGGGTTTGGAGCGGGACAATGGCGCATTTGCTGGCACTATCGCGGACGGTCTTCAGCGATCGCGATTTCTTCATCCACGATGGCCAGCATCTCCGCCGCTTCCGGGTTTCCGCTCCAGTCCAGGCTTTCTTCTTCTTCCTTTCGCTCCTCCTCGTCGGCTGGTCCGGCTATTCCGCGGCGCAGATCTTCGCGAGCCGCGCCGCCGACCAGGCCGTCGTCAGCCCCTATGCAGCGCAGCTGCAGAAGCTCGCAGCCGAGACTGACCGGCGCGTGAAGATCGTCGAGGAGCGCCAGCTGATGCTTGCCGCCGCACTCCAGGGCGGGGACGTGGACATCGAGACGCTGAAGCAACTCGGCTTCTATCCCGCCGCCGCCGGCACCGGCGCTGTCGGCGGACCGTTCGACGCCGCGAATGCGGATCCGACCTTCAAGCAGCTGTTCAACAGCTGGAAGAAGCTCGACACGCTCGCCGGCGGAGCGATCGCGGTTCCGTCCGACAAGCCGCTTCGCACGGCAGAGTTCACCAGCGGCTTCGGCTCGCGCGACGACCCCTTCCGTCACGGGGCCGCCTTCCATCCCGGAATCGACCTTGCAGCTCCCTATGGCACGCCCGTCTATGCGACGGCCGACGGCACAGTCGTTCGCGCCGGCTGGAACAGCGGCGGCTACGGCAATCTGGTCGAGGTCGATCACGGCCGCGGGATCATCACCCGCTACGGCCATATGTCGGCAGTCCTCGTACATCCGGGCGACCGGGTGACCCGCGGCCAGCAGGTCGGCCGAGTCGGCTCGACCGGCCGCTCGACGGGCAACCATCTCCACTATGAGGTCCGGATCGACGACAGCCCGGTCAACCCGATCCCGTTCATGCGCTCGACGGATTACCTCGTCGCCATGAAGCGGGCCGGCAGCAATGCCTCGATGGACCAGGTTGCGCTGGGCGGACCGAGCGGCGGCAAATAAGCCGCTTGAGGTTGCCGCTCCCCAGCCGGCACCCTATTTCGCTCTCGTGAGCGAGACAGACATCAGCCTTAGCGAGAATGCGGCCAAGCGCGTCGCTGCGATCGCCGCGCGCAAGAGGGCGCCCGCGATCCTGCGCCTCGCCGTCGATGGCGGCGGATGCGCCGGGTTCACCTACAGCTTCGATCTCGCCGATGCCGCGGATGCCGAGGATATTGTGGCGGAGACTGACGGCGTAAAGCTCGTCGTCGATCCCGCCAGCCTCGAGCTGGTGCGCGGCTCATGCGTCGACTTCGTCGAGGATTTGGGCGGAGCCTCGTTCAAGGTAACCAATCCCAACGCGCAATCCGGATGCGGCTGCGGCAGCAGCTTTTCGGTCTGAGCCGGCATTGCGACCCCGGACTTGATCCGGGAGAAGCAATCCAGCACTGCCTGGATTGCCGCGGCGCCTTGGGCTCCTCGCAATGACCAAGTCTTCGGGTTAAGCCGCGAACATGAAGATCGCTTCGTTCAACCTCAACGGAATCCGGGCGCGGCTGCCGCGGCTGCTCGAATGGCTCGAGCGCGAGAAGCCGGACATTGTCTGCCTGCAGGAGCTGAAATGCGCCGATGAATCGCTTCCGATCGGCGATATCGAGGGTGCCGGATACGGCGCCGTCTGGCACGGGCAGAAGGGCTTCAACGGGGTCGCCGTCCTCGCGCGCGGCGACGCTCCGAAGCTTCGGCGAATGGGCCTTCCCGGCGATCCCGACGACACGCACAGCCGCTACATCGAGGCAGAGGTTCCCGGATCGGGGTCCGGTGCAGGGGACAGCGTGATCGTGGCTTCGCTCTACCTGCCCAACGGCAATCCGGTCGGCACGGAGAAGTTCGACTACAAGATCCGCTGGTTCGATCGGCTCGCGGAGCATTCGGCCGAGCTGCTTGAGGAGGAAAGGCCCGTTGTGCTCGCCGGCGACTGGAACGTGGTCCCCGAGGACCGCGACGTATTCTCCGTTCGCGCCACCCAGCATGATGCGGTGATGCAGCCGGAGGCGCGCAACGTGTGGCGGCGGATGGTCAACGACGGCTGGACCGACGCCCTGCGAGCGCTTCATCCCGACGAGCCCAAGCTCTACACCTTCTGGGACTATACCGCCGGCTGCTGGCAGCGCGACCTCGGCTTCCGGCTCGATCATCTGCTCTGCTCGCCCGAAGCCGCGGACAGGCTCAGCGGCGCCGGCGTCGATAAATGGGCGCGAGCCCAGGACAAGGCGAGCGACCACGCGCCGACCTGGGTGGAGCTACGCTAGGCGACCCGGTCGCATCGGCCGTCTGCCTCGTGTATGCTTTGCGCACAGATGGAGTCGGCCATGACCGGAATTCTCGACAAGTTTCACGTTGAGCACTCAATCCACGGCGCCCGGATTCTGACTCGCTCGCAACAGCTGACAGGGAATTGCGTCGACGATCGAGAAGTCGATGAAGCGATTGAATCGCTCAAAGACGATCTCGATGCCTGCGGGCGGGAGATGAAACGCCTGATCAAGCTCGATCACGGGTCGGTGTTCGAGGGGTGGCCCTCGCCCGCCGATGATTTGCTCGACGCCTGAAAATCGCAGAGTTCGAAGCTCTTGAGTGGCCCGGCGCTGCTAGAGCGCTTTTTGGTAGATCCGGTAGCGATGATTGACGTGCGCGCCGGGTAGCTCGGCGATCGACAGCATTCCCTTGTTGTCTTCCAGGATCCATCCGAATTCGCCGATCCTGATCCCGAACTTCCCGACGCAATCGCGCCGGGTGAACTCGATCAGCATGAAGGCGAGCATGCTCGCCATGCGCGACCCGTGCAGCTTTCTCGCGACGCCCATCAGCGGCACTCGCGCCCGCTCTACCCGCGGCTTGCGGAGGCGCCATAGCAGTTTGATGAAATTGAACGGGAACAGTTCGCCGTTCAGGTCCTTCGTCAACTCGTTGATGTCCGGGATCGTGAGCATGAAGGCGACCGGCTCGCCATCGAGCTCGGCGATTCGGACGAGCTCGTTGAAGATGATCGGCCTCAGCTTCTTGCCCGCATAAGCGATCTCGCTCTCTGTCAGCGGGACATAGCCCCAATTGTCGGACCAGGCTTCGTTCAGGAGGTTGAGGATGATCGCCGCCTCCTCATTGAACTTCGACTTGTCGACCTGGCGGATGCGGATCCGCGGGTTGCGCTCGCCGGCGGCGATCAGGCGATCGATCTTCGGGTCGTGCCAGTTCGCGATATCGACCTCGTAGGTCAGCAGGTCCTTGGCCTTTTCGTAGCCCGCCGCCTCGATCCACTCCCGGTACTCGGGGCGGTGGTGTCCCATCATCGCTGTCGGCGGCTCGTCGAAGCCCTCGATCTCGAGGCCCGGCTCGTCCCAGATGGACAGGCTGATGGGGCCGAGCGCGCGGGACATGCCCTGCTCGCGGAGCCAGTCCTCGGCGGTCGCGATCAGCGCCGCAGCCGC
>JBKPOU010000061.1:0-2802 GCA_046733255.1 Pseudomonadota bacterium
TTCGGAACACGATTGGGGCGCGGCAAAGGCCATTACGACCGGGCACTCATTCGGCTGAAGAAAAGCGGAGCGAAGCTGGTAGGGATAGGATGGCAGCTCCAGCGCCTCGCCGACACCATACCAATGGATGATTGGGACATCCCCTTGCACGCTTTCGCTTCCCCAGACGGTGTCGAGGAGTTCGGCTGAGCGCGGCAGGCGAGGGAACTCTTGACCGGCATCCTCGATTGAACCGGCTGGGGAAACGGTTTGGGAGTGACGGTAATGCGTTCCATCCTGTTGTGGCTGATCGGCATTCCGATCCCGATCATCCTCCTTCTCGCGCTCTGCACGCACCACTTCTGAGGCGGCCGCCGCAAACAGCTGCGGGCTGGCCGATCGGCCGGTACGCACCTACATGACGCGGATGTCGGAGCCGCAGGGACGAAAGCTGGCCGGAATAAGCCTGATCCTGCTGCTCATCGTCTTCTGGGCGACGTTCGTCGCAAGCCTGGCGCCCTTCGTCGGACAATGGCCTATTCTCGTTCAGGCTCCATACTATTTGATCATGGGAATAGCGTGGATTATCCCTCTGAAACCATTGATTAGATGGAGCCAGAGCGGGCGCTGGAGAGATCCGCGCCAGTGACGCGTTGAAACAACTGTATTATTTGAGTATATCACCCCTAAGAATGGACCACACGGCAACCCTTTCCCGCCCCTTGCAAGGGTTACGGCGCACTGCGACGCAGATGAAACTGCGTGCGGTGAAGCTCGCACACGACAATCCGAGGGAAACGATCGGCTTGGGGGTGCTCGCGTTTGCGGTCGCCGTCGCGATCGGAGGTGCGGCCAATTCGACGCCCGAGCTTCCGGGCAAAGGGATCAATGCCCCACCCGCCCCGCCGCCGCTGCTTTTGCGGAAAGTCGCGCCGGACCAGGCTCTCCAGATCAACGAGGAAATCCCGCTGGATTCCGGGCCGAATCCGGCTGCCGCGCCCTTCCACTTCACCGGCAACGCGGCAACGCGCGCGCAGGCGCTCGAATGCCTCGCCAGCGCGGTCTATTACGAAGCGGGCAGCCAGGACGATGATGGCGAGCGCGCGGTGGCGCAGGTCGTGCTCAATCGCGTCCGTCATCCCGCCTTCCCGGCGAGCGTTTGCGGCGTCGTTTTCGAAGGTTCGACGCGGGCGACCGGTTGCCAGTTCACCTTCACCTGCGATGGGTCGCTGTTTCGCCGGCCAGACAGCGAAGGGTGGGCTCGCGCGCGCAAGATCGCCGATGCGGCCCTCTCCGGCTACGTCTATACGCCGGTCGGCTACGCCACTCACTACCACGCGAATTATGTCGTTCCTTACTGGGCCTCGACTCTCTCCAAGAATGCGGTGGTCGGAGCCCATATCTTCTACCGCTGGGCAGGAAGCTGGGGCCGGCCGGCGTCGTTCAATGACCGTTATTCAGGCCATGAGGCCAGCGCGGCGGGCCTTCGGACGGCGGCGCTTGCCGCAGAAGCGGAGCTTGGAAACGGATCGCCGTCGAACGAGGTCGCCGAAGTCGTTGCCGACATTCCCGGAGCCCAGGCTCTCCCGCTGACGCCCTCGATGCGCGGGGACAAGCGCGTTGCGATCAGGTTCAACCTGACGGCCCGCAAGGCGTCGGACGACGCGGTGCACGAAGAATATGTCAAGAAGTTCGAGGCGTCCGACAACCTCAAATGGTCATTGTCGAGCGATGCTGTGGCGGCCGATGAAACGCCGCTCGGCAAGACCAAGAAGGCTCCGATTGCCGGCGTAGTCGCCGGCGCTGCTACCGCCGCGCCAGCCGCGAGCACCGCTGCCGCAACAAGCGCCGCCGCTACGCCGTCACAGCCCTAAGTTCTGCTCCACGGTGGGCGCACGCGCCTCCGGCGGCGCCAAGGCGAGTTCGACGTGCAGCCGAATGCGGTCGAGCCGCCCATCAATTGCGAGATAGTCATTGGACAGCACCGTGCCGGCGCTCATTTGCCTTCCCGTCACGGCAATCTCGCTGAACGGCCCCTGGTCGCCCAGCGGATCTCTGTTCTCGAGCTCGACGACCGCATCATCGAACGCCGCGCAGCTGTCCAAACGTTCTAGCGAAGGTTTTACGCGCAGGTCTTGGTGACAGTCACGGCTATGGCTTACGAGCGCATTTTCGTCCTTCGTCCCATAAACGTGAACCGCCCTGGCGACCGCCGCGTCGATTGCTGCGACGTTCAGCGGTGCTTCCATAGAATCCGCAACAACCGCTGGACGCACCCCGTGGAGCTTAGGCGGCGCGGGGATCGCCGCCAATCGCTCGACAAGCGCCATCCCCGGGCCCGCCGCAAGGACGAGGAGCAGGACAGCTCCAGCCGCGGCAAGCGCCGTTCGCACCCATGCGTTGCCGGTCGGCGCTGTCGGTCCACTTGCATGGTCCTCGTAAAGGACGAGCTCCCCGCGACAGAGATGCGATCGGCGAATGTCGCGATAGGCGTGAATGATTTCGGCGGCCCGCCTGCCATCCCCGCCCTCGCGGTCCGGATGGTAAAGCTTGATGAGGCGCTTGTACGCGCGCTCGACCGAAGCCAAATCGGCGTTCGGTTCGAGCCCGAGAACGGCATAAGCAGACGCGTCGGCCGACATTTCAGACGCGTCTAGGCAGCTACGGATGGACTGAAAAGCTGAGTTGAGAATGGCGCGAGTGACGGGGCTCGAACCCGCGACCTCCGGCGTGACAGGCCGGCGCTCTAACCGACTGAGCTACACCCGCGTTTTTGGCGTGCGGGGCACCTAGGGGCGGCCCGTTTCGGTGTCAACCATCGCG
>JBKPOU010000062.1:0-3166 GCA_046733255.1 Pseudomonadota bacterium
CCAATTATCTGCCCGCCGAAGGTGAGGATGACCATTTTGAGCTTAACGGAAGCACTGCGTAAGCACGGCTCCTTTCGGCGAAAGTTTCGGAGCTCCTTCCTCGTGTCCGTTTTCGACCAAAGCGGACATTAGCGGTCGCTCCGAAGTTAGGTCGGGGAACGGACCGTGACCGATCGCGTTTCAAGTCCGGGAGCGTTTTCCCATTCTCTCAACCAACAGGGGGAGAAGGAACGACCCATGAAACTCACGATCAAATTGGCCGGCGCCGCCGCCATTGCGCTGGCGCCTACGATTACCTCTGCCGCGCCGCCGGCGTCCGGCAGCATCTCGCCCAACCACGAAACAGGGCAGCCCGGCGTTGAATGTGAAGAGGAAGGCGCAATCGTGCCGGACCAATCAGGCCGGGAACCGGGACAAGGCACGCCTTTCCTCAATGAAGACAGCGTCTCGGGTGCGCACTATGCCGGTCATCAGGCCGGGATTAACGACAAGAACACCGCAGCGTCTTCGCAATACGACATTGCTTGCTTCAGGGGTCCGGATAGGCCGGACGAAGGCTGAATGCACAACGGCACTCGCTAGCCCGGAGAAACAGCGGCGAGCGAGCTTTGGTCGGCGGTGAACTTCCGCCTTGGCTGATGCCCGCTTTCCACCCATTGCGGACATTCAGCAGGACGTTACCCTGCGGCCATGCGAGAGCTCGCTGCTCTACTTGTTTTGGCGGCTCTGGTTGCGGTCAGTATTTTTGCCCTCCTTCCGCTTATCGCTCAGGATGAGTGCCTCGATAGCGGTGGCGCGTGGCGCGCTGGCCATTGCGTTCGCCCGTACCGAGCCCTGCTTCAATCCTCCACGCTCAGCGGTTTGATCGCAGGACCGTTTAGCACCTGCCCATCTGGTGCGAATTGCGAGCCGTGGCACGGGCAATCCCAGCACCGCTCGAAGGGGTTCCATTTCACCTGGCATCCGACATGGGTACAGACCGCCGTACGACGGATCACCTGGCCATCTAGGTCCTTGTAGATTGCCACCTTGTGCAGTCCGTCGCGCATGATGCCGCCCTCGCCCGCCGCCAGTTCGTCGGGTGAGCTGATCTCTCCGGGCAGGAGATGTTCGGCCAAGTTCTTGACTGCCCCGGCCACGCCTTCTGCGAACTCCTTCAACGCCGGTAAGCTGGGTGTTTTGCGCGAGGGCTCCAGCACCTCGGCAAAGCGGCTATCCTCGCCCATGACGAGTGCCGCGATCGTCAACGCTCCGGCCACTCCGTTCGTAATGCCTTGGCCGCTGTCGCCCGTGTGGACAAAAACGTTCTTGCTTCCCGGATTCGGCCCGGAGAAGGGCATGTAATCGACCGTTTCAAGCACCTGGCCAGACCAGCTCAGCTCGACCTCACCGAATGCCGGGTAGCGCCGGCGAGTCCATTGGGCGAGCGAGCTGATCCGACGGTCCATGTCGGTCGCCTCGCCCGAGCGATGGTCTTCGCCACCGACGATCAACCAGTCATGGCCATCGTCGGCTTCCTGCAGGCGGACGTAATGATAGGCTTCCAGCGTATCCCATATCAGCGCGTCGGGTACCGATCCCGTGGGCACCCTTGCGGCGATCGCATAGGTGCGCATCGGCATTTCCTTGGTGTGAAGCTTGACCGTGTCGTTGACGGGTGAGTTGGTCGCGAACACTGCCGCCGAGGCGGTTATGGTCGCTCCCCCTTCCGTCTCGACCGTAACGCGATCGTCTGCCTCGTCGTGATCGACGTACACGGTGCTGGCGAAGAGCCGACCGCCTCGTGCTTCGATCGCGTTGGCCAATCCCGCGAGATAGCGTGCGGGGTGGAAGCGTCCCTGGTTGGGGAAGCGCAGCGCACGGCCGGTGTCTAGCCCAGGCAGCGGCGCTCGATCGACCCACTCTACTTCAACGTCAATCGATCGGCAGGCGTCGTATTCGTTTTGGAGCAGATCCACGCCGCCCTCTTCGGACGTGATGTAATAGCCATCGAGTCGGTGGAAGTCGCAATCGATGGCCTCTTCGCGGCAAATCGCCTCGATTCGGTTGATCGCCGCGAGCTGACTCTCGTGATAGCGCTTCGCCTCGTTCTCGCCGCGAATTTCGATGAGCTTGTAGTAATAATCGTCGATTTCGCTGGCGAGGTGAGCCGTCGTTCGCGCGGTCATTCCCCGGCCGATCGCGCCGCGATCGATGACGATGACGGAATGGCCGAGGCGAGACAGTTCGTAAGCGGTCGACAGACCCGCTATTCCGGACCCGACGACGACCACGTCGGCCGTGGCGTCGGTCGTGAGGGGTGCGGCATCGATGGCTGGTCCCAGCTTCATCCACAAGGAAGTGCTGTGCTCATCACCAACATTCATGTGTCTGAACCTTCAAGCGGATGGCCTGTCAAAGCACAAAGTTTCGGAACCGGTCGGGTTCCTAATGTCCGCTTTCCACCCAGAACGGGCATTAGAAATCCAGGCTTTGCCCGCGAGTTGTGACGCATGACGTTCAACGCGGAAAAGCAACTGTTCCGGAGATAGGTCGCTCCTTCTTTTGCGAACTCGCGCACGTTATTGCTTGCGAGGACGCTACAAATGTAGCATCGCGCTACAAACGTAGCGCGAGGACGCATACTGCGCGAACGCGATTCCGACCGTCTTCGAAGCGTTTGGTTCTGAAAGGGAGGCAAGATTTGCATTTTCCCATTCCGCGTTTGGCTCGGGCGCTGGCCGTGGCCGCTGCCCTCGCCCCTTCGAGCTTGTCCGCCGAGGCGATCGCCGCGCCCGTCCCAAGCACCCCGTCGAACAGCGCTTCGATCTCGCGGACCGGCGCCAGCTATATCGGCGTCATCCCGGAGCCGCTGGACGACGGCCTCGCCGAATCGCTCGGCATAGCCAAGAATCGTGGCGAGCTGATCCGCGACGTCACCCCCGGTGGCCCCGCCAGCCGCGGCGGCATCCAGAAGGGCGATGTCGTCATCGCGGTGAACAATCAGTCTATCGCGCCGGACCAGTCGCTCGCCCGCCTCATTTCCAATCTGCCGATCGGTTCGAGCGTTCCGATCCAGCTTATTCGGGGCAATCAGCGTCAGACCGTGACGGTGACGATCGGCGAGCGGCCGACCAATTTGCTCTACGGGGGCGGCTATGGAGGCCCGGGCGATTACCATTACTCG
>JBKPOU010000063.1:0-5187 GCA_046733255.1 Pseudomonadota bacterium
TGCTTGATCAGCTGCTGGACGTCCTGCTGGAGCCGGACCAGCACCTCCTGCCGGATATCGACGTTGAGGTTGATCTCGATCGGCTTGTCCGGCGCCTTGACGGTGATGCAGCTTGCCAGCGGGACCGCCATCGCCGCCGAGGCCGCGATCCGAAGCGCAGGTTTCAATCTCACCTTGGTCATGGTCACTTCTCGCTTTCAGGTGGGGGTTTGGTGGAAACGTCGACCTGGTCGATGGGAGTCGTCCGTGTCTGCTCTTCTTCCTTTCCGAGGATGCGGGTCTCGGTGGCGATCCCGGGCGCGTCGAGCGGGAACGGCATGACCGGCGAAATGACGCCCGTCGGGTCCTTGAAGCCCTTGGCCATCTGGATGAGCGCCCGGAACGGCCCGCTGATGTTGAGGTTGACCTGCATGGGCACCTTGCGGAACGCGCCGCGAACCAGCCCGCCAAGGAAGCCGCCCCCGTCGCCGAGCGCGATCTGGCGTATCGTGAAGCGCGTCGCGAACTCGCCGGCCAAATCGCCGTCAAGGCGGACCGTCATCGATTCATACTTGAGGTCGCTGAGCAGGTCGAAGGCGAGGCCGGCTACGAGTCCCACGTCGGGCTTGGTGCCGGTGTAGGCGAACTCGCCGCCTGGAGGACGGGAATCGAGCCGACCGCCGACGATCCGGCCGCCGTTCTCGTCGAAGATCATCGGAAGGACGCCGTCGAACGTCCCGGTAATCCGAAGTCCGGCGAAACCGAGGCTGTCGATGAACTGCTTGGCGTCGAATCCCTGGAGCTCGAACGTCAGGCGCTTGGGCGCGTCGCTTCCGAAGTTGAGGATGGTTTCGCGCAGGACGAGGCGGCCGCCCATGAACGGCCACTCGCCGCGCTCGACCTTCACAAGCTGGTTGGGCAGCAACTGGTAGCGAATCACGCCATTGTCGACGACGATACCGGCGTTGATCGACTCCACCGTCGCGATCTGCCCGGGAGCGGTCTCCACCCCGAGCAGGTCTGTGAAGTGCAGGCTCGTGGTCAGGCCGGTGACCGGGCCGAAGGGCGCGGCCAGGTCCATGCCCTGGGTCGAGAAATCGCCGGTGGAGGTGATCTCGCCCGACGAAGACCAGTCGATCCTGCCATGACCTTTTACCGTCCCCTGGACGAGCGCGACGACGCCTTCGGTGAGACGGGTCAGCTCCTCGGGCTGGAGGGCAGGCCCGAAGGTCAGTCCCGGCACGTCGAGATCGGCATGACCGGCGCCAGTGGCCAGGACGTGCTCGATATCGACGTTCGTCACGAGCGTTCCGCTATCCGGATGATGCAGCGAGCCCGTCGTCGTGATCTTGTCGCCGGAGAAGACGAAGTGAACGTCGTCGCTTTTCAGCGGGTAGAATCGCGGCGGATCGGTGCGGTCGCTGACGAACAGCCCTCCGTCCATCACCAGGCGGTTGTCCGCGAACCGCCACTTGCCGTTGATTTCGGTCATCTTGAGCGGCACGTCGGCAATCAGCGCGTCGGCGTTCGACAGGGTGCCGGTCGCGCCGCCGCTGGTGAAGCTTCCGCGAAGGGTCTTCGCGTTCACGGCGATCGGGGCGTCGTTGCGGCCCAGCTTCAGCGCGACATTGCTCCCATTGAAGCCTTGCCGGTTCAGGAGAATGGTCGCCGCATTGAGCCTCATCGGCGCCTTGCCGAGCCTGCCCGATAATAGCGGGTTCGAGATTCGCCCGCCCACGCTAAGATCGCCGCCGGCCGTCCTGGCGATGATCGCCGAGCCGGTCGGGCAGACCGGAAGCCGCGCGCGGTCGAGCTGCAGCTGCTGCACTTTCAGATAGTCCCAGCTCACGACCAGGCAGCGTTGGCCGACCAGGATTCCGCCGTTCGCGCCGACCGTCCCGCTGATAGGAAGGTTGAAGTTCCGCACTTGCCCGCCGGGGAAATTGCCGGTGAGGTTCGCCACCGTTGCGAAGCGCGTGGCGCCGTTCGGCTGCGCGTCGAAGCGAAGAGTCGACAGCGAGAGGCGCGACCCGCCGACGACATAGGGCTGGAAGTTGCCCACGCCGCTCATCGCGCCGTTTGCTTCCTGATGGAGCGTGATCGACCCGGTCGGAAGGCCGCCGCCCGCCATCGCCAGGGTGCCGTCGAAGCGAAGTCCGCCGGTCGGCCAGTAATAGCTGATGCCCTTGCCGCCGGAGATATGGGCACGCCCACCGGTTGCGGTGACGACCGTCGCATCGGTCACCCGCGCACCCCCGTAACCGGGGAAGTTGACGAGCCGGATCCCGCCATCGACGTCGAATGACTGGGCGCTCTTTCGCATCGCATTGCCCATTGCCGCGGCGATGGGCCCGATCGGGGTCGATTTCGTGGCTTCCAGCGCGCCGGTGAGGCCGGAGATCATCGACGGGTCCAGGCTCGCTCCATTGGCCGCGTACCGGCCGACCATGATCAGGCTGCCGGCGGTGGTCTTGAGCCGGTACTTGCCCTGTACGCGGGTCCGCTCCGCAGTGATCTTGCCGAGCCTCGACCTCTGCGCGGCAAGGTCGACAACGCCTTTCGCGTCCGTCGGGTCGCCAATCAGGGTGATGCGCCCGTTCAGCGCCGCGAGCCCGTTGTCGCCCGCGGTCAGCACCTGCGACATGATCCGAGCGTTCGCGTCGTAATTGTCGAACGCCTCGCCGAAGCGAGCGTCGAGGTCGAGTCGGGGTTGGACGATCGAGAATCGGCTCGCCGGGCAGGCGAAATGATCGGCCGTCAGCGGCCCGACGACGTGCGGATGGCGCGCCTTGACTTCGATCGCGGCCGCACCGCGGACATTGGTCACCGCGCACCGGCCGGTGATCAGTTGCGGGCTGGACGAGACGAAGCGGCCCTTGAAGCCGCCGCTCAAATTGCCGTTGCCCTGCACCGCGAAACCGAGCGGCCCCCAGGGCGTCGCAAGTGCGATGCTGCTGTCGGCAATGTCGAGCGAGACGTCCGGTAGGCTGAATGGCTCGCCGGTTGGCGGCGGAAGCAATTTGTCGATCTCGCCCCAGCTGACCCGGCCGCTCGGCAGCACTCCCCCACGAAGGCGGACTCCGCGGGCGACGATCCGGTAGACGTCGACGCTGCCGTTCCACTTCAGCCGCATCTGGATCAGCACCCGCTTCGCAATTACGTCCGGATGCCTGGGATCGCCGATGGTGAGGTTGCTGATTTGCTGGGTCCGGAGTCCCACGCGGTCCAGTGTGAAGTTTCCCTTGACGCCGCGGCTTTCGAGCTCGTGGCTGATGAGGCCCCGGGCGATCGGCCGCCGCTCGATCCAGACGATCGTTAGCGCGACGACGAGCAGAACAACGGCGCCGACCGCAACCCAGGTCAGGAGCTGGCGAAAACGCGAACCGCGGATCACGACAATGTCCGGGTCCGATCCCCCTCGTTCGACCTGCTCGTCAGCCATTGGAGGGTTCAACCCGCGCGTCCAGCCGCCGTTCCGTCACCGGTACGACCGCTAGGCGATGCTTTCCACGCTGCGCAATCTCCGGCTATGCTTTGCTCGCTCGGGCTGGTCGATGGTGGGGAAGCCATGCACGGGCGAGTTGCGGACATGGGAAACAGCGGCAGCGGGCATCGGGCGCGCCTGCGCAAGCGGCTGTTCGAGGGCGGCGGCAAGGCGCTGCTCGACCATGAGCTGGTCGAATATCTCCTCGCCCTCGCCATTCCCCGCCGCGACACCAAGGAGCAGGCGAAAGAGCTGATCGCGAGATACGGCGGGGTCGGCCCGCTACTCTCGGCAAGCGCCGACGCCTTGAAGCGCGAGGGCCTGAGCGAGACGGTCATCGGAGCTCTCAAGATCGCCGAGGCCACCGCGCTCCGCCTCCTCGAAACGCGAACCGAAGGCACGCCCATCCTCTCGAGCTGGGACGCGCTGTGCGATTACCTGCACGCGGCGATGGCCCATTCGCGGACCGAGCAGGTGCGTGTGCTCTTCCTCAATTCGAAGAACATGCTGATCGCCAATGAGGCGATGTGGAACGGCTCGGTCGACGAAGCCGCCGTCCATGTCCGGGAAATCATAGCCCGGGCAATCGCACTTGGCGCCACCGCCCTAATCATCGTCCACAACCACCCGAGCGGCGACCCGATGCCGAGCCAGCAGGACATAAGAATCACGCAGGACCTGGTCGAAGCCGGGCGGCACATGAAGATCAGCGTCCACGACCATGTGATTGTGGGCGCCACAGGGCGGAGTAGCTTGAGAGCGATGGGACTGATTTGATCGCTCGCGAACCATTGCGAACACGTTATCGTTGTGAAACCATCCGCTCATGATGCTCCTTGCTGCGATCATGGGCGGACTCCAGCCGTCACCTATTCCGCCCGTTCCGAATTCAGCGACCTTAGGCCGCACCGCTTGGATATTTTCGACGATCGGCCACTCGGAATTTTGTCCGCCCGGGAATGTCACGGTCGACATTCGGACTGGCCGGTACACTGTCACCTTGACGGCGGCGCGGCGTGTCTGCGGTGATCCCTTGCTGCAACGGCCTGTCCGGAACGGAAAGCTTTCCCCCGCGAACCTTGCCACGCTGCAGGCTGCCTACCTGCGCGTTCTTGGACAAGGTTTGGAAAGCAAGGTGTGCAGAGATGGTGGCCATCCTCAAGAAATCATTGTCGACAATGGAGGTACGCCGCTCATGGCGTTGACGACCGGACAAGCAACGGGTTGGCCACCCGAGGATATTGCCTGCTGGAGCGAGGCTGCGACAGCGTTGCACGATTTGCTGGATCATATCTTTCCAGGCGCCGATGAGTGATGCCCTAAGCTCCTGCATGTTCCGATCCAGCGCTAAGTATCGACCCCCCTTGTAATTTGAACCCCCGCGGCTTCCCTGCTAGCCGCCTCCGCCATGGTCCCACGTTATTCCCGGCCCGAAATGACGGCGATTTGGTCGCCTGAGAACCGCTACCGAATCTGGTGGCAGATCGAGGTGTTCGCGGCCGAGGCAATGGGGAAGATCGGGATGATCCCCGCCGAGGACGCGGCAACGATCCGCGCGGCATACGACCGCAATGCGCTCGGCGAGATCGACGTTCCGGCGATCGACGCGATCGAGGCGGTGACGAAGCACGACGTGATCGCCTTCCTGACCTGGGCGGGCGAGAAGCTCGGGGACGAGAAGCGCTGGCTCCACCAGGGGATGACCAGCTCCGATGTGCTCGACA
>JBKPOU010000064.1:0-25504 GCA_046733255.1 Pseudomonadota bacterium
GCGTCGCCGGGAGCGCGGTCATAATTTTCCGACCATTTCTCAATGCCGTTACCGCCATCGACCAACTGTGCGCTGATGCGGATTGTGGAAGGCGACTGGCGAACGCTACCCGTCAGGATGTTTGCGACCCCGAGCTTCTTCGCCGCAGTCGCGGCATCCTCGTCGCGGACGGCCTCCGACGAGGTTCGCCCGACGACCTTCAAGCCCGCTAATCTGGCGAGTGCATTGCGAAGTTCCTCGGCAATTCCGTCCGAGAAATAGGCCTGGCCGGGATCGCCGCTGAGGTTCGCGAAGGGGAGGACCGCGATGCTCTGCGCCCCACTGCTCCGGCTTGGCTTGAGAAGCACCCACCCGCCTGCACCGGCAATGGCCACCGCAGTCATCGCACCCGTTGCAACGACGGCGCGCCGCGATACGGGCACCTGATCGGCATCGCGGGATTTCGGCTGAGTGCCGGCGCCGGCGATCCGGCGCACGCCCGACAAAACCGCCTGGTAGTTCGGATCGGACCGGTCGCCTTTCCAGCCGCGCAGTGACGCCGCCTGGCTTTCGCCGAAGCCGAGCGGCGGATTGACCGCATCGATCAGGACCGGGACATAGACGCGCCGCTTTTGCGCCCGCGAGGCTTCATCGCGCACGAAATTCCCGTCGGGCCCGACCGAACGCTTGCTCCAGACGACGAGAACGCATTTTGCGGAATCGAGTTCGCGCTCGATCGTCTGGCGCCATTCGTCTCCGGTCCCGATGTGCTGGTCCCACCAGACCGAGTAGCCGTCCGCCTGAAGCGCCCGGACCAAGGGCTCGATCCGCCGCCGGTCTTCCGCTTTGTACGAGACGAAGACTTTGGACATCAGGTAGGGAAGTTCATTCGTTTCACGATGGCCTCGAACCGCGGATCGCTGCGGATCGGGTCGAGCAGCGGATCAACGAGGACGCTGATCAGTCCCGCGTCGCGAACGGCCCAAGCCGCTTCGAGGGCCGACAAGGCGCGCTCTCTGTCTCCCGTCTGCGCGTAGATTTCGGCATATTGATAGCTGGCGGCCTCCCCAAAGAGCTCCTGCATCCGTTGCAATTTGCGCTGGACGCCGGTTGAATCGCCGGTGCGCGCGAAGATCAGCGCTTCGCCGGTGAGCCGCTCCCATTTGTCCGGATTGGCGAGCTCGAATTGCTGTTTCGCTTCACCCAGCTTTCCTACCATCATCAGACATAGACCCAGCAGCAACGGGTCGTGGAACAGGTCGGGCGATTTCCGCTGTGTTTCTTCCGCAAACTTCACAGCTTCCTGATAGCGTCTCGCATCCAGCAGCGCCCCGACACGGTTGGCATAAGAATCGGGGTCCAGGGGTTCGAGCTCCAGGACCTTGTCGGCTGTTCGAAGCGACTCTGCCTGGTCCCCGAGCCGCGAGACGAAATAGCTGTAGCGGCTCAAGATTGCGGCGTCCCCGGGGGCAAGCTGGCGTCCCAGCCGGAATTCGGACCACGCCGCGCCGATGTTGAAATCGTTCTGGTAAATCGCCCCCATCGCCATATGAGCGCGCGCCGATTTCGGAGCGAGCGCAAGCGCTTTTCTGGCCAATGGAGCCGCCGCGGCACGGTATCGGGCGAGCTCCTCGCGCCCGCTTGCATAGGCGTTGCTTCGGCGGATCAGGAAGAGGGACTTGCGCGAATAAGCGTCGGCATAATTGGGATCCAGCTGAAGGGCGTCGCTGACAAGCTGTATTGCCCTATCGGAGTCCTCCTTCGTCGCCCGGTCCATGGCCTCATCGGCCTGAAGCACGAGATTGTGCGCCTCGGCGTTGCTGGTGCCTCCGATCGTCAGAGTCGACCCTCCGCTGCCACCCAGCGCAATGCTGAGTGCCTGGGCGACATTCTCGGCGATGTCGGTCTGGATCTTGATCGCGTCGCCGGGAGCGCGGTCGTAGCTTTCCGACCAGCGTTCCATGCCGTTGCGTCCATCGACGAGTTGCGCGCCCACGCGAACGACTGCCGGCGACTTGCGGACGCTTCCGGTCAGGATATTCACGACTCCGAGCTTCTTGGCGGCAGTCTCGGCATCGTCGTCGCGGACCGATTCCGACGAGATTCGGCCGACGACGCTGAGTCCGGCGAGCCGCGCCAACGCGCTTCGAAGCTCTTCGGCGATCCCGTCAGAGAAATAGGCCTGGGCCGGATCGCCGCTCAAGTTGGCGAAGGGCAGCACGGCGATGCTGTTCGACGAAGCATCGGCCGTTGAGGGCTTCAGGAGTACCCAGCCGCCAACGCCCGCGACGGCAACCGTGGCCGCCGCGCCTCCAGCAATTGCCACGCGGCGGCTGACGCCAGCCGGCTGGACGGGGTGAGTCGATTCTTCGGTTCCGGAGCCGGCGATCCGTTGGACTGCGGATGCAACGTGCTGATAGCGCGAGTCCGATCGATTGCCATGCCAGCCGCGAAGCGACGCCGCCTGGCTTTCGCCGAAACCCAGCGGCGGGTCGACGGCGTCAAGGAGCACCGGAACGTAGATTCCCCGCCGCTGCGCTCGCGAGGCTTCGTCGCGGACGAAGCGGCCGTCCGGCCCCGCCGAGCGCTTGCTCCAGGCGACGATCACGCATTTCGCCGAATCGAGCTGCTTCTCGATCGTCTGGCGCCATTCGTCGCCGGTGCCGATATGCTCGTCCCACCAAACCGAATAACCGTCCGCCTGGAGCGCCTGAACCAGCGGCTGGATCCGTTTGCGGTCCTCCGCCTTGTAGGAGATGAACACGTCGGACATCAGGTGGGGAAGTCCATCTTGCGGACGATTGCCTCGAACCTAGGATCGTGCCGCACCGGGTCGAGCCAGGGGTCGACCAGCATGCTCGTCAGGCCCGCATCCTTGATCTCAAACGCGCGTTCGAGCGCGGCGAGCGCAGCTTCGCGCTCGCCAAGCTGTGCGTAAATTTCACCGATCTGGGTGCTTGCCGCGTCTCCGTAGCCATCCCGCAATTGCTTCAGCTTTTCAAGGCTCACCGGTTTGTTTCCCCGGCGAGCGGCCGATATGGCTTCTCCGGTTATCCGTCCCCAATAATCGGGCTCGGCCTTGTTGTAGAAAGCTTGCGCATCGCTGAAGCTGCCGAGCGCGACGAGCACATCCCCCACTGAAACAGGATCGGGTGCAAGCTCGGGAGATTTGGCAGCGACCTGCTTCGCGAAATTAAGCGAATCGCGATAACGGCGCGCGTAGAAGAGCGTGACTGTCCGGACGTCATAGGCGAACGCGTTCAACGGGTCCGAAGAAATCGCCGCGCCGATCGTTTGCAGCGCTTCTTCGGAGCGGCCAACGCGAGCCAGGTAACGCGCATAAGTCGTAAGCGTGTCGGCATCACCCGGCGCAAGCTTCAGAGCCTGCTTCAGCTCGTCCACAGCGGGAGCGATTCGAAGGTTGCTGGTATAGACCGAAAATAACGCCTTGTGCGCCTGCGCCAGGTCGGGAGCGATCCGGAGCGCTTTTTGGGCGAGATCGAGCCCGTCGGTGCGAGATTGAGCCAGCGTCGCCGGAGTGGTGGCGTAATTGTTGCCCCACCGGACGACCAGCGAAGATTTGCGCGCATAGGCATCGGCGTAATGGGGATCGAGCCGGATAGCCGAATCCAGAAGGTCGAGTGCGCGTTCGACTGCCTCCTTGGAATTGGGCCCGTTTTCGAGCGCCACCGCCTGGATCAGCGCCCTCTGTGCATTGGGATTGTCGGTACCACCGACGGTGATTGCGGTCTTTGCCGCTTCGCCGAGCGCCGCACTCAATGATGTCGCGACATTCTCGGCGATGTCGGTCTGGATCTTGATCGCGTCGCCGGGCGGGCGGTCGTAGCTGTCGGACCATTTCTCCAGTCCGCTATTCCCGTCCACCAGCTGGGCGCTGACCCGAATGGTCGAAGGCGACTGGCGTACGCTTCCGGTCAGGATGTTCGCGACTTCGAGCTTCTTCGCCGCGGTTTCCGCATCGTCGTTGCGAACCGCCTCGGACGAGGTCCTTCCGACGACCTTGAGACCGGCCAGCCGCGTCAAAGCGCTCCTGAGTTCTTCGGCAATCCCGTCCGAGAAATAAGCCTGTGCCGGATCGCCGCTGAGATTGGCGAATGGAAGCACGGCGATGCTGTTCGACGAAGCGCTCGCCGAAGTCGGCTTGAGCAGCGCCCATCCGCCGACGCCCGCTACGGCGACCGTCGCTGCCGCACCGCCCGCGAGCACCATGCGGCGGTCCACCGGGGCGCGAGCTGCCGGCTGGGACTTGCCATCGCCTTCACGACCCACGCATTTGCGTACGGCGGCGAGCACCGCCTGGTAGCGTGCGTCGGACGTTTTGCCGTGCCAACCGGTCAGCGGCAGCGCCTGCGTCTCGCCAAAGCCGAGAGGCAGGCGGACATTGTCGATTCTCACCGGCAGATAGACGTCCCGCTCCATCGCTCGCGAAGCCTCGTCGCGAACGAACCGCCCCTCGGGGCCGATGGAGCGCTTGCTCCACACGACGATTACCGATTTGGCTGCGTCGAGCTCGCGCTCGATGCTCTCGCGCCAGGCATCGCCGCCGCCGATCTGCTCGTCCCACCAGACGGAAAAGCCGTCAGCCTGGAGAGCCTGGACAAGAGGCTGCACCCGCCGGCGGTCCTCCGCCTTGTAGGATATGAAGACGTCCGACATCAGGCGGGGAAGTTCATCTTTGCCAGCAGCGCAGCGAAGCGCGGATCGGACTTGATCGGATCGAGCCACCGATCTTGCTTCATGTAGGCAAGCCCCGGATCACGAAACTGCCAGGCACGGTCGAGCGATGCAAAAGCTTCGTCCTTTTCACCGCGCTGGGCGTGGATATCCGCATATTGGTAGTGTGCTGAATCGCCATTGAGCTGTTGCGCGCGTTTCAACGCAACATCGGACGCGGCACGATTTCCCTCGTGCGCGTACAGAATGCTTTCTCCAAGCAACCGGAAGAGATAATCGGCGGGCAGTTTCCTTAATTCCGCCCTGGCTTCATCGAACTTGCCCGCATCCATCAACGCCAATCCCAGGAATGCTCGAGGCAAAAGAAGATTCGGGGCCAGTTCCAATGTCTTGCGATAGGCTTGTATGGCCTGTGGAAGGTGCCCCGCATTATCTTGCGCGCTTGCCTCGCGGCCATAGCCGGCGGGATTCAGCGGGTCGCGGCTTTGAACCTCTCGAGCAACGTTGATGGCGGCATCCTGCTTGCCGAGGACTTCGAGAAAAGCGGCATAGGCGAGAAGGTCATCGACATCGCCGCCGGCAAGCGCATGCGCGCGCTCATATTCGATCGCCGCTCGACCGACATTAAGCTGCGACAGCAGGGTGTAAGCGAGAGCCATATGACCGCTCGCCAAACCGGGAGCGAGGGCAATGGCTTGTCGTGCCACCGCTTCAGATTGTTTGTAGCCGTCTTCGAAGCCGCCGCCTGCCGCAGTGTAATATCCAAAAAGATCGGCCAGAGCTCGTGCCTTCATCGCGTGGGCGTCGGCGAAATTCGGGTCGAGCGCGATTGCCGAGTCCAACAGTCCGACAACGGCGTGGATGCCCGCTTCGCTATCGTCGGCGTGACGCTGCGCCTTGGCTTTCAGGAAAAGCTTCTGGGCCGCGGCATTGCTCGTGCCGCCGATGCTGATCGCTTCGCGTACGGCCTCGCCCAGCGTGGCGCTGAGCGCTGCAGCAACGCTTTGTGCAATGTCCATCTGGATCTTGATCGCGTCGCCTGGCGAACGGTCATAATCCTGTGACCATTTGTCGAGACCTGTGCTGCCGTCGATCAGCTCGGCGCTGACCCGGATCGTCGACGGGGACTGGCGCACGCTGCCTGTCAGGATATTCGTGACGTCGAGCTTCTTCGCTGCCGTCTGCGCATCGTCGTTGCGGACGGCCTCGGATGACGTGCTTCCCGCCACCTTCAACCCGGCGATCCGGTTGAGGGCGCTTCGAATCTCTTCGGCAATTCCATCCGAGAAAAAAGCTTGTCCCGGATCGCCGCTCAGATTCGAGAAAGGCAGGACGGCGATGCTTCGGGATGCGGACGCCTCGCTTGGCTTGAAGAGCGCCCACGCACCGACGCCGGCGACTGCAAGAGTCGCAACCGCGCCGCCGGCAACCACGGAACGCCGGTCGACACCCGCCGCAGCAGCGGGGCGAGGGCGCGCCCGGGGCTTTGTGCCGATGTTGCGGCGGACGGCCGACAATATTGCCTCGTAGCGCGCGTCGGAGCGGCTTCCGTGCCAGCCGACAAGGGGCAGGGCCTGGGTCTCGCCGAAGCCGAGCGGAAGATGCACCTTGTCGATGAGGACCGGGACATAGACGTGCCTCTGCTGCGCTCGCGTCGCCTCGTCCTGGACGAACGTGCCGAATTCTCCAGCCGAGCGTTTGCTCCAAACGACAATGACGCATTTGGCGCAATTGAGCTCTTCTTCGATTGTATGGCGCCACTGCGCGCCTCCGCCGATCTGCTCGTCCCACCAGACGGAATAGCCTTCAGCCTCCAGAGCATCGACGAGCGGCTTCACCCGCCGCCGGTCTTCCGCTTTGTATGAGACGAACACGTCACTCATGGAAGGGCCCCCGCCTGCATGCAGTCTTATGACGGGAGCGAAGGCGGCGCAATCAACGGATGCTATGGTGAACGTGCCGTTGACGATGCTTGTCGGCGATCCGGAAACAGCCTGGGCCTTATCAAGGGCGCCATGGACGCGCCTTTTATCTCGGGACGGCCGGCTCTGGCCGATGCAGCTGAGCTCCTCGAGCTCTACGGCGACAATGCTGGGTTCGAAGCCGCGGTGCGTGCCGAAGAGAGCCGCGACGCGGGCAATGTCGTCCGGTTCTGCCACTGGCGGCAGATCGAGCGCGTCATTGTGACGCTAAGAAGCGACGAAGTGCGCGGAAGCATTCATTAAACCGATGTAGCGCTCTGGCGCCGTTCATGTGCGCCCTTTACTCTGAACGGGAATGGGAGAGCGGGTGTGAGAGCGCGGTTGGTCGCGCGGCTGCTGTGTGCGGCCGCGACCGCCGCGCTTGTTTCCGCTCCCGCCATCGCCCAGCAAGCCGAGCCCGACCCCGCCAACGTCGATCCGTCTGCTCCGCTTGATCCGATGCCGGATCTTGGAGTCAGCTGGCCGGACCTCGACCATGCTCCGCCGGACACCATGCCGCCGGAAGAGGTGACTGAAGACCAGGCCGTCGTCGATTCGAGCGGCGAGCGGCAATATGCGATCACGATCAGCGGACTGGAACGGATCGGCAATGCCGAGGCGCTCGTCAAGGCCTTCGAGAAGCAATCGGCACTGTACGAAGGCCGCCGGGACACGGCCAATGCCGCGCAGATCCAACGACGTTCCGAGAGCGATTCCGAGCTGCTGGCGGAGCTTCTCCGCTCGCAAGGCTATTACGACGCGATCGTCGAGCCGGCCGTAGAGCCGGAAGGTCAGATCCTTCGAGTCACCCTCGCCGCTGATTCCGGACAGCAATATCGGTTCCGGACGGTCGAGTTGCCTGGGCTCGAAGTTGCCGGTCCGGACGCCGAGGCGCTGCGCAGGTCCTTTTCGGTCAAGCCCGGCGACCCGGTCATCGCCGAGGATGTGATTGCCGCCGACCTGGCTCTCAAGGTCGCGCTTGGGGAAGAGGGCTTCGCGCTGGCCGAGCTCGGCGAGCAGCAGATCGTTGTCGACCATCAAACCCATCTCGCCAGCCTGGTGCTCCCGGTGCAGCCGGGCCCGGTCGCGCATTTCGGAACTATCCGCGTCAGCGGACGGCCGCCGTTCAGCGCGCGCCACATCGCCGACATGGCGCGGTTCAAGACGGGCGACCGGTTCGAGCGTGACAAGGTGGACGATCTGCGGCGGGCGCTGATAGCGACGGGGCTGGTTGCTTCGGCGGACGTCAACGTGGTGCCGGTTCCCGACCACGGCACCGTCGATCTGGATGTGAACCTGATGCCCGCCCCGCGTCATACGATCGCCGGCGAGCTCGGCTACGGCACCGGCGAAGGAATCAAGCTCGAAGGCAGCTGGCAGGACCGCAACTTCGTCAATCCGGAGGGCGCGCTCACCTTGCGGGGAATCGGCGGAACCCGGGAACAGCTCGCGGGAGTCGAGTTCCGCCGCAACAATTTCGGCCGTCGCGACCGAATCTTCGACCTGCAGCTGAGCGCGAGCCACACCAGGTTCGACGCCTATGAGGCGAAGACCATCCGGCTGCTGGCCAGCCTGGAGCGGCAGAGCAACATCATCTGGCGGAAGCGCTGGACCTGGGGAGTGGCGACCGAGCTCCTCGCAACCGACGAGCGCGGCGTCTTCAACGATCCGCTGGTGAAGGAAACGAAGACCTTCCTGATCACCGCGCTCCCTGCGAGCGTCGGCTATGACGGGACGGACGACCTTCTCGATCCGACCCGCGGGTTCCGCGCATCCTTCCACCTGAGCCCGGAGATTTCCGCGAAGAGCGGCTCGTTCGCTTATGCGCGCGGCCAGGTCGACGCGAGCGCTTATTATCCGGTCAATTCGCGGACGGTCCTCGCCGGGCGGGTCAGGTTCGGGAGCATCCTGGGCGCCGATGCCTCCTCGATCGCCCCATCGCGGCGCTTCTATTCGGGCGGCGGCGGGTCGGTGCGCGGATACGGCTACCAGCGCGTCGGCCCACGCGATTTCGAGAATGATCCGGTGGGCGGCAAGACGCTCACCGAATTCTCGCTCGAAGCCCGCTTCCGGCTCAACGCGTTCGGCGGGAACTTCGGCCTCGTCCCGTTCTTCGACGGGGGCTCGCTGACCAACAAGGTCACGCCAGACTTCAATCGCTGGCAATTCGGCGCAGGCCTCGGCGTCCGCTATTATTCCAGCTTCGGGCCGATCCGGATCGACGTCGGCACGCCGATCAACCCGCGCGAGGGCGACGGCCGGATCGCGGTCGCCGTGTCGCTGGGCCAGGCCTTCTGATGGCCGACGAGATCGCCCTCGCGGAAGGCACGGGCGAGCGGGCGCCTTACAGGCTGAAGCGGCACTGGCTCCGCCGGCTCGGCCAGGAGCTGCTGGCGCTCTTTCTCGGCCTTGCGCTTCTCCTCGCGATCGGGCTGTTCATCCTGGATACCGCGCCAGGGCATCGCTGGATCGTCGACCGGCTGGCCCAGGTCGAGACGTCGTCGGGCCTGAAGTTCCGGATTGGAAGGATCGAGGGCTCGATCTTCGGCCAGTCCCGGCTGAAGAATGTCGCGATCCTCGACCAGCGCGGCGCCTTCTTCACGTCGCCCGAGATCGACGTCGACTGGACGCCGGGCGCATGGCTCTACAACAAGCTCACCATCGAGCGTCTGCACGCCGACCGGGCGACCCTGGTCCGGCTCCCCAAGCTCAAGCCGAGCCTGAAGAAGGGTCCGATTCTTCCCGGCTTCGACATCCACATCGGCGAGCTATCGATCGACCGGCTCGAAATCGGCAAGGCGGTTGCGGGTACATCGCGAGTGGGCCGCCTGAAAGGCAGCGCGGACGTCCGTTCGGGCCGGGCCGTCGTCAAGCTCGACGCGGCGATCGACGGCTCGGACCGACTGCTCCTCGACCTCGACGCCGAGCCGGACGGCGACAAGTTCGACATCGAGCTTCGCGCTCGTTCCACCGAAGGCGGTGTGCTGCCGGCGCTGCTTGGCTCGAAGCGGTCCATCGACGCCACGATCACCGGCGACGGCACGTGGACGCGTTGGGTCGGGCGAGCGGGGCTGAACATGTCCGGACGCCCGACTGCCCGGCTCGCGCTCACCGCCGCGGACGGCCGCTTCAGCCTGTCGGGAGCGATGAAGCCATCGCAGTTCCTCCGCGGAAGGCTGATGCGCCTGACAGAGCCGCTCGTCCGGGTGAGCGGGTCGGCGACCCTCAAGGACCGGCTGCTCGACGGCAAGCTCGTCCTTGGTTCGAGCTCGCTCCGAGCAGCGGCGAACGGCACGCTGGACCTCGCGGACAACAGCTTCCGCTCCGTCCGCGTCGGCCTCGACCTGCTCCGCCCGCCGGCCCTGTTCACAAACATGACCGGCCGCCAGGTCCGGATGCTCATCACGCTCGACGGCCCATTCGGTACCGCCGATTACGCTTACCGGCTGACCTCGCCCGGAGTGAAGTTCGACGATACCGGCTTCGTCGACGTCCGCGCCGAGGGCAGGGGGAAGCTCTCTCCCTGGCCGATGCGCGTGCCGCTTCACCTCCAGGCGCGGGCGATCACCGGCGTCGGCGACATGGCCGGTGCGATACTCGCCAATGGCCGGATTGACGGAATGCTGACGGTGACGCCGAAGCTTGTCCGTGGCGAAAACCTCCAGCTTCGAAGCGCGAGGGTCAACGGCAAGCTCTCGCTCCTGATCGACCTGGTCACCGGCCGGTTCGAAATCCTGATGTCGGGCGGGATGCACCGCTATTTCATCGAGGGCCTCGGAATCGTCGACGTGCTGACCGACCTTCGCGTCGTCCCCGGCCCGGGCGGGAAGGGGACCTTGGTCACCGGCACCGCAAAGGCGTGGGTCCGCCGCCTCGACAACAGCTTCTTCATGAGCCTCACCGGCGGCTTGCCGAGGATCGAGACGAACCTCACCCGGACCCCCGATGGCATCCTTCACCTCACCAACCTGCAGCTCTATTCGCCCAAGCTTCGCCTGTCGGGGGAAGGAATCCGCCGGCGCGACGGAACCTTCCACATCAGCGCGACCGGCCGGCAGGCGAAATACGGCCCCGTCCGAATGATCCTGGAAGGCAATATCGCCCGACCGAACGTGGAGCTGTTCCTCGCCAGCCCGAATGACACGCTCGGGCTGAAGGACGTGCACTTGCTGCTCGCCGCAACTTCCGCGGGCTATGATTACAAAGCGAATGGAGGGTCGCGGCTCGGGCCGTTCAGCAGCAACGGGCAGATCCTGATGCCGCGCGGGGGCAAAACGATGATCGCCGTCGCGGCTCTCGACGTGAACGGCGCCCACGCAAGCGGCCAGCTCCGCTCCGATCCGGGCGGCTTCACCGGCAGTCTCGACGTCGCCGGGGGAGGGCTGACCGGGGTCCTGTCGTTCGCACCGGTCGGCGACGCTCAGAAGATCGAGGCGCATCTGAGCGCCGACCACGTGACCTTCCCCGATGCCCTCGCGGTGCGCAGCGGCCGCCTCGACGGCACCATCGTCCTCGCCGACGAACGCACGACGCTGAGCGGAGTCGTCAATGCGCGCGGGTTGGAGATGAGCGGGGTGACGATCGCCCGGCTCAGCGCCAACGCCAATCTCGTCAACGGCGCAGGCCAGGTGCGCGCCGCGTTCGCCGGGCGGAGAGGCGCCGAGTTCGAGTTCAACCTCCTCGCCGACGTTTCGCCCGAGCAGGTCCGGCTGACGGGCAAGGGCGAGGTGGAGCGCAACCCGCTCATGCTCGAGCAGGCGGCCGTACTGACGAAGTCGGGAGATGGTTGGGCGCTGGCGCCCACGCGCGTGTCCTTTGCCGGCGGCCGCGCCGTAGTATCGGGCAACAGCGGTTCGCGTCCTAGCGTGCACGCGCAGCTCCAATCGATGCCGCTAAGCGTGCTCAACATCGCCTGGCCCGATCTCGACATGAGGGGCCGGGCGAGCGGTTCGCTCGATTATGCGTGGAAGGGGACGCGCTCGGGCAGGCTCAACCTGACGGTCCGCGGCCTCAGCCGCTCGGGACTGGTGCTCGCCTCGCAGCCGATCGACCTCGGCGTTGCTGCTGTCCTGACCAACGACAAGGCGGGCCTTCGCGCCGTCGCGGTCAGCAACGGCCAGACGATCGGGCGGGCGCAGGCGCGGTTCGCGCCGTTGGGCGGCGGTTCGGTGATGACCGCCCTGATGAACGCGCCCTTGTTCGCCCAGCTTCGCTACCAGGGTCCGGCGGACACGCTCTGGCGCCTTTCGGGAGTCGAGATTTTCGACCTCACCGGCGCTGCCGCGATCGGGACCGACATTCGCGGGTCTCTCGCCAATCCGGTGATTGCGGGGTCGTTCCGCACGGAAAACGCGCGGCTGGAATCTTCTATCACCGGCACCGTCATCGATCACCTGGCCGCGCAGGGACGGTTCCAGGGTTCGAAGCTACTCTTCAGCAAGCTGTCCGGGCAGACCGCCGGCAATGGATCGGTGGAGGGGTCGGGTACCGTCACCTTCTCGCAGGGCCGGACCTTGCTCGACCTCGCGTTCAACGCGCAGAAGGCGCAACTCCTGAACCGGGACGATGTCGCGGCGACCGTGACCGGGCCGCTTGCGGTCAAGTCGAACGGGAGCGGCGGCACGGTTTCCGGCAAGCTCCGGCTCAACAGCGGACGCTTCACGCTCGGGCAGGCCAGCAGCTCGGCCGCGGTCCCGAAGCTCGAGGTCAGGCATTCGGGTCTCGACGAGGCCGACGTGATCGAGCCCGAGGAACTTCATCCGTGGAAGCTGGACATCGACCTTGCCGGCGGCAATCTGCAGGTGCGCGGACTCGGCATCCGGAGCACCTGGACGACGGACATCCATGTCGGGGGAGTTGCCGATTCGCCCGCGTTCACCGGCCGCGCCGACCTGGTCCGCGGAGACTATGAGTTTGCAGGGCGCACCTTCCGCCTCGACCGCGGGATCATCCGATTCCGCGGAGAGAGCCCGCCCAATCCGTTGCTGGACATCCGCGCCCTCGCACAGGTGCAAGGTCTCGACGCCACCATCCTTGTCCAGGGGACGGGCCTGAAGCCGGAAATCAGCTTCGCCTCGAACCCGCAGCTTCCGCAGGACGAACTTCTGTCGCGCATCCTGTTCGGGACCTCGATCACCAACCTTTCCGCTCCCGAGGCGCTGCAGCTCGCCTCGGCGGTGGCGGCGCTCAATAGCGGCAGCGGAAGTCTCGACCCGATCAATGCGCTCCGCCGCGCCGTCGGCCTGGACCGGCTGCGGATCCTTCCGGCCGATATCGCCACCGGCCAGAAGACGGCCGTCGCGGCGGGCAAATATATCGGCCGCAAGCTCTACGTGGAGGTCATCACTGACGGCCACGAATATTCGGCCACCCGCGTCGAATATGAAATCACGCGCTGGCTGTCCGTGCTTTCGACCGTATCGACGATCGGCCGCGCCCAGGCCAGCGTGCGCGTGTCGAAGGATTATTGACGCGCGGCCTCTCGGTTGCGAGCAAGGCAGCAAAGGGGAGGGGCCCAAGTGAAGATCATGCACCGCAAGACGATCGTCGCCGCAGACGACCTGCCTGAAGAGCATCGCCTCAAGCGCACTTTGTCCTGGCCGCACCTGATCTTTCTTGGCGTGGGCGCGATCGTCGGGACCGGAATCCTCGTGCTGATCGGGACCGCCGCCGGCAAGGCGGGGCCGGCGATGATGCTGAGCTTCGTGATTGCCGGAGCGATCTGCGCCGCTGCTGCTCTCGCCTACGCTGAGGTCGCGACCATGATCCCGGCTTCGGGCTCGGCCTATACCTATTCCTACGTCGTGTTCGGCGAGCTGATCGCCTGGTTCGTCGGCTGGTCGCTGATTCTCGAATATAGTCTGGTGGTAAGCGCCGTCTCGGTCGGCTGGTCCGGCTATTTTTCACCGCTGGTCGGGATACCCCAGCACCTGGCGACGGCGCCTGCGCTGGGCGGCATGTTCAATTTTCCCGCCGTCTTTATCATCGCGGTAATCGCCGGAGCGCTGATCTACGGGCTGAAGGAAAGCGCCAACGTCAATTCCGCCCTGGTCGCGATCAAGATGCTGGCGCTCGCGATGTTTGTCGTGGTGGCTCTTGCAGTCTTCAATGCGGACAATTTCCACCCCTTCATGCCGTACGGCTTCGCAAAGCACGGTCCGTCGGGAAGCGAGACGGGAGTGATGGCCGCGGCCGCGATCATCTTCTTCGCTTTCTACGGTTTCGACGCGATCGCGACGGCAGCGGAAGAAGCGAAGAATCCGTCCCGCGACCTCGCCATCGGGATCGTCGGTTCGATGGTGCTGTGCGTCCTGATCTACATGGCGGTTGCAGCTGCCGCGATCGGCGCGGAGCCCTATCAGAATTTCGCTTCCGGCGCCGACCCGCTGGCGCAAATCCTGAGGGATATCGGACAGCCCTTTGCCGCGAAGGTTCTTGCCCTGTCGGCTTCGGTCGGCCTTCCGACCGTCATCCTCGCCTTCTTCTACGGGCAGAGCCGGATCTTCCTGGCGATGTCGCGTGACGGGCTGCTTCCGGCGAGGCTGGCGCAGCTTTCGGGGCGCAGGAATCCGGTGCGAATCACGCTTTTCACCGCCGTGGTCGTTGGAATCCTCGCTGGTCTGGTCCCGCTCAATGAGCTGGTGGCCTTGGCCAACGCCGGCACGCTGACCGCCTTCATCGCGGTGTCAGCTGCGATGCTCGCGATGCGCCGGACTGCGCCGGACGCGCAGCGCACCTTCCGCACCCCGCTGCCGTGGGTCACGGGCCTGATCGGAATCCTCGGCTGCGCCTACCTCTTCTACAGCCTTCCGACCCACACCCAGCAGTGGTTCCTGCTCTGGAACTCGGCGGGACTGCTTCTCTATTTCATCTTCGCGGCAAGGAACGCCGACCGGATTCGCGAGCCCGCACGAAGCTGAACCATCGCTAAGCCGGTAGGCCCGTTCAGCTCGAATAATACATGTCGAACTCGACCGGGCTCGGCGTTGTCTCCCAGCGCATCACGTCTTCCCACTTGAGCTCGGCGTAGGCGTCGATCTGATCGTCGCTGAATACGTCTCCCTTGGTCAGGAAGGCGCGGTCGTTGTTGAGAGCGATGAGCGCCTCGCGGAGGCTACCGCACACGGTCGGAACGTCCACCAGCTCCTGCGGCGGCAGGTCGTAGAGATTCTTGTCCATCGGATCGCCCGGATGGATTCGGTTCTGGATGCCGTCGAGGCCGGCCATCAGCAGCGCGGAATATGCGAGATAGGGGTTGGCGAGCGCATCGGGGAAGCGGAACTCGACTCGCTTGGCTTTCTCGCCGGCGCCGTAGGGGATTCGGCAGGACGCCGAACGGTTGCGGCTGGAATAAGCGAGGAGGACGGGCGCCTCGAAGCCCGGCACCAGGCGCTTGTAGCTGTTGGTCGTCGGGTTGGTGAAAGCGTTGAGCGCGCGGGCGTGCTTGATGACGCCGCCGATGAAGTAGAGCGCGGTTTCGCTCAGCCCGGCATAGCCGTTGCCCGCGAAGAGCGGCTTCCCGCCTTTCCAGATCGACATGTGGGTGTGCATGCCGCTGCCGTTATCCTTGGCGATCGGCTTGGGCATGAAGGTCGCGGTCTTGCCGTAGGCGTGAGCGACCATGTGCACCACGTACTTGTATATCTGCATGCGGTCGGCGGTCTGGACGAGGTCCCCGTAGGTGAGGCCAAGCTCGTGCTGCGACGCCGCGACCTCGTGATGGTGCTTGTCCATCGGCAGCCCCATCTCGAGCATGGTCGCAACCATCTCACCGCGGATGTCCATGGCGCTGTCGACGGGGGCGACCGGAAAATAGCCGCCCTTGGCGCGGGGCCGGTGCGCCTGGTTGCCGCCGTCATATTCGCGCATCGTATTGGTCGGCAGCTCGATGTCGTCGATCTTGAAGCCGCTCGCGCTGTAGCCATCCTCGAAGCGGACGTCGTCGAACATGAAAAACTCGGCTTCCGGGCCGACGAAGACGGTGTCGCCGATCCCGGTCTGCTTGAGATAGGCCTCGGCGCGGGTCGCGGTCGAACGCGGATCGCGGCCGTAAAGCTCGCCCGTCGACGGCTCGACGATGTTGCAGAACAGGATCATCATCGGCGTCGCGCTGAACGGATCGACATAGGCGGCGTCGAGGTCCGGCTTCAGGATCATGTCGGATTCGTTGATGGCCTTCCATCCGGCAATCGAGCTTCCGTCGAACATGAAGCCGTCGGTGAGCTGGTCCTCGTCGACGACTCCCGACGCCATCGTCAGATGCTGCCACTTGCCCTTGGGGTCGGTGAAGCGGAGGTCGACCCAGTCGATCTCCTCGTCCTTGATCTTCGAAAGGATTTTTCCTGCGTCCGCCATGATACCGCTCCCTGGGGTCTGTCGTTGCCGTGGCTAGGGATGAACGCCGCCGCGCCCGCGAAACCGCGAAGGTCGCGCGGGCCGGATGTGCGAATCCGAAGCTTGGGATTGGCTTGTCGGGCGGCTCGGGAATCGAATCCAGTGGCGGGTTAACTTTTCACCGCTGGAAAGCCTGGCCGAGCCGCCCGGCAATCACATCATGTTGTTGGTCGTCGGGACCGTCGTCGTCTGGTCGCCGCCGGTGACATTTCCGCCGGTCGAGATCTGCTGCTGGACGACCTGGACAAGCTGCGGGCTCGTCGTCGTCGCGGTGCAGCTTCCGGTTCCGCTCGCGACCGATGCCGCGAGCGCGTCGACCGACACTCCGCAAACCGCCGCGGCCACGTCGACCGGGACCTGCGCGGTCACGGGGATGCTGTTGCGGTCCACCTTCAGCGACACCGAAAGATCGTTGAGGACGTTCTGGAGATTCACGCTCACTAGCGCCGGGATGCTGGTTCCGGATCCGGTTCCTGTCCCGGCTCCGCTTCCGCTTCCGCTATCGGTGGCGGGCGCCGTCGCGTTGCTGTCCGTGGTCCCGGTGTCCTGGGTAGCGGCTTCGGTGCCGGCGCTCTGCGGTGACTCGGTCTTGCATGCGGCCGTGCCCGCCAGGAGGACGGCGACGGTCAACAGTCTGAGTGGCCTGGATGCCATTCTCGATTCTCCTTTTACGCTTACTGAGGGGGCGGCTGGGTCTCGTCGCCAGTCGTCGTGTTGGTGGTCGTGTCAGTTGTCGTGTTCGTGCTCGTCGGAGTCTGCGTCGTTGTCTGCGCTCCTCCACCGACCGAGCCGTTTGCCGCCATCTGCTGCTGGATGTACTGCTTCAGCTCGGGCGAAATGCTGTTTGCTGTGCAGTTCGGGCTCCCGCCTCCCGACACCGACAGGATGTTGATCGACACTCCGCAGACATTTGCCGCGACGTTGATCGGGATCTGCGCGTTGATCGGAATATTCGACTTGTCGATCTTCAGATCGAGCGCGAGATCGTTCAACACGTTCGACAAATCGACGTTGACGAGGGACACCGCCGATCCGGCGGCGTCGGAGACCCCGTCGGCCACGGCCGAACCCGCGCTTTGAACGGTGTCCGCGGCACTTTCCGCTGTCTTGCAAGCGCCGAGAGAGGAGAGTGCGGCGAACATGAAAACACTGGCGATGATACGCATCTGGATACCCCTCTAGTTCGCCTCCGTAACGCTACGAAAGGTGGTTTGTTTCCGCTGCTGATCATCGCGAAATGAACGGCCGGAACAGCGGTGCCGCTCCGGCCGATCTTCTCTCGTCTGAGTGGGCTAGTTCTTTTTTTGCGCAAGCATTTGCTTTGAGATGCTCTGGGCAAGCGCCTTTGAGCCGGACTTGGCGTCGCAGCTCACGGGACCGTCCTTTTTCTGGCTCGCGAGCACGTTCGCATCGACGCCGCAAACGTTTGCGGCAATACCGACGGGCACCTGCACACTCACCGGAACGTTCAGGCCGTCGAGGGCGGCGATCTGATCGTGGTTCAGGAAGTCGTTGAGTATCGACACGTCCTGGACGTTGACGGTGACGAGGCCCTGCGAGGTGTTCAGCTGCGCGGAAGCCGGCGCTGCTGCTGCGGCCGCTCCAATCGCGACCGCGATGATGACTGTACGCATTATCGTTTCTCCGTTTGTGGACGAACGGCAGGCGGGCAGTTCGCCGCCTGTCGAACATGCGCTGCAAACGCGGAGAAACCGTTGCGGGTCAGGCACTTGCGACGAGCGGAGCTAAATCCGTGACCGCTAACTTTCGTTAATCTGAGGTTACAGATTCCCGGTGAGAAGCAGAATCACGATGACGATCAGGATCAGTCCGAGCAGTCCCGATGGTCCGTAACCCCATCCGCTGCTGTAACCCCAGCGCGGAAGAGCGCCGACGAGGAGCAAGATTAGGAGAATGATGAGAATCGTTCCAAGCACAGTCGTTTCCTTCCTGTTTCGGTTGGAGGGCGTAACGACCGGGCTTGGCGAGTGGTTGCGTTAGAAAGAGCGGCGCTGGGCGGCGATCAGCATTCGAAGAAGCATCGCAACCGGGCGCGGAACGCCCACCTTGCCTTCGAGCCACAGACTGACGGCCGACCGGGATACTCCGATCGCATTGGCAAGGTCGGACTGCGTTCGATAACCGAGCGAGCGCATCGCCGACTTCAGCTCGTCCGGAGACATCGAGGCGAGACGCGGGTCGGCCATTCGGGCCTCAGATCGCGTCCGCGCCGCGGTCGCCGGTCCGGATCCGCACTGCCTCGTCGATCGGAAAGACGAAGATCTTGCCGTCCCCGATCCGGCCGGTGCGCGCGGCCTGGGTGATGGCTTCGACGACATTCTCGACGATCACGTCCTCGACGACGACTTCGACTTTCACCTTGGGAAGGAAGTCGATCACGTATTCGGCGCCGCGGTAAAGCTCGGTGTGACCTTTCTGGCGCCCGAATCCCTTGACCTCGGTCACGGTGATTCCCGACACGCCGACTTCGTGCAGCGCGTCTTTGACGTCGTCCAGCTTGAACGGCTTGATCACCGCTTCAATCTTCTTCACGCGGTTATCCTCTTCTTGGTGGCGAAAGCTAATGCCCAATCGCCGCCGCATTTGAAAGGCAGTGGCGACGAGAATGAACAAGGCGATCATCCTTTCGGCCGGGCAGGGCAGCCGCCTCGGACACCTTGTGGACCACCGGCCGAAGTGCCTGATCGAGTTCGGCGGCCGCAGTCTGCTCGACCGCCAGCTCGATACGCTTGAAGCGAACGGCGTCGGCGAGGCGGTGGTCGTTACCGGCTTCCACGACGAGCTGGTGAACGAGGCGATTGCGCGCCGAAGCGGCGGTCCCGCCGTTCGGACGATCTACAATCCCTTCTTCAAGGTCGCAGACAATCTCGGCTCGCTCTTCATTGCGCGCGAGGAGCTTGCCGGTGACTGCCTCGTCTGGAACGGCGATACGCTGGTTTCGGATTCCTTGATGGCCAAGGCCGTCGGCAACGACCGCGCGGGCATCTGCGTCACGATCGACCGCAAGGAAGGCTATGACGAGGACGACATGAAAGTCGTCGTGGCCGGTGATGGCCGACTGCAGGCGATCGGCAAGCGCATAAGCAAGGGCGTCAACGGCGAGTCCATCGGGCTTCTCGCTTTCCGCTCAGGCGGCGCCGAGCGTTTCCGCGAAGCGATCGAGCGCGACATCCGCACTCCCGAAGGTACGACCATCTGGTACCTGAGAGTCATCCACCATCTCGCCGAGCGGTCCGAGGTCTGGACCCTTGATATCAAGGGCGAGGAGTGGGGCGAGGTGGACTTCCCCGAGGATGTCGAGCGGGCCGGGGAGCTGGTCAGGGGATGGGATGCGAAGAGGAAGGCCGCCGCCTAAGCGTAAGGCGGCTTGTCGAGGCCGTTCGGGCTCTTCGTGAAGATCTCGCAGCCGGTTTCGGTGATCCCGATCGAATGCTCGAACTGCGCGGAAAGCGACCGGTCCCTGGTGACCGCGGTCCAGCCGTCCTCGAGCAGCTTCACGTCGGGCCTGCCGACGTTGATCATCGGCTCGACGGTGAAGAACATGCCGGGCTTCAGCTCCGGCCCGGTTCCCGGGCGGCCCGCGTGGATGACTTCCGGGCTGTCGTGGAACAATCGCCCGACTCCGTGACCGCAGAAGTCGCGCACGACGGTGTAGCGGCGACCTTCGGCGTGGCGCTGGATCGCGTTGGCGATATCGCCCATCCGCTTGCCGGGCTTCGCCTGCTCGAGGCCCAGCATCAGGCATTCGTAGGTGATGTCGACCAGCTTGCTCGCCTTCAGCGGGACGTCGCCGACAAGGTACATCCGGCTCGTGTCGCCGTGCCAGCCTTCGACGATCGGGGTCACGTCGATATTGACGATATCGCCGTCCTTCAGAACCCGGTCGCCGGGAATCCCGTGGCACACGACGTGGTTGATCGACGTGCAGCAGCTCTTCGTGAAGCCGCGATAGCCCAGCGTCGCCGGCACTCCGCCGCCTTCCACGGTCATTCGGTAGACGATCGCGTCGAGTTCGCCGGTCGTCACTCCCGGAACCACGTGCGGGACGAGGGCGTCCAGGATTTCGGCTGCAAGCCGCCCGGCGCGACGCATTCCCGCAAATCCTTCCGGACCGTGGAGCTTGATCACTCCATTGCGCGCTTCGACCCGGTCGTCGGCGTCAACCGTGATGTATTGAGTCATGGGGCCTAGATAGGCATTCGGAGCCGAGAAGTCACCGGAGGCGATGTTGGCCGCGAAATCGAGAATCTGGACGGCAGCGCTGATTGTGATCGGCGATGAGATCCTTTCCGGCCGAACCGAAGACAGGAACATTGCGCAGGTTGCGCGCTGGCTGAACGACCAGGGAATCCGGCTTTTGGAAGTACGAGTGGTCGCCGACGATACGAACGCGATCGTCGAGGCGGTGAACGCCCTCCGGCCGGATCACGATTATCTTTTCACAACCGGCGGGATCGGCCCGACCCACGACGACATCACGATCGACTCCATCGCCTCGGCCTTCGGAGTGCCGGTGGTCGTCCACCCGGAAGCGCGCCGCATCCTCGAGGCCTATTATCGCGACCGCCCGCTCGGGATTACCGAAGCTCGGCTGAGAATGGCCCGCGTTCCGGCCGGTGCCGAGCTAATCCCGAACCCGACGTCCGGCGCCCCGGGCGTTCGTATGGGCAATGTCTACATCCTTGCCGGCATCCCCAATGTCGCCAAGGCGATGCTCGAAGCGCTCGATGGGAAGATCGAGGGCGGCGAGCCGATGGTTTCGGTGACGGTCCGCGCCCATGCGGCGGAGAGTGATGTTGCCGAGCTTTTGAAGGCGGTCCAGGACGAGCATCCCGGTGTCTCGATTGGCAGCTATCCCTTCTATCTCCAGGGCAATTACGGCGCGGACTTCGTGGTTCGGTCGGAAGACGAAAAACTCGCGAACGCCTGCGCGAAGGTCTTGAGGAAGAAGCTGATGGCCGCCGGAGTAGAGATTGTGGAGGCGGAGTAGAGACAGCGATAGGTCCGCTTCGCGATGCTTTGGGCGCTCCAGAAATGAACCGTCTCCCCGACGATCCATTTCTGGAGCGGGTAGCGGGAATCGAACCCGCGCGTTCAGCTTGGGAAGCTGACAGGCTGCCACTACATCATACCCGCTCGGGCAGGCGCCGAATTAGGTGTTCGACCGTAAGGCGTCAACGCGCTGCCCACGTGAATTAGCGGCCGGCAGGATGGACTCGATTGAGGTACCGCCAAATCAGCCATTGCCCAGACAAGGCGATTCAAGGCATTGATCCCAGTACATGACCCGCCATCTCGACAGCGGCTTCGGAAGGCCCGGCCCCCAGGCACCGAGGAAAAGCGCCCGGATCTCCACGTCAGCGCTGGTCAAGATGCGGCGCCGCGGACATCAAAGCCTCACCGTGAGGGTCTTCGACTTGTCCCCGGAGGGCTGCAAGCTGGAGTTCTTCGAGCATCCCAAGCTCGACGAGACGATCTGGGTGAAATTCGAAGGCCTTGAAATCCTCGAAGCTACCGTGTGCTGGATCGAAGACCGATCCGCCGGTGTCGAGTTCACCCGTCCGATGCACGTCGCCGTCTTCGACGCAATCGTCGCCCGGCTGAAATAGCGGCGCAAATCCCAAACAGCCGGTGGAACCGACTTAGCCATTGTTGATTTAATAAGCACCCTTATTATATGGGCGCGCAATGGAAGACATTTTGTTCGAGATCAACGAGACGGCGCGGGCGATCCGCCGGGCCTTCGACCAACGCGCCGCGACGGTCGGAGTCACTCGCCAGCAATGGCGGGTCCTTGCCAGGCTGAAGCGCGAATCCGGCTTGAGGCAGGTGGAGCTTGCCGAGCGGCTGGACATGGAGCCGATCACCCTTTGCCGGATTGTAGACAGGCTTGAGGAAGCCGGGCTCGTCGAGCGCAAGCCCGATCCTTCGGACCGCAGGGCGTGGAGGCTGGAGCTGACGCAAAAGGCCGGGCCCCTCGTCAATCAGCTGCGCGTTCTTGCGCACGATCTCGCGGAGGACGTTATGGACGGCATGGAGGAGTTGGAATTGAGCCGCCTTCGAAAAGAACTGGCGGCAATTCGGGCGAACATCGGCCGGCTCGCGGAACTGCGCGCAAAGGCGGCGCGCGCATGAACGAGATGAAGCAAGAGACTGCCGAGCGTCGCGCAGCAAGGACGCAGGCTCCCGACGACGCCGTTGAAGTCGTCAAGAGTTCGCGCAAGGCTCGCAAGTTCAAGCAGTCTCGAACACGCACCGTCCTCCTTCTGATCGTACCGGCGATGCTCCTCGTCGCCGGACTCTACATGTGGTTCGCGAGCGGCGGCTCCGAATCCACCGACAACGCGCAGGTGAAGACCGACATCGTGTCGGTCACCGCACAGGTGACTGGCCCGGTTGTGGAGGTCGACGTCCAGAATGGCGATCCTGTGAAGCGGGGCGACGTGCTGTTCCGAATCGATCCGGCGCCATTCAAGGTCGCGCTCGAACAAGCCGAGGCGCAGCTCGCGGCCGCGAAGCTACAAACAGGCCAGCTTCGCACGCAGGCTGCGGGGACCGGCGCCGACATCACCGGCGCTCGCGCCAATCTCCAAATCAAGCGCAACGCTCTCGGGCGGCAACAGGCGCTGCTGAAGAAGGGATTCACGACGCGCGCCGATTATGAGGACGCGCTCAACGAAGTGCGTACCGCGGAAACGGAGCTGGCGGACGCCCAGGCCCGCGCCGCCAACGCCAATGCAGCCCTTGCCCCGGGAGAGCAGCCATCGGTCGCCCAGGCCCAGGCTGCGGTCGACAAGGCCAGGCTTGATCTCGAGCGAACTGTCGTTCGGGCCCCGATGGCCGGCGAGATCGCCAATGCGGACAAGCTTCAGATCGGCACCCAGATCATTTCCGGCGTCGGAGCGCTGTCTGTGGTGCACGGCTCCAGCGCCTGGGTGGAAGCGAACTTCAAGGAAAAGCAGCTCGCCGAGATGCGGCCCGGCCAGCGTGCGACGGTCCAGATCGACGCTTATCCCGGAGTCGACTTCAGGGCCCATGTCGAGAGCATCGGCGCCGGCACCGGAAGCGAATTCTCGCTTCTTCCGGCCCAGAACGCGAACGGCAACTGGGTGAAGGTCACGCAGCGCGTACCGGTGCGGATCGCCTTTGACGGCAAGCCGTCCAAGCCAATGATCGCGGGCCTGTCGGCGGACGTTTCGGTCGATCTCGAAAGCGGCAAATAGGCCGCGGAACTATGGCGACGGCGCAGACCGCCACTCACCCGCTGCCGTTCGGTCAGAGGATGATCGTCACCGTCGGGGTGATGACGGCTGTCCTGCTCCAAGTACTCGACACCACGATCGCGAATGTCGCTCTGCCCCACATGCAGGCGAGCTTGGGCGCGACCCAGGAATCGATCAACTGGGTCCTGACGAGCTACATCATCGCCTCCGCCATCGCCCTTCCGATGAGCGGCTGGCTTGCCGACCGGGTCGGTCGGAAGCGCCTGCTGGTCATCTCCGTGGTCGGTTTCACAACCGCATCGGTGCTGTGCGCGATGGCGACATCGCTAATCGAGATGGTGGGGTTCCGGGCGATCCAGGGCGTCAGCGGCGCCTTCATCGTCCCGCTCGCCCAGGCGACATTGTTCGACATCAATCCCCGCGAAAAGCACGGGCAGGCAATGGCGCTGTTCGGCGGCGGCGTCATGATCGGCCCGATCCTGGGGCCGGTCCTGGGCGGCTGGCTGACCGATAGTTACAACTGGCGCTGGGTGTTCCTCGTCAACCTGCCTGTCGGCGTGCTCTGCTTCTTCCTGATGACGGCGTTCATGCCGAAGACGGACACGCACAAGCGCCGCTTCGACCTGTTCGGATTCACGCTGTTGGCGGTCGCACTGGCGTCGCTTCAGATGTTCCTCGACCGTGGGCAGCAGAAAGACTGGTTCGACAGCTGGGAGATCATCATCGAAGGGGGCCTCGCAATCGCCGCCTTCTGGATGTTCCTGGTCCACACGATCACCGCCGAACACCCTCTTTGGGATCGGGAGATGTTCGCCGACCGCAATTTCGCGACGGCGCTGGTGTTCATGGTCATAACCGGCGTGCTTCTCCTCGCCGGCCTGGCGCTTCTGCCGCCGCTGCTGCAGAACCTTTACGGCTACTCGGTTCTCCAATCGGGATTCCTCACCGCGCCACGCGGAATCGGCACTTTAATTTCGATGCTAATCGCGGGACGGCTCACGAGCCGGATGGACGCACGAATTCTCGTGGCGACCGGAGTGGTCCTGATGGGCGTTTCGCTCTGGATGATGACCGGCTTCGCGATCGACCAGCCCTCCAGGCCCATCATCGTCAGCGGCGTCGTCCAGGGCCTCGGCCTCGGCCTCATCTTCGTCCCGCTCCAGACCTTGGCCTTCGCGACCCTTCCGGCGCGGGACAGGACCACTGGAGCAGCGCTCCTCAACCTGGCCCGGAACGTCGGCGGATCCGTCGGGATTTCGATCGTCAGCTTCCAGCTGGTCCGGATGACACAGGTCGCCCATGCCGACATGGCTAACCACATCACCGACAGCAAAATTCCGACTCTCGACCCCAACGTGATCCAGACCTTCGGCAACCAGGCGACGGGGATTGCGGCGTTCCTCAATGCCGAGATCACCCGGCAGGCGCTGTTCATCGCCTATCTCGACGACTTCAAGCTGATGATGTGGATCTCCGTCCTGGTGCTGCCGCTGCTGCTGCTGATGCGCAATTCCAAGAAGGCCGGCGGAAACCCGCCAATGGCGATGGACTAGGCAGCGGGGTAGGAGTCCAGCGCCGCTTCGAGGTCCGCGATCAGGTCCGCGGGGTCCTCAAGCCCGATCTGGAGGCGGACCGCGGGGCCCTCCCAGTCGAGGCGGCTCGCGGTGCGCTCGGGCTCGGAGGGTACGGCGAGGCTTTCGAACCCGCCCCAGCTGTAGCCGATGCCGAACAGCTCAAGGCTGTCGATCAGCCGGTCGCGGCTTGGAGCGTCACCGCCCTTCAGGATGAAGGTGAAGAGGCCGGTAGAGCCGGAGAAATCGCGCTTCCAATATTCATGCCCGGGGCAGCTTTCGAAGGCGGGATGGAGGACGCGCGCCACCTTCGGATGGTCGGCCAGCCATCGCGCCACGATCAGCCCGCTCTGCTCGTGCCGCTTCAGCCGGACCGACAGCGTTCTCAGGCCCCGCGACGTCAGCCAGGCATCGTCGGGAGCTGCTGCATGGCCGGGGTCGAAAACGGCGCGCTGCACCCGCTCGTAATAGTCCGTGTTCGCGGTGACCGCTCCGAGAAGGAGATCGGAATGGCCGCCCACATATTTGCTCAGCGCCTGGAGCGAAATGTCGACTCCGTGGGCGATCGCCGGGAAGAAGAGGGACGTCGCCCAGGTATTGTCGAGGATGCTCGCGATCCCGCGCCGGCGGGCCATCGCGGCGATCCCCGGAACGTCCTGGA
>JBKPOU010000065.1:0-9281 GCA_046733255.1 Pseudomonadota bacterium
CCCCTATATCGTGCACATAGCCTTTCACAATTCGGGGCCGCTCGATAACGACACGATCATCTGGTTCGTCGTGGGAGCACTTTCGGCGAACGTCGTCGCGCGCAGGAAACCCGCTCGACGCAAGCGGTTCGAACCGATCGATCCGCCGCAATACGGAGCAGGTCCGGCGCTCGCTGGAGCGGGCGCGTCGGCGAGGCGCCTCCACCTGGTTGGCCGCCGCGATGCATCGTTCCAATCGCGGCGCGGGTTCAGGTCGCCTTGACCCCGGAATTCATCCTTGAAGTTCACTCCCGCTTGTTCGCGGCCGACTGCAGACAGGCGCTAGGCGGGGCACCCGCGCACAACAGACTTTCGACGCAGGTCCTGCCGGCGCTGATGGCGGCTTCGATCGTTGGCGTATCGGCGTTGGCTCCCGGCAACAACGAAGCCCGGGGCTCCGACCTCAGGGCTGTCGGCGCCGCGCCGGCAGTCCTCGAGACGCCACCACCCCTGCTGCTCAGGAATCTCACCAGGGAAGAAGCGATCCGGACCAACCGCATGATCGCCTTCAGCCGGTTCGGCAACGTCCCAGCCCCGTCCTTCCATTTCACCGGTGACAAGACTGCTCGAGCGCGGGCGCTAAGCTGCCTCACCGCGGCCGTTTATTACGAAGCGGCGAGCGAGAGCGAAGCCGGGCAGGAAGCGGTCGCGCAGGTCGTCCTGAACCGCGCTCGAAACGCGGCCTTCCCTGCAAGCATCTGCGCGGTCGTGTTCCAGGGATCGACTCTCCCGACGGGGTGCCAGTTCAGCTTCACCTGCGACGGATCCCTGGAGCGCATTCCGATGCGCAGCGCGTGGAAGGCCGCACAGGACGTCGCCGAAGCCGCGCTTTCCGGACGGGTGTTCGCGCCGGTCGGCCTGTCGACCCACTATCATGCCGATTATGTCGTGCCCTATTGGGCGACGACGCTGCTCAAGGACGCGCAGGTCGGGGCCCACATCTTCTACACGTGGCCGCGAACATGGCAGTCACTCAACGATTTCAGCCGCCGTTATCCTGGCCGCGAGCCCGATCCGGGCATGTTGCGGATGGCGGCTCTGATGGCGCACGGCGCACTTCCCGCGCTGGGCGACGGACCCGTTTCGAGGATCGAAGTGAAGGCCGATCCGCAGGTCGAGATGATGGGGATCGTCGCGATGCTGGGGCGCGAGTCCGCGGACAGCGGCGATTACGGTTCCGATGCCAAGACCTTCTTCTCGAGCCTAAGCCAGCATTCGGCGGTGCGGCTGCTCCAGCCCACAAACGCCCAGTCGGCTCGCGCGGCGAAGCGGCCCGACGGCGCGGCGCTGCAGGCTGCGCTGCAGGACTTCGCCCAGGATAGCGACTTCAACGCTTTCTTCGAATCCCACCGCCACTTCTACCGGGCCGCCGTCGACAAGGCGCAGCGGGATGCAAGCGCGGCAGTCGCCACCTGGGAACATTATACGGCCGTTCCCGTGGGATCGAAGACGGTCTCGATCGCGATCGGCTTCGGCGACGAGTCGACCCGGTGCCTTGCACGCAGCGTGGCAGCGCAGGGGCACCTGTGGTTCCGGTCGTCGACCGACTCCGGCTCCGCGCCTGCGGACACTTTGATCGACAGCGGCCTGTCGCGCGGATTGCTGACCGACGTGCCGCCAGCGCTTCAGGAGCAGATCATCCGGGCCGTCTTCGCCAGGGCTGCCGCGCTTACCACCGGCGCTGACGCCGGCGATGACGCGGTTCGCCACGACGTGGCTCGAGGATATGCGCTCGTCCCGGAGCTGGCGCGGAGGTTGCGCGAATATGAGACCAATCGCGCGCGCTATGCCACGCTTGCCCAATTCCTGCCCGTGCTGATCGGCAATTTGCCGGCGGCCGCCCCGGCACCATCGGGCACGCCCGCAGCCGCTGCAGCCCCGGCAGCGACCGACTGCTCGACCGCTCAGCGCACCTGACCGCAGCGCTTCCTAAGTGGAATATCGGTCAAGCCATTGCTTCGCTGCGTCCGGAGACTTCAGCTCGACGACGGTAACGTGCGCCAGCTCGGGCAGGCGAAGCACCCGGCCATACTCGCGGCGTTCCCGAAGCGTTTTCGAAATTCGGCCCAGTCTCCGCCGCCAGCTTGCCTTCGGACCGGCTGACCTGGCCTCGGCAGCATTGCCCGAGCTTTGCTTTCGGCGGACCCGGTGAAACAGGTGAGCGGCCACCACCGAAAGCGGGTAGTTCAGCCACAACACCGTGTCCGCCCGACGCCAGATAAGGTGCCGGACGTCGCGATAATGGCCGTCTATGATCCACTCCTCGCCATCGGCCAGCGAAGCGACGGCATCGGCGAAGCGTTCAGGCGCAATCTCCCGGCCATCTGAATCCCGCCGCAATGAATCGAGCTCATGGACCGGGAGATGAAGTTGTTCGGACGCAAGCCGCGACAGGTAGGTCTTGCCGCTCCCCGTCGCCCCGACGACGGAGATTCGATGTGGCCGGTCTTGCTTCGTGCCGTGACCTACCGCCACCACCGGCCCCCAGATTGGTCTTGCAATTCGCCCGCCCCTCGGCCCAACTCCGCACGGAGTGCAGCGGGGAAACGCCTTAGCGCATGCTCATAGAGTTGTTCGGCATTCCCGGTGCGGGCAAATCGACGCTGGTCAAGGCTGCGGCGGAGCAGGCGAACGTCCGCACTCGCCACCAGATACTGGATTCCTGGAACGACCGGCCGCTGCTGGGGCGAAGCGCCGATTTGGCCCGGTCCTATTTGAAGCTTGGCCGGCTGGGCCATGCTTTGCGCTTTGCCGCCGACGCGCGCATCGCCAACGGGGACAGCCTTTGGCGTCTCCTTCGGGTCATCGGGAAGACCGACCGGCTGCGGTCGGAGCGCGGCACGATCCTCCTCGACCAGGGCTCGCTGCAGGAATTGTGGTCGATCCTCTATGCGAACGGCTCGCTCGCGAGAGACCCGAAGATTCTCGCTCGGCTGATCGGCTCCCTCTACGATGGCCTCAACGCATCGATCCTCTTCATCGACGTCGATCCGCAAACCGCATCGAGGCGAATATCCGGCAGGAGTCACGGACACAGCCGGCTCGACGGGCTGAGCGATCGGCAAATCCGCGACGACCTTGCGCGATCCGCAAATCTTCCGGCGCAGATCATCGAAGCTGCGACCCTTGGCGGACTGAACGTGACGGTGCTCGACGGGGCCGCGCCGGTCGAGACGCTCGTGAGCGCGACGGTCGAAGCCGTGCTTCAAGAGCCTGCCGCCACATCTCGACGTAGCGGGCCATATTCCGGCCGCTTGAGAACCGGTCTTCAATGAGCGCCCGCGCCTTGACGCGCCGCGTTCTTGCTGCACCGTCGGTCTCCGAAAGCGCGGCCTGCAAAGCTGCCTCGGCGGCTCCGGGCACGGCTGGATCGACGATCTGGCCGTAGGTGGCATCGGGCAGCAGCTCCTCTATGCCCTCGGAGTTCGACGAGATCACCGCGCAGCCTGCCCACAACGCTTCCTTGACCACGTTCGGAAGGCGTTCCGACGGCTTGCGGGACAGAAGCAGGAACACGCAGGACGCCTGCATCTCTTCGAACAGCGCCTCCCTCGAAATGTGTCCGCGGAAAGTGACCCAGTCGAAACCGCGGAGGCGGCTAAACTGCTCCAGCCGCTGCCGGTCGGGGCCCTCACCGAATATGTCCAGGGTCAGCCTGGGCTCAGTTGCGCGGGCGGCGGCGCAAGCCCGGATCACGCCCTCTACGTTCTTGGACGGGACCAGAGCCGACGCGGTAATGCACCTGAAGGGTCCTCGGTCCTGCTGTTCCGACAGGGGAATCAACGGAATGCCCCGAGGGATAATTTGCGTCGCGGCACCAGGGGCGGCCTTGCGCGTGATGTACGCTTCGTTTGCCTCGGCGTGGGAGATGACCGCCTCGGCGGCGCGCACTGTCAGATCGACCAGCAGGTCGTCCGCGACCAGGTCGTAAGCGCCTACGAACGCCGTTCGCACGGGCTTCGCTCGCCTTGCCTCGAGGAGCGGAAGAACCAGGCCGACGTGCCGCGACCAGAAGGCATGCACGACATCGTACTTGCGCGCTCTGACCCGGTCGGCAATCGCCACGGCCCGCGGGAGGCAGAGCAGCGCCTGAAGCGCTGCCACCGGATATCTGCCGCCGCTGCTGACGATCTGACCCGCAAGGCGCGCCGCCGGTCCCCGCCAGCGCCACATCGCTCCTACCCAGCCCAGGGCGTCGGCAAGGCGGGGCCGATCGACAGGCAGGTGCCCGGGCACGCCACAGATCTTCAGCAGTTCGGCCTCGCGGCGGGGGCGGCGCTTCATGGTGAACACCGACACCCGGTGGCCCTGCGCGGTGAGGGCGGCGATGTCGGACACCGCGAAGACCTCCGTCCGAACTGGGAATTGCTGGAACAGATAGGCGATCCTGAGCGGAGCCGAGGCTGCCGACTGCCGGCCGCCATTCTTCATCGCGACTTCGCCGGGGCCCAGACGGCGAAGGTCCGCCCCCGCATCCCTTGGAGCACGCCCGCAAACGTCCCGAACGTAGCAAGCGCAATCTCTCGGGCCTTGGCGAAATAGCCCGCACTCGCGCGCAGCGACATGACCGCTATTCCGGCCAGGATCAGAACCAGGATGGCGGCGGCCGGCGGAGAAACTGTCGCCACGGCCGCGGACCCGAAGACGACGCTCAAGACCAGAAACAGCGCGCCATACCAGCGCAGCACTTTCCTCGAGACATATTTGAACCGGTCGCGAAGCTGCATCCTCGCGATCTGGGGTCGAAGGAACATGTGCGTATGGTAGGCCCGCGCTCCGATCCGGATCTTCCGGCGCAATTCCTCCTCGCCTTTTGCGACCGTTTTCTCGTAGGCCAAAACGTCGACGGCCTTGACCAGGCGCTTGCCCTGGAAAATCACGCTCATCGAAACGACGAAATCGTCCTGAACCGTGTCCGGGAAGTCCGGGTAAAGGGCCCGCCGGACACTGAACAGGCCGCCAGTGGCGCCCATCACATTGCCGGTGGCCGATTCCAGTTGCTGGAGCCGGTCGTCGATCGCAACATAGGCGGAGCCGATCTGGCTGGTGACGCTGGCGGAATCCGCCTCCGGCCTGATCGTGCAGGCCATGCCGCCGACTTCGGGATCGCCGTAGTACGGCATCAGACGGTCGATCGCGTCCGGGGCGAGCATCAGGTTGGCGTCGGTGAAAACGAGAATGTCGCCCGTCGCCTGCTCGACGAGGCGCTTCATGCCGGCTGCCTTGCCGGTGCGACCGGGACCGCGGATGACTGTCAGAAGCTCCGGATGGCGCGACAGGAACTCGAACGTGCCGTCGGTCGAGGAATCGTCATAGGCGAGAACCTGGAGGCCCGGTTGGGCGCGCTTCAACTCCCGCAAGTTGTCGAGCTTCGAAGGAAGGCATTCGATTTCGTTATACGCGCAGAACAGCAGTGACGCCGTGAGGTCGGCGGGGGCTGGCCGCAGCGTCCGTTTCGTGAGCAGGCGGAGGACGTGCGGGTAGAGAAGATAGGGATAGATGAAGACCATCGCGCAGCTCGCCGACAATAGGACCAAAGTCCAGCCAAGTGTCATTGCACGACAAGCCTTCTAGATGGCGAAGAGGGAGTGACACAGACGTTTGGAGTTGGTCAACTTATTGAAACCTAAGGTCCCTATATTGGACGGTCCGGAATGCGCATTCCGGTAACTTTAGTGATATAGGATCAGTGTCCAGATGGACCGTTTTGAAAGTGACCGAGTCGGTCCCGACAGCTTTTCAGTCGTGGAGAGTCCAACGGTCGACCAACAGCGCCAGGATACCGAATCTGCGGATGTGGCCCTCGAAGGGGAGGAAGGCGACACGCCCGGCACCACGTTCACGAGCGACCGCGCACCCTATCCGGTACGCCTGAGGGTCGTTCTGGCGCTGTCCCTGGCGTCCTGGGCCCTCGTCGCGCTCATCGCGCTTGGCATTGGCTGGCTCATCACGCGTTTTTGAGCGGCTCGGTGCGGTGCCAACCACCCCGAATCCTTTAATCCGCGCTAGTAAGCCGTGATTTTATTTGCGATACTTTTCGCTCGCAGTCCTTAGGAAAGCAGCGAATGAGCGCCCGTCCTGACTTTCTGTACATCGGGACCAGCAAGGCGGGTTCGACCTGGCTGTTCAGGACGCTTTCGTGGCACCCGCAAATCTACGTCTATCCCGGCAAGAACCTCGGCTATTTCTCGAGCCGGTACGAGCTTGGCCAAGACTGGTACCTGAGCAACTTCGAACCCGGCGCGGAGCACAAGGTGACCGGGGAGGTATCGCACAGCTACCTTGTCTCGGAAGATGCTCCGGCACGGATTCATCGAGATTTTCCGGCGATCAAGATGATCGTCAGCCTTCGCGATCCGGTCCAGCGGACGTTCTCCGACTACCTGGACTGCGTGAAGAACGGGAAGCTTCACGGTACCTTCGAGGAGGAGATTGAGCGGACGCCTGCTCTGATCAACCGGAGCCGCTATGGGGCCCAGCTGGAGCGCTACCTGAAATTGTTCGACCGCAAGCAGTTCCACATCGCAAGCTTCGACGAGCTCGCCGCCGAGCCCGAGCGCTTCGCAGCGGATATTTTCGGCTTTCTCGGAGTGGATGCGCTGCCCCTGCCTGCCAAGCTTGGACGGAAGGTCCTGCCGGCAGGCACTCCGCGATCGAAGCTGGCGGTATCCGCCGCTAAGACGCTTTCGAGGCTGACCCGGCGGCTTGGGCTCCATTCGGTGCGCGGCAAGGTGAAGATCTCGCCGACGATCCGGAACATGCTCTACCGTCCCTTCGACAAGCGTCCGGTAATGAATCCGGCGACGGAAGCGCGGCTGCGCAACATTTTCGCCGCAGACGTGCGGCTGCTCGATTCCGTGGCCGGCACGAACTTCGCCGGCCTGTGGGGCTATGATGGGACTGCATCCGGCAGAGCGGTGGAGGTCAGGTGGTCTGCGCCAGTCACCGGCGCCAACAGCGGGGAAGCCGAGTGCCGGACCAGCTGAGGCCCCCGATCATATTGCTGGGCAATTTCCGCTCGGGCACGACAATGCTCCAGAACCTGATCGCGAGCCACCCCGACGCCGTCCGCCTCTACGAGCCGGTCGGCCTGTGGCTCTATGCCGACCCGGCTCGCAGGCATGACGAGTTCGACGAGAGCGACGCGACGCCTCGGGTCAAACGCTACGTCCGCTCGCAATTCCTGAAGTATCAGAAGGAGAACGGGAATCGGATCGTCGTCGAGAAGACTCCGCACAACATCCTTCGAATCCCCTATGTTCGCGAAATCTTTCCGGACGCCCATTTCCTCTACATTGTCCGCAATCCGCTCTCCTTCGTCAGCTCCGTCGAGCTTAAGTGGCAGAAGCCTGCGGGGAAGAAGCGGCTAATGAAGAGGCTAAAAGCCACGCCGGTGACTCAGCTTCATCACTATGTCGGCCGCCTGGTCAGCCAGCAGTGGAACAATCGCGTTCTTAGGCGAAAATATCTGTCGGTCTGGGGTCCTCGCTACAAAGGCATCCAGGAAGACCTCAAGTCAGAGGACCTGCTGACCGTCATCGCCAGGCAATGGGCCCGCGCGTCGGCGAAGGCCGAACGGGACCTCGGCTTGTTCGAGGACGGCCGAGTCCTGAAGATCACCTATGAGGATTTCATCGCGAATCCGGTCGAGGAGCTCGCCCGCATCTGCGCCCACTGCGGACTCACCATGACTCGCGAGATGGAAGACACGGTCCGGGCGACGGTCAGGACGGACCGCACTCTGAAGTGGCAAAGATTCGATCCGGACGACCTTGCGCGGATCATTCCCGAGCTCCGCGATGAGATGGCACGCAATGGCTACGAAGTTCCTTCGGAAGTGGATCCCGGCCGCGAGTTGGCGGCCACCGTTACGCCTTCGTTCGCGGGCTAGAGCGGCTCGCCGACTGCCGGGGTCGAGGGTGAATCCGGCTTCTTCAGGACATTCACGGTCAGAACCGCGAGCTGGACGAAGATCACGATCGCACAGATGATCGCTGCGATCGCAGCCCCTTCGCCGCCGAGCCGCGGAAGAAGGACGAACAACGCGACGCCATACACCCCCGCGCCGATCAGCTTGGCGCGAAGGACGTTCCACGAGCGGCCGTGCGCGTTCTGAAGGGGCTCGAAGGTGATCCCGGCCAGGTTGATGGCGGTGGCGACCGAGAGGAGAGCCAGGAGCGGCGCGGCGAACTCGAACTTCTCGCCGGCAATGATTCGAAGGATCGTTTCGCTTCCGAACGACATGACGATCGCGATCGCTGCCGCGATGACCATTCCGACCGCCGTCACCCGGAGGACCACGGTCCGCAATTGTGCGTGATCGTCCTCCGCTACGAGCCGGGTGAGCTCGGGATAGATGGCGAGGATCATTGGCTGGATCGGCCGCAGGAATCCCTTGGAGATACGCCGGGCGAGGCGGAAGCCACCGGCTTCGGCCGGCCCGACGACCGCTCCGACGGCGAGCGTTCCCAGGTCCGTCCAGAACATTGTCACGGAGTTGGAGATGTTGGTCTGGAGCATGAACGGCCAGATCCGTTCGTTCTCCTTGAGCGCCGCCTTGAAGGCGCGCGGGCCGAACACGAGCCGGCTTCGGTTGATTCGAAGCGCCGCGACCCACTGGGTCAGGCACTGCGCGACCCCGGCGACCGCCGCCACCGCGAGGAAGGCTGTCACGCCGCCGCCCATCGCCCAGGCGATCAGCGAGCCCGCAAGGCGAACGAGAGGGCCGACCGCTTCGCTGTACGCGACGAGGTCGAAACGGTCGAACAGCCTGAGCATCCCGGTCGGCGTCGCTCCGGTCGTCAGCAGCAGGACTCCGGCGAAGATGGCCGCAACCGTCTGGTCGTCGCTTGCCCAGTGAAGGAGCGGCCCCGCCAGCGGAACGCAGACTACGGCGATGAAGGCGCCTCCGATCGCGCTCGCGAAATCGAGGGTCGCCGAGAAGCCGAACAGCCGCTCGAGCCGGTCGGGCCGCTGGTCGGCGACATGCAGCGAGCCGTAGCGAATCACCCCTTTCCACGACTGGAACTGGATGAAGTTCGCGACCATCTGCGCGTAGGTGAGGATGAGCGCGAAAGCGCCGAAGGCGGCAGGTCCGAGCGCCCGGGCAACCACCGCCAGGTACACGACGCTTATGACCGAATTGAACCCTCGAGACCCGAAGACCCAGCCGGCATTCTTTGCCATTCGGCGGAAGACCGAGCGCTCGCCTTGCGCCTTGGGGGACGGCCCAGGGGCGGACT
>JBKPOU010000066.1:0-9067 GCA_046733255.1 Pseudomonadota bacterium
GGCGATGAGCCCTGCGTCCTCAAGCACTTTGACGTGCTTCGAAGCGCCTGCGAAAGTCATGTTGAAGGGGCTCGCCAGCTCACCGATCGATTTTTCGCCGAGAGCCAAGTTGGCGAGCATGCCCCGGCGCGTCGGGTCGGCAAGTGCATGGAATGTGGTGTCGAGTCGATTTTCAACCATGTGGTTTAATTAGCAGTTGCGGCACTATTGTCAACCACACGGTTGAATGACGTTCGTCGGCCCGTCGAGAAGTCGCTTGCCGGAGAGGCGTGAAAGTTGAATCGTGCCGGCCTTCATCCAGGGGGACCCCGCCTTGATCCGCACCCGCTCGCTCGCGCTCGCAATCCTGATCGCCGCCACCAGCCTTTCGACCCCAGTCCTCGCCAAGCCGGAAGCAGGCCCAAGCCGCTATTTCACCGGTTCCGACCTGTTCAATCTCGAGGTCGCCACCGACCCGCAGATCAGCCCCGACGGACGCACGATCGCTTATGTCCGCAAGTCCAACGACATCATGACGGACAACGCCCGCTCCACGATCTGGTTGGTCGACGTCGCCAGCGGCCAGCAGAAGCCGCTTCTTGCCGGGTCCGGCTCGTACTCGTCGCCACGCTGGTCACCGGACGGCGGGCGGCTCGCTTACGTCGGAGCGGAAGGCGGAAGTGCGCAGCTCTACGTTCGCTGGATGGCGAACGGCGAAAGCGCGCGCATCACCGGCTTGCCCAACAGCCCGGATAGCATCGCCTGGTCGCCCGACGGCCGCCGCATCGCCTATTCCATGTTCGTTCCCGACGACGGGCCGAAGCTGGGTCAGGCGCCGCCGAAGCCGGAGGGCGCCAAGTGGGGCGACCCGCTGCAGATCATTGATGCCGTCACTTATCGCTTCGACGGCGCCGGATATTTCAAGCCTGGTTATCAGCAGATCTTCTGGGTTCCCGCGGACGGCGGGGCGTCGACGCAGCTTACCTTTGGTCCCACTAACGCGGGGGCGCTCGTCTCCTGGACTCCCGACAGCCGATCCGTCCTGTTCAGCGCCAACCTCGGCAAGAACTGGGAGCGCGAGCCGGGCGAATCCGAAATCTACCGCATCAGCATCGACGGCGGGACGCCCGTGGCGCTGACAACGCGCAAGGGCCCGGACGCTTCCCCAGCCGTTTCGCCGAACGGACGCCAGATCGCCTACGTTGGCTTCGACGAGGTCGGCAAAGCGAACGACGATACGAAGCTGTACGTCATGAACCTCGACGGGTCTGGATCGCGCGTCGTGACCGCCGGGTTCGACCGAGCCGTCACCAACCCCGTCTGGTCGGCCGACGGCAACTCGGTCTACGTCCTGTACGACGAGCATGGCAGCAACCGCGTCGCTCGCGTGAGCCTCAACGGAGCGGTGCGCGACGTCGCGACGGCGCTCACCGGGAGCGGCCTCGACCGTCCTTACAGCGGCGGTGAGTTCAGCGTGTCGCGCGGTGGCGTCGTGGCGGTCACGACCGGCGACAATCTGCATCCTTCCGACGTTGGCGTCGCCTCGAGCGGGAGCGTCCGCAAGCTGACGCATCTCAATGAGCAGCTTCAGGCAAAGGTGCTCGGACAGCCGCAAAAGCTGCCGGTGACTTCGAGCTACGACCAGCGGCCGATCGATGCGTGGATGATCACTCCGCCGGACTTCGATCCGACCAAGAAGTACCCGCTAGTTCTGGAAATCCACGGCGGTCCATGGGCGGCTTACGGGCCGAGCTTCTCGACCGACGATCAGCTCTATGCCGCGGCAGGCTATGTCGTCGTCTACGCCAATCCGCGCGGGTCGACGTCCTACGGGCAAGCATTTGCCGACGAGATCGAGCAGAACTACCCGGGCCACGATTATGACGACCTGATGAGCGCGGTCGACGCCGCGATCGCGACCGGCCATGTCGATCCCAACAACCTCTTCGTGACCGGCGGGTCGGGCGGCGGCGTGCTGACCGCCTGGATCGTCGGCAAGACGGACCGCTTCCGCGCGGCAGCGACCCAAAAACCGGTGATCGAGCTTGCCAGCTTCTCGCTGACGACCGACTTCGTCGCGGGCTTCTCCCCGGGATGGCGCAAGGAGCGCGCGTGGGAGGACCCGCAGGGTTATTGGAAATATTCGCCGCTGAGCCTCGTCGGGAATGTGAAGACGCCGACGCTAGTGGTGGTCGGTAGCGAGGACTATCGCACGCCCGTCAGCCAGGCCGAGCAATTCTACGCCGCTCTGCAGCTTCGCGGGATCCCGACAGCCCTGGTGAAGGTACCGGGCGCCAGCCACGGCAGCATTGCCTCACGCCCCTCGCAGGCGGCCGCCAAGGCGAGCGCGATCTTGGCTTGGTTCGACAAGTATCGCACCGACAAGCCGCATCCCGAGACGGTCGCTTCGAACGAAGGGACTTCCCCAAGCGCCGCTCACTAAGTATCGGGATTGCAACCTTTTGTGCCGCCCGGCGACGGGCGGCGAATCCCATTCGATTCCGGGGAGAAAAGACATGAAGACCTTCCGCTTTCTCGCGGCCACTGCAATTGCGCTGACGGCGGTTCCGCTCGCCGCGGCTCCCGCCGGGCAGATCAGCGCCCAGCGCCTGTCGGACGTCGACAAATATATTTCGACTGATGCGTTCGAGGGCCGCGGACCTGCGACCCGGGCGGAGACCAAGACGATCGACTATATCGCGGCGCAGTACAAAGCGATCGGACTCCAGCCGGCGGGCGATACCGTCAACGGCAAGCGCAGCTATTTCCAGAACGTTCCCCTTCTGAAAGCGGAGTATACCGGGAACCCGCAGTTCAACCTCAACCTCGGCAATGGGAAGACCGTTGCTCTGACGCAGGGCAATGAGATTGCGCTGAAGGCGCCGCTGAACGGCGACAGCACGGTCAGCCTTTCGAACGTGCCGTTGATCTTCGTCGGCTACGGAGTGACTGCGCCGGAGCGCAACTGGGACGATTTCAAGAATGTGGACGTCCGCGGAAAGCTGCTCGTCGTCCTCATCAACGACCCGGATTTCGAGGGCGGCGAAGGCGACTTCGGCGGCAAGGCCATGACCTACTACGGCCGCTGGACCTATAAATATGAAGAGGCCGCGCGCCGCGGCGCCGCCGGCGTCCTGATCGTCCACGAGACCGATCCGGCGTCCTACGGCTGGAACACCGTCAAGAACTCCAACACCAACACCCAGTTCGACATCGTCCGCCAGGATCCGCGCGGCGCTCACACGGCTTTCGAGAGCTGGATCCAGCGTCCGCTGGCCGAGCAGATCTTCGCCGCCTCAGGTCTAAACTTTGATCAGGCCAAGGCACAGGCGAAGACCAAGGCGTTCCAGCCGATCGCGCTGAAGGCCACGCTGAGCGCACAGGCCCAGGCGCAGGTGGCGACGATCACGTCGCACAACGTGGTCGGCTACTTGCCTGGCAAGAAGCACCCCGACGAGACGGTGATCTACAGCGCGCACTGGGATCACCTCGGCATCGGCAAGCCCGACGACCGCGGCGACACCATCTACAACGGCGCGCTCGACAACGCGACCGGCATCGCTCAGCTGCTCGAGCAGGCCCGCGCCTTCGCTCGCGAGCCACGCACCGACCGTTCCGTCGTCTTCCTTGCCGTCACGGCCGAGGAGAAGGGGCTGCTGGGTTCCGAATATTACGCACAAAACCCGCTGTTCCCCGAGGCAAAGACTGCAGGTGTGCTGAACACCGACGGCGGCTCGATCTACGGCCGCGCGAAGAACTTCACGATCTCGGGCAACGCCAAGCTCGACCTGCTCGACATGCTCATTGCGGAGGGCAAGAAGCAGGGCCGCTATTACAGCCCGGACCCGCATCCGGAGGCCGGCCATTTCTACCGCTCGGACCACTTCTCCTTCGCCAAGGTCGGCGTTCCGGCGATCAGCTTCGGCGACGGCAATGACCTCGTGAACGGCGGCATCGCCCGCGGCGAAGCGCTGAACAAGGAGTATGTCGACAAGCACTACCACCAGCCGAGCGACGAATGGTCGCCGAGCTGGGACTTCAGCGGCATGGCCGAGGACACGCAGCTGCTGCACAACCTGGGTCGCGACCTCGCCAATTCGCGGACGTGGCCGAACTGGAGCACGGACAGCGAGTTCCGTGCGACGCGCGATCAGTCCGCCAGCGAGCGCCCGGCCGCGACACCCGGAGAGCGCGGTTGAGCGAAACGCTCGAGCCTGCTCTTCCAGACCATCTGGACGAGCAGGCCGAGCGGCTGATGCGTCGCCTGTGCGACGCGAAGCTGACGGTCGCCACGGCCGAGAGCTGCACGGGTGGAATGCTGGCCGCTTTGCTGACCGACATCGAAGGCGCGGGACACGGCTTCGATCGCGGCTTTGTGACCTACTCGAAGGAAGCGAAGAGCGACCTGCTCGGTGTCCCGCGTGATTTGCTTGACCACAATGATGCTGTCTCGGAAATCGTTGCGCGGGCGATGGCGGAAGGCGCCCTCGCCCGCTCCGATGCCGATATTGCCATTGGTGTGACGGGGTTTGCGGGACCGGCGGGCGAAATTCATGAGGAAGGCCTGGTGCATTTCGCCCTCTCTCGGCGCGGACAAACAACCGTACATCGCGAAGAGCATTTCGGCCCGCGCGGTCGCGGCGCTATCAGGGTGGAGTCGCTTAAGGTGATGCTCGACATGCTTGAGCAGTGCCTGAGTAAGGAGTAGTTCTCGTTCTGTTCCAGCTGGGAGAACGCCCATGTCCGACCTCGTCTTCTACACGCACCCACAATCGCGCGGCCAAACGGTCCGCTGGATGCTCGAGGAGGTCGGCGCTCCCTACGAGACAGAGGTTCTCGACTACGCCTCGACGATGAAAAGCGAGCCGTACCTCTCGGTGAATCCGATGGGAAAGGTTCCGGCCATCAAGCACCATGGCAAGGTCGTGACCGAAGTCGCTGCGATCTGCTGCTATCTTGCCGACGCGTTCCCGCAAGTAAACCTCGCCCCGCCGGTTAATGATCGTGCAGACTACTATCGTTGGATCTTCTTTACCTCGGGCCCGGTCGAGGCCGCCTTCAGCAACAAGGCCGCGGGCTGGGAGCCTACGCCCGAGCGGCAGCGGATGTTCGGCTACGGCAATTACGATCTGGCCATCAACACGCTGGAGAAGGCGCTCAGCGGCCGCGAATATATTGCAGCCGATCACTTCACAGCCGCCGACCTTTTCGTCGGGGCGAACGTCAACTTCATGCTCGCATTCAACCTGCTCGAGCCGCGTCCGGTGTTCGTGGATTACGCCCGCCGGGTGACGGATCGTCCGGCATATCATCGCGGCAAGGAGCTCGATGCCAAGCTCATGGCCGAGATCGAAGCGCGCCAGGCCCAAACGCCGCAGCCGGCCTGAGCCGTGGACGGAAAGATCCGGCAGGAGGCCATCCTCCTTTACGACCGCTTCACGCACGAAGGCATGGAGCGGCGGGAGTTTGTTGGCCGCATGGCGGCCCTCGTCGGCGGCGCAGCCGCAGCAGAGAGCTTGATTGCGGCGATCGCTGCGTCTCCCGCGGCGGCCGCGGTCGTGCCGGCCGACGATCCGCGGATCTTCACGCGAACCCAGCATCTCATCGGGGGCTACGAGGCCTATGTCGCGGAGCCGCGTACTCGGTCGCTGAAGGCTACCGTCCTTGTGATCCACGAGAACCGCGGGCTCAACGACCACATCCGCGACGTCGCCCGGCGTGTGGCGGTTGCGGGGTATCGCGCGGTTGCGCCCGACTTGCTGTCACTGAGCGGAGGAACTCCGGCAAACGAAGATGCCGCCCGGCAAGCCATCGAAAAGCTGGACCTGGGCAAGTCCGTCTTGGACGCGGTGGCGATGATCGGTGAACTCGCTGGATCCAGCCGAAGCCAAAAGGTCGCCGCAGTCGGCTTCTGCTGGGGTGGAGGCTTCGTCAACCGTCTCGCCGTCGCCGCAGGAGACAAGCTCGCGGCGGCCATCGTCTATTATGGTCCGGCGCCGGACGCAGCGGAAGCGACCAAGGTGTACGCGCCGCTGCTGATCCATGATGCCGGGCTGGACGATCGCGTGAACCGAACCTCATTCCCGTGGGTGGAGGCTTTAAGGTCCGCGGGTAAGAAGGTGCGGTTCTACTTGTACGATGGCGCCAACCACGCGTTCAACAACGACACCTCGGCGGAACGTTACGATAAGGCCGCGGCGGAGCTCGCGTGGAGGCGAACGCTGAGCTTTCTAAAAACAAATTTAAATTAGTTTTTCTGCCGCTGGAGTTGACGTTTGCTATTGTGATGGGTGCGTAACGGGTCCAGGGCAAGGAATGGACGCGTTGAGTACCCTGCGTAAACCGGGCTACGATTTTCTGGCCCAGGACGGCGAGTTAGCGCGTCTGATTGCCGATTTCGATTGGGCCAGCACCCCCATCGGGCCGATCGAATCCTGGCCTGGGGTTTTCAAGAGCACGCTCGCGCTCATCCTTCGATCACCCATCCCGATCGTCACCCTGTGGGGTGAAACGGGAGTCATGATCTACAACGACGGCTACGCGCGCTTCGCCGGTGCACGCCATCCTGAGATCCTGGGCATGGATGTGCTGGATGCCTGGCCGGAGGCGGCCGACTGGAATCGGAAGGTGATGGAAACGTCTTTCCGTCTGGGAGAGACGCTGTCCGTTCAGGACATGAAGCTCACGCTTTACCGGAATGGCGTGGGCGAGCCGACCTGGCTGAACCTCGATTACTCGCCGATCCTCGACGACGACGGCGCGGTAGCAGGCGTGATTGCGATCGTAGTCGAAACCACGGCGAAAGTTCGGGCCGAGGAGCGGCTGAGCGGTGAGCGGGAACGGCTCGAACGAATGTTCGACCAGGCGCCCGGCTTCATGGCGCTGCTTGAAGGTCCCGACCACGTGTTCGCCATGGCCAACCAAGCCTATTCTGCTCTTGTCGGCGGCCGCGAAGTGCTTGGGAAGACCGTCGCCGCCGCTCTGCCGGAGCTGTCCGGACAGGGCTTTGTGGATCTGCTCGACGGTGTCTATCAGAATGGCGAGCCGTACATCGGCAGCGCCATCCCCGTGCTTCTGAGGCGTGAGGACGGCACCGAGGACGAGCGCTTCGTCGATTTCATTTATCAGCCCGTCTTCCAGGACTCCGAGATCACCGGCATCTTCGTCCAGGGTCACGACGTCACCGAACGCAAACGATCCGAGCGCCACCAGCAACTGCTACTCGGCGAACTCAATCACCGGGTGAAGAACACGCTCGCGATCGTTCAAAGCCTTGCCCACCAGAGTTTCCACTCGTCGATCCCCGCGCCGGACGCCATCCGCCGATTCGAAGGCCGCCTGGAAGCGCTTGCGGAGGCGCATAACCTGCTCACGCGGAGCAACTGGGAATCTACGTCCATCGAGGAAGTGGTGGTGAGCGCCCTTGCGCCCTTTTGCTCGCGCGAACGCCGCGACATTCAGGGCCCGAACGTCCAGATCTCAACTAAGACCGCAGTCAGTCTCGCTCTTGCGCTGCATGAGCTCGCAACGAACGCCGCCAAATACGGAGCCCTTTCGAACAATCAGGGTCGTATTGCCGTCGCTTGGGTCGTCGACGGCGAAGAACTGCAGCTTACATGGCAGGAACAAGGCGGTCCGCCCGTCGTAGCGCCGGAACGCCGCGGCTTCGGAACCCGCTTGATAGAGCGAACACTAGCCTCTGAGTTCGGCGGCAAAGTGGAGTTGAAGTTCAGGCCGGGAGGTGTTCGCTGTACGGTCGTGGCGCCGATGCCCGCCGCGAATTGAGCCGCTACATAAAGGCTTGCGCTAATAGTTAACTGTTTGTTAACGTCCGTGGCGCGGGGTTATCTGCCGTCCCGAGAACCGGTAGGTGTGTCACCCCCGCGGCCCGCAGCGGCCAGTCCTCGGTTGCTGCGGGCCTAACCTTCCATCTGATCCCTAAGATAGCTCCCGGCGAGGAATTCATCCGCACGGATGGCGAGTTCCGTCCGGCTGTTCACTCCGAGCTTGTCGAAGACATTGTGAAGGTAGACCTTGATCGTGCCCTCGGTGACGCCGAGCTGTCCGGCAATCTCGCGGTTGCGCATTCCCTTCCGCACAAGGCTGACCAATTCGCGCTCGCGCGGCGACAGCGTCGGTCCCTCCTTGTCCGCGAGCGTATCGGACAGCACCTTCGCCCGCCTGGTCAGTTCGGGATCGTACCACCTGCCGCCGCTGCCCACCCGCTCGAGGCAATCGAGCAGATGCGCCGGGTCTGAATTCTTCAGCACCATTCCCTGAACCCGCAATGCCTTCGCCTCCATCAGCGATGCGTCGTCGATCTCAGCAGTAAGCAGGACGATCCGCGTCCTCTTGTTCTCCGACCGAATGCGGCGAACGACGTCCAGGCCAGTTCCTCCGGGCATCTTCAGATCGAGCAAGAGGATGTCGGGATTGAGCACTTCGGCTTTTTGCAGCGCTTCGTCTCCGGTCGTCGCGACACCCGCGATCTCGAAGGGGGTTCCGCGGAGCATGGCTTCGATCGCGGTGCTGATCATCGGATGATCGTCGGCGAGTACAATTCGCATCACTGGATCCTCCCGCTGACCGGCAGGGACACGGAGATCTTCGTCACCCCCATGCCGCGAGTCAGGTCGAATGCTCCGCCTGCCAGCTTCACTCGCTCGCTCAGCGAACGCGGCAAGTCACCGCTCAGCGGCGATTTGGGATAGCGCGCGCCGTCGTTGATGAAATCGAGCATGACCAAATCGTCACTGGCCTTCAGCCTGATCGTGATGGATTTCGCGCCGGCGTGCCGAACGGCATTTGCCACCGCTTCACGCATGAGGTTCTGCGCATCGCGCTGAAGCCGCGTGGGCACCACCATGTCGGTCGTCTCGGCCGTGAAATCGCAGGCCACATCCCACTGCCTTGCTAGCCGGGCCGAGAGCATCCGGAGATCCTGCGCCAGTTGGTCTACTCCGACCTTTGTGGAGCTGCGAAGTGCAGCGATGACCGACCGCAGCTCGTCCTGTGCCTGCAGGACTTGCTGCTTCAACTGATTGATCTCGGGCGCGATATCGCGGTTGGCGGCGTAATCGCGCTTGAG
>JBKPOU010000067.1:0-32035 GCA_046733255.1 Pseudomonadota bacterium
GCATCCGCGGCGGCTCGACGATCAGCCAGCAGACGGCGAAGAACGCCTTCCTGTGGCAGGGCGGCGGCTACGTCCGCAAGGGCTTCGAGGCCTGGTTCACTTTCCTGATGGAGCACATGTACCCAAAGACGCGGATCATGGAGTTGTACCTCAACCTGGCCGAGACCGGGATCGGCACCTATGGCGCCAATGCCGGCTCCCAGCGCTATTTCGGCCACGATGCCGATGCCATGAGCGCCACGGAGGCGGCCCGAATCGCTGCTGTCCTTCCATTGCCTAAGGAGCGGGGGGCGATCGCGCCCAAGGGCTTCACCCGCCGCTACGGCAACACGATCGCCACGCGCATCGGCGCGGTCGGCCGCGACGGGCTCGATTCGTGCGTCTACAGGGGAATCGCGGCACCGCCGTCGAAGGCGCCCCCGAGAGTAACTACCAAGCCGAGGCCGCTTCCAGGCGAGGAATATGAGACGGATAAGCCGCCTCCTCCACCGACTGAGGAAACCTCTGTCGAGCCGCCCGGGGAGGTCGTGGAGCCTCCCCCGGCCGAGAATCTTCCCGTCACCAACCTCCCGGAGAACAGAGTCGAGACCACGCCGCCGCCCGAGCCGGACGTTCCCAACAGTATCTGACGGCCCGCCGCAGTCCGGCGACGATTTGCGACGAGCGGCGGAACGGCCACCGCGCAGCCCCCGTTGAGTTCAGCGAAACCAACGGAGGTGCATATGGCCAGGCGCTCACAGACTCGATCACGCAACCAGGACAACAAAAGCGCCTTCTCGTGGGGCGATAACGCGGGGCCTTTGATCGCAGCCGGGCTTGCCGGAGTGGCAATTGGAGTCGCCGCGAATCTCGGACGAAAGCTCGCGATGCAGGGGCTCGAATCCTCGGCCGGCGACTGGTTCGACATGCTTAAGAGGGATCATGACGAGATCCAGAATGTCCTGGAGCAGATGCTGGCGACGGATGAGACCCAGACCTGGAAACGCTCGATGCTTCTGATGAAGCTGGCCCACAAGCTCGACAAGCACAGCTACGAGGAAGAAACCGTCATCTATCCGGCGCTTCGCGAGGACAATGACATGGTCGAAGCCGACCAGCTCGAGACCGAGCACGGCCACGTAAAGACCCTGATCTTCAATCTGAAGCAAATGGACGGCGATTCGCCGACCTGGCTCGAGACCGTCCGCAAGCTTCGCGATTCGCTAGACGAGCATATCCGGATGGAGGAAAACGAGGTCTTCCCGCGGCTGATGCAGGATCTCGACGAGGAGAAAAGCGCCCAGATCACCAAGATGGTGAACAAGGCGGGCTTTATGATGGCTTAGCCGACCAGGGCCAGCTTCGGCGGTTCCTGGGCGGACAGGTCCACATTGCCTTCTCCGACGGTTCGCTCGATCCGGGCAACAAGCTCGGCATCCAGCGTGAAATTGCGTCCGGCGAGGACCGTCGCCTCCCCGCCCTCGCTCAAGCGCAAGCGGAGGCGAACCGTTCCGTTACCGCCCCGGACTGCGCAGAGTTGGGCAGAGATCCCGCTTAAAGATGAGGCCTCCGTAACGGTAACCACCATCTGAAGCCTCGTCTGCGTAGCGAGCGATTCAATCGGCTGGAATCTCTTCACCGCCACCCTCGGGATATCGTCACCAGCTCTGCGGTCGAGCTCGACGGTCAGCAACCCGCACGCGGCGCGCTCCGCGGCCCCTCGAAGCGCCTCGATCGCGTCCTCTTCGAAGGCCGTCGCCTGGAATTGCCCCGACGGGTCGCTGAGCACCGCAGTCAAGAATCGCCGGCCTTTCGCGGAGGTCCGCCAACGGACGTCCTCCACCATCGCCGCCATGGTCGCGGTGACTCGCTCCCCTTCGCTTACGCGGACATCGGCGAGCTCGTCGAACCGTTTGACCTTGTGCGCGGCAAGCAGATGCCGGTGCGCCTCGATCGGATGGGCCGAGAAATAGAAACCGAAGGATTCGCGTTCCGCCGCCATTCTCCGAGCGAGGCTCCACTCCCCCGATGGAAGGCGGATAGGCGGGACGCTTGAATCTCCCGACCCGAACAGCCCGTGCTGACCGCTTTCCCTTTGCTCCGCCGCGCTCGCGGCGTGGGCGAGGATGGTCTCGGCAGCCTCGAAGACGGAAGCGCGGTTCCGCTCGAGCTCGTCGAAGGCGCCGCCCCCCGCCAGACTCTCGATCTGCCTGCGGTTGAGAAGCCGCGGCTCGATGCGTTCGGCAAGATCGTCGAGCGACTTGAAGCGGCCCCTGCCCTCGCGCTCGGAAACAACCGACTCCATCGCTTTCTCGCCGACGCCCTTGAGCGCTCCGAGCGCGTAGCGGACGGCGCCTTCTTCGACCGTGAAGAACGCGTCGCTCGAATTGATCGACGGCGGCAGGCACTCGACTCCGCCGCGCCGCATGTCCTCCACGAACAAGGCGAGCTTGTCGGTCTGCGCCATGTCAAAGCTCATTGACGCGGCGTAGAATTCCGCCCGGTGGTGCGCCTTCAGCCACGCGGTGTGATACGCGACAAGCGCGTAAGCGGCGGCGTGGCTCTTGTTGAAGCCGTAGCCCGCGAACTTGTCGATCAAGTCGAACAGCTCGTTGGCCTTGCCGGGCGCGATCCCGTTATGCTTGCCGCAGCCTTCGACAAAGGTCGCCCGCAGAGCGTCCATCTCGCTCTGGATCTTCTTGCCCATCGCCCGCCGAAGGAGGTCTGCGCTGCCCAGCGAATAGCCGGCGAGCACCTGCGCCGCCTGCATCACCTGCTCCTGGTAGACGAAGATGCCGTAGGTTTCGTTGAGGATGCCCTCGAGCAGCGGGTGCGGATATTCGATCGGCGTCCGCCCGTTCTTCCGGTCCCCGAACATGCCGATATTGTCCATCGGCCCGGGCCGGTAGAGCGCGACGAGGGCGATAATGTCGCCGAAGCTCGTCGGGCGAACAGCAGAAAGCGTGCGCCGCATTCCTTCGGATTCCAGCTGGAACACGCCCACCGTGTCGCCGCGCTGCAGGAGCTCGTAGACGGCTGGGTCATCCAGCGGCAGCATGCTGAAGTCCGCTACTACGCTGCGCTGGGCCAGCAATCGCTGACCTTCTTTCAGGACCGACAGGGTCTTGAGGCCGAGGAAGTCGAACTTCACCAGCCCCGCCGCCTCGACATATTTCATGTCGAACTGGGTCACCGGCATGTCCGACCTGGGGTCGCGATAGAGCGGGACAAGCTGGTCGAGCGAGCGGTCGCCGATAACGACGCCCGCGGCATGGGTCGATGCGTGCCGCGGAAGCCCTTCCAGCTTCATCGCCAGGTCGAACAGGCGCTTGACCTCGGAATCGCCCTTATATTCGGCGGCCAGCTCGGAGACGCCGTTCAGCGACCGCTCCAGAGTCCACGGGTCGGTCGGATGGTTGGGGATAAGCTTGGCGAGCCGGTCGACCTGGCCATAGGGCATTTGAAGAACTCGCCCCGTGTCCTTGAGCACCGCCCGCGCCTTCAGGCGGCCGAACGTGATGATCTGAGCGACCCTGTCGCGGCCGTACTTGCCCTGGACGTAGGCGATCACCTTGTCGCGGTGGGTTTCGCAGAAGTCGATGTCGAAGTCGGGCATCGAGACGCGTTCGGGATTGAGGAATCGCTCGAACAGCAGGTCCAGCGCCATCGGATCGAGGTCGGTGATGGTCAGTGCCCATGCGACCACCGAGCCCGCGCCCGATCCGCGGCCCGGGCCCACGGGAATGTCGTTGGCCTTCGCCCATTTGATGAAGTCGGCGACGATCAGGAAATAGCCCGCGAAGCCCATGTTGACGATAACGTCGAGCTCATAGTCGAGCCGTTCGAAATAAGGCTTGCGCTCCTCGTCGGTCCGGCCCTGGAGCCTTTCGTCCAGCCCCACTCGCGAATCCTGGCGAAGCTGCTCGTCCTCATGCTTGCTGAGCCTCGGAAGGATCGGTCGGCGCTGGGGCGCTCCGACTGCGCAACGTTGCGCAATGACGACCGTGTTCGCGATCGCTTCGGGCAAGTCGGAGAACAGCTCCGCCATCATGGGTCCGCTCTTTAGCCACGCTGCCGGCGAGGAGGACACGCGTTCGGTGCTTTCCACATACTGGCCTGCGGCAATGCAGAGCATTGCGTCATGTGCGGCGTGGAAGGCCGGGTCGACGTAAGCGGCGGGGTTGGTCGCGACCAGCGGAAGCTCTCGCGCGTAGGCAAGCTCGATGAGCGACTCTTCGGCGGCTTCCTCGACCGCATCGCCCCGCCGGATCAGCTCCACGTAAAGCCGGTCGGCAAACAGCGGCTCCAGGCGATCGAGATAGGCGGATGCCTTATCGGCCTGACCGTCGGCAAGAAGCCGCGCGAGCGCACCTTCGCTCCCCGCGGTCAGTGCGATCAGCCCTTCATGGAGGCCCTCCAGCTTCGCGAAGGGCACGTGCGGCTGTTCGGCCAACGGCCGGTCGAGATGCGCGGCCGACACCAGCTTGCACAGGTTCGCATAACCGTCCTCGTCCTTCGCAAGCAGGACGAGCCAGTCGATCTCGCTTCCGAACTCCGGCGGGCGGGCTACGGCGAGCGCCGTCCCGATGACCGGCTGCACGCCCTTTGCAATGCATGCCTCGGTGAACGGCATGGCTGCATAGAGGCCGTTGCGGTCCGTCAGGGCTACCGCCGGAAAGCCCAGCTTCGCCGCCTGGGCAGCGATGGACTTCGGCTCCATTGCCCCTTCGAGCATGGTGAAACAGGAAAAAACCCGAAGGGGGACGTACGGACCGGTCACGGGGCGACTATGGGGCGCACGTCGCGCTTCGAAAAGGCGATTCAGGCCCCTTGTCCACAGTTTAGAACTCAGGAAATTGCTCGACCGGCCGGTAAAGGAAATCGAACGCAGGTCGCCACGTCTTCCCCTCGTCCGACGACGCCTCGGCCCACTGCCGGATCTGGCCGTCGGGCTGCAGCCGGTAGTTCATCCGCACCAGCGCATCCTTTCCCGGCCCGGCAAAGTTCGCCCAAAGGCCGGTGATCGACATGACGCCGTGGGCGAAGCCACCGTCGAGATCGACGCGCGTTCCGCTCGAATCCACCCACGTCTGACGCCACTTCTTCAAGTGTGGATCGTAGAGGCTCAGGCTTCCGCCGCCGCCGTCGATTTCCTTGCCGAGAGGCATCCAGTTCTCGCGGATCGCGCATCCCGTATAGCGTTTCTCGATCAGGGAATGGGCAATGATCTTGTCGGCGCCGTTAGGATGGACTTCCCACTTGCCGACCCAGAAGTCGAACTGATGCGATTCCGGACTGTCGCAACCCCCCGGAATTTTGGGCGCCGGCTGCGTCTGCGCCGAGGAGAGGCTCGAGAGAAAGCACGTAGCGAGTGTGAACATCACCAGGCAACGCATTGAATTCCCTCCCTCAGCCGCGCCAGCGGTTGGCCATGATATCGTCGATTTCCTGCATCCGGCTCCGATAGACATCGGCGATGCACTGGTTGGTTGCACATCGGTCGCGATAGGATAGGAACCGGGCGCGAGAGCCCTGGAGGAGTTGTCGCTGGCGCCCGTCGGCTCCGATCAGCGCCCGGTTGAAGCTCGTCGCCATTTCCCGATCAAGCGATGCTAGGCCGGGGTCGTTGCAAATCGTCACCTCCGAACGGCTCCTGGCATTGCGGCAGTCAAAGCTTGGGCTGGACTGCGCTTGCTGGTCCTGTTCGGGCTGATTGGTGTCAGGCTCCGTCTGGACCTCATTCGTAGTCGGAACCAAAGGCGCGTTCTCCGGTGCATGGCTGCGCGACAGGGTCGCCAGCGGCACGACGATGGAATCGGCATTGCCCAAGCGAATCACGTTGCCGGTGCCGTCCGCCGCGGGCTGGATCATGTAATCGACGTCGCCCGACAGGGAGCGGCGACCGCCGGCGACCTCGACTCCCGGCGGCAATTCCAGGATTGCGGTTCCGCTGCAGGTCACGCTTCGCAACTGGTCGTCCACGCCGCGGGCGACCGGCGCGTTCATCCTGAGGAGCGCGAAGTCCTCCAGCCGTGTGTAAGCCTGGTCGTCGCTTCCCCGCACCTGAGCGGCGCGGCGGAAGAGTTCGCGGCGCAAGGCATCATAAGTTGTCTGGGCGGCACACCATTTTTCCAGATCGGGGGCCGTTCCGGTGGCCGCGACCTCGTTACCCGTGGCATCCTCGTCGCTCTTGAACCGGCTGTCCCAGACGCTGCTCGCCAGGAGAAGACCAGCGAGAACGGCTCCGACCAGCGCAATGAGGAGCCAGGGGTTGATGCGCTTCCGCGGCTTCGGCGATTCGTCAGACGGGACAATCTCGTTTGCCATGTTACTGAAGCACGCCCTCATGGAGGCGCAAGGTGCGGTCCATCTTCGCAGCAAGCCGCTCGTTGTGGGTGGCGACGAGCGCTGCGCTGCCCTCTCCTCGTACCAGGGTTAGGAATTCGCCGAGAACGGTATCCGCCGTCGCCTCGTCGAGGTTGCCGGTGGGTTCGTCGGCGAGCACGAGGGGCGGCTGGTTTGCGAGCGCCCTTGCGACCGCGACGCGTTGCTGTTCGCCTCCCGACAGCTTCGACGGCCGGTGCTCAAGTCGGTCGCGAAGGCCGAGCTTGCTCAGGAGAGCGTTGGCTCGCGAGGTCGCCGGTTCGGTCTCCGCCCCGCGCACCAGCTGCGGCAAAATCACATTTTCCCGGGCAGTGAAGTCCGGAAGCAAATGATGGAACTGATAGACGAAGCCGAGGATCTCGCGGCGAAGGCGCGTCCTCCCCTCGTCGTCGAGCTCGGCGGCCTCGTGTCCCTGGAGCCGGATCGAGCCCTCGAAGCCGCCTTCCAGCAGGCCGACTGCCTGGAGAAGAGTCGACTTTCCGGACCCCGAGGGTCCGAGCAAAGCCACGATCTCGCCCGGCATCACCTGCAGGTCTACACCGCGAAGCACGTCGATCGTCACCTCGGCCTGAGTGAAGCTTCGCCGCAGCCCGCGAGTTTCGAGGACGGGCGTGGAATCATTCATAGCGAAGCACCTGCACGGGATCCGTGCTCGCGGCCTTCCACGCGGGATAAAGCGTCGCGAGGAAGGACAGAACGAGCGCCGTCACGACGATCGCCGATACTTCAAAGGGGTCCGTCTTCGACGGAAGGTCGCTGAGGAAACGCACCGACGGGTCCCATAGATTCTGGCCGGTAAGCCACTGGATCACGTTCAGCATCCCCTGCCGGAAATAGAGAAAGATCGCGCCAAGGACGATCCCGAGGACGATCCCGAGCGAGCCGATCGTCACTCCGACGGTGACGAAGACCTTCATCATCCCCTGGCGGCTGGCGCCCATCGTCCTCAGGATCGCGATGTCGCGGGTCTTGGCGCGAACAAGCATGATCAGCGACGAGAGGATGTTGAAGACGGCGACGAGCACGATCAGCGACAGGACGACGAACATCGCGACCCGCTCGACTTCCAGCGCTTCGAACAATGCCGAGTTCATCTGCTTCCAGTCGATGAGGACGCCTTTCCCCTGGACCAAAGGCTGGAGCGGAGCGAGGATCGAATCGACCTGGTCCGGATCGATGGTCTGGACTTCCACGGTGCTGACATTGTCCCCCATCAGCAACAGGTTCTGCGCGTCCTGCATCGGCATGACGACGAAGCTGTTGTCATAGTCGTAGATGCCGACCTCGAAGACTGCGGCCACGGTGTAGGAGACGATCCGCGGGACCGTGCCGACCACCGTCGAGCGGCCTTCCGGACTGATCAGGCTGATCGTACTGCCCGGATAGGCGCCGAGCGCTTCCGCCAGGCGCGATCCGATGGCGACGCGGCCGCTATCCGGAGTAACCAGGCGAAGGCTTCCGGACTTCACGTTGGACGATATCACCGGGTTGCCCTGCAGGTCCCCGATCCGCATTCCCCGGACCAGCACGCCTTCCACCCGCCCGTTCGCCGACGCCATCAGCGGCTGCTCGATCAGCGGGGTTGCCGAGGTCACTCCGGGGAGCTTGCGTGCAGTGTCCGCAATATTCTGCCAGTCCGCCAGGCTGCCCTCATAGCCCTGGACGATCGCGTGCCCGTTGAGGCCGGTGATCTTGTCGAACAGCTCGGCCCTGAAGCCGTTCATGACGCTCATCACGATGATCAACGCGGCCACTCCCAGAGCGACGGCGAACAGGCTGATCGAGGCGACGAGGAAGATGAAACCCTCGCCTTTTCCGGGGAGCAAATAGCGCCGAGCGACCATCCGCTCGTAACGGTTGAGGATCACGCGGCCAGCCTCGCCAGAGCGGACTCGACGCTCAATTCCTCGCGCTCGCCCGTCGCGCGCCGCTTCAACTCGACCACGCCGCTTGCAATGCCGCGCGGCCCGACGACGACCTGCCAGGGCAAGCCGATCAGGTCCATGCTCCCAAGCTTCACGCCTCCCCGCTCGTCGCGGTCGTCGTAGAGCACTTCAACTTCAGCGCCTTTCAATTTTGCGTAGAGGTCGTCGGCTGCGGCGACCGTTGCCGAATCGTCCTGCCGCATCGTCACCAGCCCCACCCTCCACGGCGCGACCGATTCCGGCCAGATGATCCCGGATTCGTCGTGGCTGGCCTCGATGATCGCGCCGACCAGGCGGGACACTCCGATCCCATAACTGCCCATCATCGGAGTCACCATCTGCCCGTCGGGGCCCGAAACCTTCAGGCCCATCGCCGACGAATATTTGTCGCCGAAATAGAAAATGTGGCCGACCTCGATTCCGCGCCCTGTCCGCCGCCGCTCCTCCGAGATGTCGGCCCATCGGTCCTCATCATGAGTCTCGTCGGTGGCCGCGTAGGTGCAGCTGATATCGCTGAAAAGGTTTCTGAGATCGAGCGGGTCGTCGTAGCTGAGGTCGGAGCGGCTCCAGTCCATTTCGTCATATGCCGCGTCATAGAAGACCTCGCTCTCACCGGTGGGCGCGAGCACGATGAATTCGTGGCTGAGATCACCGCCGATCGGGCCGGACGCGGCCGCCATCGGGACTGCGCGAATCCCCATCCGGGAGAAGGTCCGCAGATAAGCGAGGAGCTGCGTGTAATAGCTCTGCCGCGCCCCCATCTCGTCGAGATCGAAGCTGTAGGCGTCCTTCATCAGGAACTCGCGGCCGCGCATCACTCCGAAACGGGGTCGCACCTCGTCCCTGAATTTCCACTGTATGTGATAAAGCGTCCGCGGAAGGTCGCGGTAGCTCTTCATCTCGTCGCGGACGATCGCCGTCAGCATTTCCTCGTTGGTCGGACCGTAGAGCATCTCCCGCTCGTGCCGGTCGCGGATGCGCAGCATTTCAGGTCCGTAAGCGTCGTAGCGGCCGCTTTCCCGCCATAAATCCGCCGACTGAAGCGTCGGCATCAGCATTTCCTGAGCGCCGGCGCGGTCCTGTTCCTCGCGGACGATCTGTTCGATCTTCTTGAGGACACGAAATCCAAGGGGCAGCCACGCATAGATGCCCGCCGCCGTCTGACGGATCAGGCCGGCGCGGAGCATCAGCTTGTGGCTGACGATCTGCGCATCGGAAGGGCTTTCCTTCAGGACCGGCAGAAAAGCGCGGGAAAGACGCAAGCCAAGAACCCTTTCGACAGCCAAAATTCGCGCGAAGCCCTAGGGCGCTCTCCGGCTCAACGCAATGCGAGCCCCTGACCAGAGTTAATGTGACCGCCGCGACACAACGGGCTGGAAAAGTTGTCGTGGCGGCGATGGGCGGGGTGACAGCCGGAGCAAACCCGGCTTAGCTTTTTCCCGTGCCGAATGCTCCGCCCTCGGGCGATGCTCGGGGCCGCTCGCAAGGCGGCGGAGATATTCCAAGGGGGCTGACGAGCAATCGTCACGCAGGACGCCCGGATCGCCAAGCGGTCCGGGCGTTTGCGTTTTAGCCTTCGCAGATCGCCAAGCGGTCCTGTGGAACAGCTGTCGCTTTGGGGTGTTGCACGAGTGCGCGCGTGCAATGCGCAGGCAGGAGAGACGGACATGCGGAGCCGATTCGTGCTCGCGGTCCTGATGATGACTGCAGCGGCCGCTCCGGCTGCGAACGCGCAGAATCCGGAGCGGGACAGCGGGATTCGGACCGAAACCCAGGAACGACTTGCTCACCGGAACGACGGCTTCGACTTGAACTGGCTTGGCTTCATCGGCCTGCTGGGACTTCTCGGACTGCGTCCGGAGCACGCTGAAGACAGCTATCATCCGGCATCGGTCGAATAAGGGGAAAAATAATGCGCATCGCCTTGGCAGTGATTGCCTGCGCGGCCTTTGTTGCGGTCCCGGGTTGGGCGCAGGACACCAACACCGAAAATGCGGCCGCACCGACGGCTGCGGTCACCACCGACAATTCTATGACCAATGTCGACCAGCAGGCCGTGCCTGTCACGACTGCGGAACCAGCAGTTCAACCCGCCACACCCCCGCGACGCCGCCAGCCGGACAAAGGCTTTCCCTGGGGCGTGATCGGGCTGGTCGGTCTCCTCGGCCTGCTCGGCCGCAGACGAAGCTGAGGTTGGGTTTGGAAGCGGGGATGTGGTGGTAGCGGAGGAGGGACTTGAACCCCCGACACGCGGATTATGATTCCGCTGCTCTAACCAGCTGAGCTACTCCGCCCCAACAAGGCCGCGCTGTGGCGACGTTCCCTCTCGTGGAAGCTGCACCCGAAGCCGAGTGCGGGCGGCGATATAAGAGCGACGAGTCGCCGGGTCAACGAAGCGGCAGAAGATCAGGAACCGGTAACGGCTGATCACGTTGAGGCGATCAGACGAGAGGCTTTTGATGGACCCCGCAACCCCCCTGGAAACCCTCTGCCGGATCGTTTTGAGGGCGCGCGAATATGAAGCTCAGACCCCGAGCGAATATGACTCGAACGAGGACGCCGACAATGTCGACGATGAGGACGAAGGCGCGCTTTCGGTCCTCGACGACACGATTAACGACAGCGTCGAGGAGGAGCTTCGCTCGATCCTGGAAGATCTGGGCGAAGACCAGCTAATGGAAGTGCTCGCATTCTGCTGGGTGGGCTCGGGAAGCTACGAGGCCAGCGACTGGGACGAAGCGCTCCAGGAAGCGCAGGAGATGCACGACGATGGCGGCGCGGAAGGGATCATCGACGAGCTTCTCGAAATGCCGATGCTGCCGTCGGTTCTGGAAGCCGGGCTCGCCGCCTTCGACCTCAATTGCGACGGCATAGGCGAGGTCGCCTAACGCCCGCGAAAACCGAAGCGCGACACCAGCTCCCACTCGCCTTCCCTATAGCGGATCAGCTCAAGACCGGTGATCTCCAGCGGGCGCGGCTCGAAGCTTGCCCGAAGGTCCTGCACCAGTTTTCGGACGAACCCCGGTTCGGCCTTGTTTTGGATGGTCACGTGCGGCGTCCAGCGGCCGGTGTCCTGCGACGTCAGAAGGCCGCGAAATTCATCCGCCAGCTCCTCCCGCAAGCGCATCAGTTGCGGCGACGAAACCCGAAACGCCGCTCCGCTGTCGAGGTCCAGGACTCCGGCGATTTCCGCTGGCGGTCGATTCATCTGAGCGGCTCGAGCAAGGCTCCGCCGCACTTCGTCTTCGGCAGAGGGCGGGAGCGTCCGGAACAAAATGAGGTGCGCCGGGACGCGATTTCTTGTCGCGGGATAGTGCGTCCGTCTCAATGAATCGAGCCAGGCGAAATCCGCCTTGCCGAGTTCCGCCGTGATGATCAGCGCGCCGGCCAATGGCCCGGATCCAGGCGTTCGAGCCTGCTGAACTGCGATCGAGGCAAAGGCGCCCTCACCTGCTCTTCATCCACCGAACAGCCGGTCCAGGGCAATCGGCGAAGGGTCTCGCCTACGCCCGCGATGCCTCCCTGGGAGACCACGAGATAGCTCAGCCGACCGCTGCTGCATCCGGCCATTGCATCGACAGTATGACCCAGCTCTTCACCATTGCTGGACACAACCGCCGCTTTGGCCAGGATGGAAACCGGGAAGAGATTCTCGCCGGGTCGCGCCCTGCTCTCGTCTGCCGCAGTCTCGCCGCCCTCTTCGATCCTTCGCTGACGGCCGAGCCAGCGCCAGATCCCGAACAGGTTCAGCGCCGTGAGCGCGACGTTCTGCCACAGCAGGTTCGGCTGGTCGGTGACGAGGCCGAGCGCCGCCCAGGCGAGCGAGCCGACGGTGAAGATGACGAACCCTATGCCCGTGATCCTCGACCCCAGGTTCGACGCTACGATGAGGGCTGCGACGGTCGTCGCAATGGGAGCGGCATAGGAAGCGATCTGGTCCATCAACCGGCAACCCGCGAGCGCGGCAGCCGGTTCAAATCTCCAGCTGGCTCCCGAGCTCGACGACGCGGTTGGTCGGAAGCTTGAAGAACTCCATGGCGCTTTCCGCGTTTCGAAGCATCCAGGCGAACAATTTCTCGCGCCAGATCGCCATCCCGGGCCGGGCCGACGCGAGCAGCGTTTGGCGCGCGAGGAAGAAGCTGGTGTCCATCATCTTGCACGTCGGACCGACGCCCTCGACCTTGGCCAGCGCGGCCGGAACGTCGATTTCCTCCATGAAGCCGTAGCGCAGGATGATCCGGTAGAAGCCGGAGCCATAATCCTTGACCGAGCAGCGGTCCTTGCGCTGAATGAATGGGACGTCCTCGATCCTCACCGTCAGCAGGAAGACCCGCTCGTGGAGCACCTTGTTGTGCTTGAGGTTGTGGAGCAACGCATGCGGCACTCCGTCTGACGAGCTGGTCATGAAGACCGCGGTGCCCGGGACCCGCGCAGCGCTGGGAGCGGCCGACTTGATGAAGATCTGCATCGGAAGCGTCGCCTCGCTCATTCGGGCGATCATCAGCTGGCGGCCTTTCGCCCAGGTCGTCAGCAGGGTGAACGCGATCAGTCCGACGAGGAGCGGGAACCAGCCGCCCGCGGGTACCTTCAACAGGTTCGCGGAGAAGTAGAGCAGGTCGATCCCGAAGAAGAGGAAGAGCATTCCAAAGACCAGCCACCGGTTCCACTTCCACATGACCAGCAGCACGACGCTGATGAGTACCGCATCGATCAGCATCGCGCCCGTCACGGCAATTCCGTAGGCGGCGGCGAGGTTCGAGCTGTTCTGGAACGTCACCACCAGCAGGAGCACCATCACGAGCAACGCCCAGTTGACGATGGGAATGTAGATCTGTCCCGCCGCGACTTCGCTCGTATGGGTAATCCTCAGCCGCGGGACGAAGCCGAGCTGGATCGCCTGCTGAGTCACCGAGAAAGCGCCGGAGATCACCGCCTGGCTGGCGATGACCGTAGCGACGGTCGCAAGCAGCACTAGCGGAAGCCGAAACATCTCGGGGGCGAGATAGAAGAACGGATCCTTGACCTTGGCCAGGGCTTCCTGCGGCGCCGCAGACAGGATCATCGCCGCCTGGCCCATATAGTTGAGCAGCAAGGCGGGCATGACGAAATAGAGCCAGGAGACGCGGATCGGCTTGCGGCCGAAATGGCCCATGTCCGAATAGAGAGCCTCGGCTCCCGTCACTGCCAGGACCACCGAGCCCATGGCGACGAAGGCGCGGACCGGCTCCTGCACGTAGAAGTTGATCGCGTTCCACGGATTGAGCGTGTTGAGGATCACGGTCGGGCGCTCGACGATATGGATGCCGCCGAGCACCGCCAGCGTCAGGAAGTAGATGATCATCACGGGCCCGAACATCAGGCCGACCTTGGCGGTACCCCTCGCCTGCAAGGCAAACAGGCCGACGAGGATGATCATGGCCAGCGGAATGACCATCGGCTCGAACACGGGGTTGACCGTCGTCAGGCCCTCCACCGCCGAAAGCACCGAGATGGCCGGAGTGATCATCGAATCGCCGTAGAACAGAGCCGTTGCGAAGACGCCGAGCAGGACGATCCCGCTGGACCACTTCAACCGCCCTTCCAGCGACCGGTTGATCAGCGCGAGAAGCGCCAGGCTGCCGCCCTCGCCCTTGTTGTCGGCGCGCATGATTACGGTGAGATACTTCAGGGAAACGATGATCATCATCGACCAGAAGATCAGGCTTAGGACGCCCCAGATGTGGAGCTGGTCGGGGATGAGCGTGTGATGGCCCGCGAAGGTCTCGCGGAACGCGTAGATGGGGCTCGTCCCGATATCGCCGTAGACAATCCCGATCGCACCGATCGCCAGCTTGTACAGCGGGCCATGCGCGTGGGGGTGATGATCTTCGTTGAGCGTCACCTCTTCGGCGGCGCCGGTCTCGGTGATGCTCATGCGTGCAAGATCGGTTCAGGCCTTCCGCGGACGCGCGCTCGCGACGCCTCAGCCTCACTGCTGCGGCGACGGGCGCGGCGTAGCACCCGCACAGGAGGGCTGCAATCGCTGCTTACAACCACGCAATCCCGGTCTATAGGCGCCGCGCTGAACATGATTGGAGCGAACGAATAATGCGTATCGGGGTGCCGAAAGAGATCAAGAACAATGAATATCGCGTCGGACTGACCCCGGCATCGGTCGCCGAAATCGTCGCTGCGGGCCACGAGGTCTTCGTCGAAACGCACGCAGGCGAAGGCATCGACTGCCCCGATCCCGCCTACAAGAAGGCCGGCGCGACGATCCTCCCCAACGCAGCCGAGGTCTTCAAGGCCAGCGACATGATCGTGAAGGTCAAGGAGCCCCAGGCCCAGGAGATCGCACTTCTCGAGCCCCGCCACATCCTCTTCACCTATCTCCATCTCGCCGCCGACAAGCCGCAGACCGAAGGCCTCATGAAGTCAGGCGCAACCTGCATCGCGTACGAGACGGTGACGTCCAACAACGGCTCGCTTCCGCTCCTGAAGCCGATGAGCGAGGTCGCGGGACGGATGTCGGTCCAGGTTGGCGCCCATTACCTCGAGAAGGAGCAAGGCGGTCGCGGAGTCCTCCTCGGCGGAGTCCCCGGAGTGGCGCCGGCCAAGGTCGCGATCCTCGGTGGCGGAGTGGCCGGAGTGAATGCCGCGCAGATGGCCGTCGGGATGCGTGCCGACGTCACCATCTACGACATCAACATGGAGCGGCTGGCCGAGCTCGACATGTTCTTCTCGAGCCAGATCAAGACGGCCTATGCGTCGCGCTCGGCAATCGCCAGCGCCGTCCAGAAAGCCGAGCTCGTGATCGGCGCGGTCCTTGTCCCGGGAGCAGCCGCGCCCAAGCTCGTCACTCGCGACATGCTCAAGACGATGAAGCGCGGCTCGGTCCTCGTCGACATCGCCATCGACCAGGGTGGCTGCTTCGAAACGAGCCATGCCACCACTCACGCCGACCCTGTCTACGAGGTCGACGGCATCATCCATTATTGTGTCGCCAACATGCCCGGGGCCGTAGCCCGGACCTCGGCGTTCGCGCTCAACAACGTCACTTTGCCCTTCGTCCTCAAGATCGCGAAGTTCGGCGCTGAGGAAGCCATGCGGCGCGACCCGCACCTCGCCAACGGGCTCAACGTCTCCGAAGGTAAGGTCCGCCACCAGGCGGTCGCCGAAGCGCTTGACCTGAAATACGAGGCGGCGGCCTAGCTCTTTCTCGGTTCCAGCGCCGCGACGGCATCCTGTACCATCGGGCGCCAGCCCGCGTCGGCCGGAGCAGCGGCGAGGAGCTTCTTCCACATCGCCAGCGCACCGTCGCGGTCGCCTGACCGCGCCAGCGCCAGGCCCATGAAGAACGAAGGCGCCGGATGCCCCGGCGCAAGCTCGGCGGCCCGCTGGTAGGCGTATTCGCTCGCCGGCGTGAGCACGCCCGCGTGATCGACGAGAGCGTTGCCGAGGCCGATCCAGAGCTGCGGGTCGCCCGGATGCTCACGCACCGCGGACTTCAGAACCCCGACCGCGTCCTCGGTATCGCCGCGGCCCGCGAAGGAATCCGCCATGATCAGCCAGTGCTCGGTGGGTGAGAAAGCGCCGAAAAAGCCGTGCCGGATCTGGACGAGCGGGATCGGCGCCTCGAGCGACTTTGCCTCGCCCGGCGAGCCGGCAAGCGCGGGATGGCCCTGCAATGCATAGCCCGCGCAGCCGAACAGCAGGGCTGCTGCCGCAAGCATCAGCATTGATCCGCGCGTCCGGAGCAGCCACAGCGCGGCGATTGAAGCGGCCAAGATGAGTGCGAGGATTAGCCAGCCGCTCATTTCAGCCCCCTGCCCTTCAGCCGCGTCCTGGCAATCAACCCGCCGATTACGAGAAGCGCCAGCGGTGCGAGCCAAAGGGGCCAGGTCAGCGGCTCGGACGGCGGGCGGAAGGTGATCCAGGCTCCGTAGCGCTGGACGAGCCAGGACCGGATCGCCGACGGCTTTTCGCCCGCCGCAATCCTTCGCCGGACCATGTCGCGCATGTCTCCGGCCAGGTCTGCATCGGAGTCCGCGATCGATTGCCCCTGGCAGACGAGGCAGCGGATTTCCTCCATCAGCGCTTGCGCTTTTTGCTCCTGGCCCGGGTCCGGCAACTGCCGGTTGGCCCAATAAGCGGGCGGAAGCGAGGAATCGGCTAGCGCCGGCGTCGCGGCCAGCAGCGCAAGCGGGATCGCAAGCCTCTTCACTGTGCGTCCCTCACGGCCGCGGCCAAATCGGGGACGTCTTGGGGCTCGATCGGCCCGATATGCTGCTGCCGGATGATCCCGCGGCCGTCGACGACGAAAGTCTCAGGAACACCCGCCGATCCGAACGCTAGCTGAAGCCTGCTCTGCGGATCCGAACCGATCCGCGTGAACGGATCGCCATTGTCGGCGAGGAACCGGCGCAAATCCTCGGGGCGATCGCGAACCGCTATGCCGACAATCGCGACGCCTTGCTTCTTGAGTTCGTCGAGCAGCGGAGCCTCGCCAATGCACGGAACGCACCAGCTCGCGAAGAAATTCACCAGCTTGGCGTGTCCGTCGGCAAGATCCGTTGAGGTGAGCGCAGACTTGCCGGGCAAGGCCGATGTGGCGGCAAAGGCCGGGATCGGCTTGCCGATCATGCCGGATTCGACGTTTGTGTCGGGCGGATTCACGATGCGCCAGACGAGCGCGCCCACGAGCAACACGACGAACACTGCCGGTATGAATCTCAGCCACTTGCGGCTCATCTTTGCCGTGCCTTACGAAATCCGCGCCACGTCCGTCCGCCCAGCGCGAGCGCCCCGCCCAGCCCAATCAACGCGCCGCCCAGCCAGATCAGTGTCACCAGCGGCTTCCACCACAGCCGAAGCTGCCAGCGCCCGTCTCCCGCGGGCTTGCCCAGCACGGTGTAGAGCTGACCGCCAGGCACGGTCTCGATCGCGGCCTCGGTGGTTTCGGTCGGAGGGCTCGTGTAGAACCGCTGCTGCGGCTTCAGAACCGATACTCCTCCGCCGCTCGACGCCCGAAGCTCCGCCTCCAGCGCCGTCCAGTTCGCCCCGGCGGTCGGAGTGACAGATCTGAACTCGATCAGCCACGGACCCACGGAAACCTGCTCGCCCGGGCGTGCAGCGATCAGCACTTCCTTGGTCAGGAGAGTGCTCGCCGCCATTCCGACGATGGCGACCGCGACGCCGAAATGAGCGACAACCATCGCCCAGGTCGTGAGCGGCGTGCGCCTGAGCCTTCTTCCGAACAACGGCAGGAAAGCGGCGATGCCGAGCATCGCCGCGACGCCGAGCCCCACTCTCGACAGCAGGCCCGCACCTGGAAGGACAATGAAAGCTATGACCAGCACGGTCACTCCGGCCAACGCCGGAACGGCCAGCCGCTTGAGCCTTTCGCCACTGTCCCGCCTCCAATTGAGGAGCGGGCCGACGCAAACCAGCACGGCGAGGATCAGTGCGAGAGGACCCGCTACTCTATCGAAATAGGGCGCGCCCACCGAAAGCTTGGTGCCGGTCAGCGCTTCCACGAAGAGCGGATACAGTGTTCCGAGGAAGACGATGCCGAGGATAACAGTCAGAAGCAGGTTGTTCCCCACCAGCGCCGCCTCGCGGCTGACCAGCTCGAACCGGGGGCCTTCCGCGAGCTTGCCGGACCGCAGAGCGAACAGCACGAAGGCGGCTCCGACGTAGAGCGCGAGGAGCGCCAGCAGGAACGTACCGCGCCGCGGGTCGACAGCGAAGGCATGAACCGAGGTCAGGATTCCCGAGCGGACGAGGAAGGTGCCGACCATCGACATGGAGAAGGCAACCATCGCGAGCATCACCGTCCAGGCGCGCAAGCTGTCGCGCGCCGCGAGGACGTTGACCGAGTGCAGAAGTGCGGTCGCCGCCAGCCACGGCATCAGCGAGGCATTCTCGACCGGGTCCCAGAACCACCACCCGCCCCAGCCCAGCTCGTAATAGGCCCAGTAGCTTCCCGCGGTGATCCCGAGCGTGAGGAATATCCACGCTCCCAGCACCCACGGACGAATGGCCTTAGCGAGCGCGGAATCCACGCGGCCCGTGACCAGCGCGCCGACCGCGAGGCTGAAGGCAACAGAAAGCCCGACATAGCCGAGGTAAAGCGTCGGGGGATGGAAGACGAGGCCGGGGTCCTGGAGCAAGGGGTTGAGACCCCTGCCCTCCAACGCCGGCGGATTGAGCCGGGTGAACGGGTTGGAAGAGAACAGAAGGAAAGCGAAAAAGCCCAGCGCGAGAGCGCCCTGTGCTCCCAGTGCGGCCGTCAGGGTCCGCTCGTCCATCCTCCGCGAAAACATTGCGAGCGCCGAGCCTGCGACGCCGAGGATCGTCACCCACAGGAGCATCGAGCCTTCGTGGTTTCCCCACGCTCCGGCGAACTTGTAGAGCCACGGCTTTGCGGTGTGGCTGTTCTCAGCGACCAGCAGGACGGACAGGTCTGTCCGCGCGAACACCCACATCAGCATCGCCATGGCGAAAAGCGTGAGCGCGCCCTGCACCATGGCTATCGATCGCACTGGAGCCGATCCGCCACCTGCGGATGCGGGCGCGAACGCGAGGATCAGCTGCAACAGCGCCAGCGACGCCGCCAGCCACAGCGCCGCCAGTCCCGCTTCGGCGATCACCGCTCCACCGTCTTCGCCGCCTTGTGCTCCGCGGCCTGGTTGCCGAGTTCGGGCGGCATGTAGCGCTCGTCGTGCTTGGCGAGGATCGTGTCGGCGACAAACGCGCCGTCCCTGGTCAGCCGGCCTTCCGCGACCACTCCACTGCCTTCGCGGAAGAGGTCGGGAACGATGCCGCGATAGACTACTGGCACGTGCGCATTCGAATCGCCGACCGTGAAGCGGATCGTTACGCCGTCGGGCAGGCGCTGAATCGAACCCTGCTCGACCATGCCGCCGAGCCTCACCGGCTGCCCCACCGAGGCTTTGCCGCTGGCGATCTCCGGAGGTGTGTAAAAATACGCCGCGCGATCCCTGAGACCCCACATCGCCAGCAGAACCGCTGCGGCAACGGCTGCCGTGGCGGCAAGGATCAGGACGAGCCGCTGGTGCTTGGGCTTAACGGTCATTGCCCCGCAGCTTGTCGGCCTCGGCTTCGGCCCGCCGCATCGATACCAACGAAGCCAGTAGCAACCCGGCTGTCGCCAGTGAGGCGACAGCGTATGCAGCAATGACGAAGGGCCAGGGGTTCATTCGGCACACCGCCTCAGCCGAGCCTCGACGCGCGCCCGGGCCAGCTTGGCACGCATGCGCATCATCACCGCCGCGGCGAACAGGCAGGTGAAGCCGACGAAGGTCAGCGGCAGCGGCCACAGGATCGATGCATCGATCGTCGACCCGAAAAGGCCGATGCTCTGCCCCTGGTGCAGAGTCCGCCACCAAAGGACGGAATAATGAATGATCGGCAGGTTGATCGCGCCGACGAGGCCAAAGACCGCCGTGATGCGCCCATCCCCGCTTCGCTCCTTTTCGGCCGCGGCGAGCGCGATGTAGCCGAGGTATAGGAAGAGCAGGATCAGCATCGACGTCAGTCGCCCGTCCCATTCCCACCAGGTGCCCCAGGTCGGGCGTCCCCAGATCGATCCGGTGACAAGGCAGACCGCCGTGAAGACTGCCCCGCACGGCGCGAATGCCCTACCCGCGACCGCAGCCAGCGGGTGCCGCCATACGAGCTGGCTGACTGATGCCGCCGCAATTCCGGCCCAGCCGGCCATCCCGAGCCACGCCGCGGGCACGTGGACGTACATGATCCGCACCGTCTCGCCCTGCAGATAGTCCGGCGGGGTCAGGACTAACCCTCCGAGGATGCCTGCAATCGCTACGACCAGCCCGACCGCGAGGAGCCAGCTCGTCGCGGGTCGTGCAATGCGCAGGAAACGCGCCGGATTGGCGAGCGCGTGCATGATTCTCGCGAGCTAGCCCCTTCCGATCAGCCGCTGGGCCATCGCATCCGCCACCGCGGCTGGATCGCGGCCGCTCGCGGCGCTCTCGGTCCAGATTTGCTCCAGCCGCGTCGGGATGCCCTTGATCCGCTGGCGCACCAGGCTGGCGTCACCGTCGGCAAGATATTCGGTGCACACGTTGATAATCCCGCCGGCGTTGATCACGTAATCTGGAGCGTAGAGAATCCCGCGCTGCTCGAGCCGCGCGCCATCTTCCGGGGTCGCAAGCTGGTTGTTGGCTCCGCCGGCAACGACCTTCGTGTTCAGCTTGGCGATGCTCTCCTCGGTGAGAATTGCACCAAGCGCGCAGGGGCTGACGACGTCCGCTTCGAGGAAGAGCACCTCATCGGGCGAAACCACGGTGCCGCCGCACTGGTCGGCCAGCTTCTTCGCCTTGCCGGAATCGACGTCGGCGATGGAAAGCCTCGCTCCTTCGGTGGCGGCGTGCATCGCAACGCCCGTCGCGACGCTGCCGGCGCCTTGCAGGCCGATATGCAGGCCGTCGACGCTGTCCTTCCCGAGCGCCCACTTCACGGCCGCCTTGATGCCTAGAAAGACGCCCAGAGAAGTGTGCGGGCCCGGGTCGCCGCCGACGTCATTGCCGTCATTGGGAAGGCCGGCGACGAACTTGGTCTGGCGGCTGACCTCGACCATGTCCCGCACGCTCATCCCGACGTCCTCGGCGGTGATGTAGCGGCCGCACAGCCGATCCACCGCCTTGCCGAACGCCGCGAGCAGCTCGGGCGACTTCTGCCGGTCGGGGGTCGCCAGGATCACCGACTTGCCTCCGCCGAGGGGAAGGCCTGCCATCGCATTCTTGTAGCTCATCCCGCGCGACAGCCTCAGAGCATCGGTCAAAGCTTCGGCCGGATCCTCATAGTTCCAGAAGCGCGCTCCGCCCGCGGCGGGCCCGAGGTGCGTGGAATGGATGGCGATGATCGCTCGAAGCCCGTGCTCGGGCTCGTCGACGAAATGCACGATCTCGTGCGCGTCAAAGTCGGGATAACCCCAGGGCGTGTCCATTCTGATCGGATGTCCGTTTTGAAATCGAAGTAATAGTGGGGCGATCGAGGGGACTTGAACCCCCGACCCCTGGTACCACAAACCAGTGCTCTAACCAGCTGAGCTACGATCGCCACAACGCGCCGGGGTCGCCAGCAAGAAGGTTCCCGGCAGCGCGCGCGCTCCTTAAGGTTGGCTGCCGGTGAACGCAACCCGAACGGAGCGGCTAAATGGCCAATGAGACGATGCTCAAGTTTGGCTATCCGGAAGCGCTCCTGCGGGAGTTCGAGCATTGGGTTGTGCTGCTTCGGCCGGCGCAGGTGACATTGGCCTCGCTGGTCCTCGCGGCAAAGAGCGAGGCGACGGCTTTCGCCGACCTGTCTCAAGAAGCCTTCACGGAACTCGCGCACATCGTGCGCAGTGTCGAAATGGCGCTCGGCGGCTTCTGCAAGTACGACCGGATCAACTACCTGATGCTCATGATGGTGGACCGGCAAGTCCATTTCCACGTGATCCCGCGCTATTCAGAACCGCGGCGCTGGAATGACCTGGACTTCCCCGATCAAGGTTGGCCCGGACCTCCTCAACTAAAGTTAGCAGTTGAACTTTCCAAGGAACAGACGAAGGCGCTGGCCGAACAACTAAAACCGTATTTTTATTCTTGATTACTTAACCGCGGCAGCCGTTTCTCCTTGCGAACGATTAGCAGCAGGCTCATGCTGCGCCAGGGAGGAGTTGATATGCTGTCGAGTCGCAGACCTAGGTCGGCGGCCGCTCCGAGAGTCTCGTTGAAAGACACGCTGGTCGCTGCAGGTCTTGAACCACAAATCGCGACTGCTCTCGAGGAGATGCCGCACAAGCTGGTGCAGGTCGACCCGCGGCGTCCTTTCCGCGAACCCGGCGTCCCGCGCGACGAAGTCATGTTCGTACGCTCCGGAATATTGGCCAAGTACATCACCGACGGATCCGGCCATCGCCAGATCGTCGCTCTCCGATTTCCGGGCGAGGGAATCTTGCCGCGCGAAGGCAATACCAATTACGGAATCCAGGCGATTGTCCGAAGCGAAGTGATGGTCGGCCACGCGGAGGACTTCAACAAGATCGTCGACAAGCACCCGCAGCTCCAACGGTTCTTCTGGGCGCTGATCCAGCGCAATGAAGCGATCGGCTACGAGTGGCTGGTCAATTGCGGCCGGCGCGATTCGGTCGCTCGGGTTGCGCACCTCCTTTGCGAGACCGTCGTCCGGAGCGGGATCGACGTCGAAAAGCAGAATATGCTGAACCCGTTCACGCAGCAGCAGATCGCCGACATAACCGGCCAGACCTCCGTCAACGTCAACAGGGTGTTCGCCGACCTCGAGAGGCAGGGACTGATCGCTCGGATCGGCCGCGAAATCTCATTCCCCGACTGGCGCGAGCTCCGCCAGGTCGCGAGCTTCCACCCCGCGTATCTGGATTAGGCGGCAGCCTCGGCCGGGATGGCTTGCCGGCCGTAGCTCAAGGCGAAGGCTGGTGGGCGCGGCAGGGTTTGAACCTGCGACCCCACCCGTGTGAAGGGTGTGCTCTACCACTGAGCTACGCGCCCGCCCGGCGGGCCAGATAGGGTTCCGGAGTCCGGCTGTCCAGCCGATTGGCGGGCGCTTACTGGACGGCGTCCTTGAGTACCTTCCCAGGCCGGAATTTGGGCTGCGACGTCGCTTTGATCTGCATCGGCTCGCCAGTCCTGGGGTTGCGACCCGTCGAGGCCTTGCGACGAGTCACTGAGAAATTGCCGAAACCGACCAGCCGAACCTCGTCCCCCCGCTTCAGAGCCGACGTGATCACGTCAAGCATCGTTTCGACGGCTCGACCCGCTTCGTTGCGGCTCAACCCGGCGCGGTCGGCGACATGGCCGATCAGTTCCTGCTTGTTCATTCCCTCGCAGCTCCCCGATTACACGCGCGAGACTCGCGCAATAACTGGTCACGACTAAAGGCGAGACTCGGAGTCGAAGTCAAAGCCCTTTCCCTCCACATGGAGCCCGCCCTAGTGGCGGACCGGCAACTCGCCGGCCGGCTCGACCGGAGGGATTGACGGCTCGGCGGCATGTTCGTCGGCGTCGGTCCACTCGATCGGCCGCATCGGCTCGGTCATTGCATGCGCAAGCACGTCGTCCACGTGATCGACCGTGAGTATCTCAAGAGTATTCTTCACGGAATCGGGGATTTCAGCGAGATCCTTCTCGTTTTCTGCGGGGATCAGCACCGTTTTTATGCCGCCACGAAGCGCCGCGAGGAGCTTCTCCTTCAACCCGCCGATCGGCAACACTCGGCCTCGAAGCGTGACCTCGCCGGTCATCGCCACGTCGCGCCGCACGGGAATGCCGGTCAGTGTCGAGATGATCGCGGTGACCATTCCCACGCCCGCCGACGGACCATCCTTCGGGATAGCACCTTCGGGAAGGTGGACGTGGATGTCCTTGCGGCCGAACAGGCTCGGCTTGACCCCGAACGATGGAGAACGGGCTTTGACGAAGCTCATGGCAGCCTGGATCGACTCCTGCATCACGTCGCCGAGCTTGCCGGTGGTCTTGATCTGACCTTTGCCGGGGACCGTCACGGCCTCGATGGTCAGAAGCTCGCCGCCCACCTCGGTCCAGGCGAGACCTGTCACCGCGCCGATCTGGTCCTCTTCCTCGCCGATCCCGTAGCGGAAACGGCGCACTCCGAGGAATTCGGAGACGTTGGCGGCGGCCAACTCGACCTTGTCGGTCTTGCCTTCCAATATCTGCCGAAGGGTCTTGCGCGCGACCTTCGCCAACTCCCGCTCCAGGGTCCGGACGCCGGCCTCGCGGGTGTAGTGCCGAAGGATCGTTTTCAGCCCCTCATCGGTGAAGACCAGCTCCTCCGCCTTAACTCCATGGGCCTCCATCTGCTTGGGGATCAGGTGGCGTTTGGCGATCTCCACCTTCTCATGCTCGGTGTAGCCCTCCAGCCGGATGATCTCCATCCGGTCGAGTAGCGGCTGGGGCATGTCGAGCGAGTTTGCGGTCGTCACGAACATGACGTCCGATAGGTCGTAATCGAGCTCGAGGTAATGGTCCTGGAAGCGGCTATTCTGCTCTGGGTCGAGGACTTCCAGCAACGCCGAAGACGGGTCGCCGCGGAAGTCCTGGCCAAGCTTGTCGATCTCGTCGAGCAGGAACAACGGATTACACGTGCCAGCCTTCTTGATGTTCGAGATGATCTTGCCGGGAAGCGAGCCGATATAGGTCCTGCGGTGGCCGCGGATCTCTGCTTCGTCGCGCACCCCGCCTAACGACTGGCGGACGAACTCGCGGCCAGTCGCCCGAGCAATCGAGCGGCCGAGGGAAGTCTTGCCGACGCCCGGCGGCCCAACGAGGCAAAGGATCGGGCCCTTAAGTTTGTTCGTCCGGGCCTGGACCGCCAGATATTCGACGATCCGCTCCTTGACCTTCTCAAGGCCGTAATGGTCTTCGTCGAGGATGGTCTGCGCCTCGGCGATGTCCTTCTTGACCCGCGACTTCTTGCCCCACGGAAGTGCCAGCAGGACGTCGAGATAATTGCGCGCGACCGTCGCCTCTGCCGACATCGGCGCCATTGCTTTGAGCTTTTTCAGCTCCGCGTTTGCCCGAACCTTGGCTTCCTTCGAAAGCTTGGTCTTGCGGATCTTGGCGGCAAGCTCAGCGAGCTCGTCTCCGCCCTCCTCGCCTTCATTGCCGAGCTCGCGCTGGATCGCCTTCAACTGCTCGTTGAGATAATATTCGCGCTGGGTCTTCTCCATCTGGCGCTTCACGCGGCTTCGGATCTTCTTCTCGACCTGGAGGACGCCGAGTTCGCCCTCCATGAACGCGAAGACCATTTCGAGCCGCCTCGCCGGGCTCAGCTCGCCAAGAACCGCCTGCTTGTCTGCGACCTTGATCGACAGGTTTGACGCCACGGCGTCGGCCAGCACCGACGAGTTTTCGATTTCCGCCAGCTGGATTCCCGTTTCCGGGGGAAGGCGCTTGTTGAGCTTCGCATAATTGTCGAACTGCTCGACGACGGAGCGCATCAGCGCCTGGACTTCCGGTCCGTCGGCGCTCTGCTCCTCGACTTCCTCGATCTCAGCCGCGACGAACCCGCCGCGCTCCACGAGGTCGACGAGCTTGGCACGCTTTGCACCCTCGACCAGAACGCGGACAGTCCCGTCAGGCAGCTTTAGAAGCTGCATCGCGGTTGCGATCACTCCAAGGTCGTACAGGTCGTCGCGGCCCGGATCGTCCTCCGCCGGATCGAGCTGCGCGACAAGGAACAGCTCCTTGTCGGCCGACATAGCGGCTTCGAGCGCGGCGACGGATTTCTCGCGGCCTACGAACAGGGGAACGATCCGCTGCGGGAAAACCACGATGTCACGGAGCGGAAGAAGCGGGAGAAAGCGAGTCATAGGCGCTATATGGGCGGCGCATCGCCTGCGCGCAACGAGCGGGAACAAGCGGGTCCGAAGAGCGCTGATTCATTGAGGAGCAGCAAGCATGGACGAGCGAGAGAAGGTCAGCACTGGGCCGAACGCGGAGCCTTTCAACGAGACGATCGCCGGCACTGCGCCCGGAATTCCCGACGACAGCCTTGCGCCTGGGGAAAAAGCGATTCCGCTTCCGCCTCCCGACGATGAGGTGAAGCTGGCGGCGAAGAAGCTCGGCGCCCCCGAAGCGGAAGTCGACACCCTCCCGCTCGACGGCGAATAATTAGGCCGGCACTCCGTAAGCAACGAGCAGCGACGGGATCAGGTTTTGAAGCGCGTGCGTGCAGATGGGCAGCGCGAAAGCGAGCGGTAGCGATCGCTCACGCCAGGTCACGAACAGGGTCGAGAAGACTAGGAACGGCCACCATATGGTAAGGCCCCACACCGGGGCGATCAGCGAATGGACGATCCCCCAGCCTATCGCGCTGGCGAGGATGGCGATGGTGGGTTGCAGGAACCGCAACAGCACGAGCAGAACCGCCCCCATCACCAGCGTTTCGACGACCGGAGAAAAGACGACCATCCCAAACAGCGCCATGGCGCCTGTCACGTGAAATTCGGGCGGTTTTGCTCCCGGCAGGATGGCCGCTGCGAGCAAAGCGAAGACCATGCTCACCGGGAAAGCCGTCAGCCAACCGAAAAGGATCGCCCGCAGCGGATGTTCGGGAGTGCGGATTGCTGAGGGAAGAAACCGGAGCGGGGACTCAGGGCCGATCGGAGAGCGCGCCGCGAGCGCGTCAGCATTCATGCAGCGTCGCCGGTCTTGCCCTTCTTGGCATAGACGCGAACGGGATCCTTGCGTCCTTCGACGACGTCCTTGTCGATGTGGACCTCGTCGACCCCGTCCATCGACGGCAGGTCGAACATCGTGTCAAGCAGGATGCCCTCAAGGATGGACCGCAGGCCGCGAGCCCCCGTCTTTCGGTCGATGGCCCTTCGGGCGACGGCTCCAAGGGCATCGTCGCTGAACGCCAGCTCGACCTCCTCCATGTCGAACAGCTTGTGATATTGCTTCACGAGCGCGTTCTTCGGCTCGACCAGGATCTTGATCAGCGCATCCTCGTCGAGGTCCATCAGCGTCGCGATGACCGGCAAACGGCCGATGAACTCGGGAATAAGCCCGAACTTCAGAAGGTCCTCCGGCTCGCAATGCTTGAGGACTTCGCCCGTCTTGCGCTCGTCCGGCGCGGCGACATGGGCGCCGAAGCCCATCGACTTGCCTTCCATGCGGTCGGAAATGATCTTTTCGAGGCCCGCGAAGGCGCCCCCGCAGATGAACAGGATGTTGGTCGTGTCGACCTGCAGGAATTCCTGCTGCGGATGCTTGCGGCCACCCTGCGGCGGCACCGAAGCCGTGGTTCCTTCCATCAGCTTCAGGAGCGCCTGCTGGACTCCTTCGCCGGACACGTCGCGTGTGATCGAAGGATTGTCCGACTTGCGGCTGATCTTGTCGATCTCGTCGATGTAGACGATCCCGCGCTGCGCCTTCTCAACATTATAGTCGGAGGCCTGAAGCAACTTGAGGATGATGTTCTCGACGTCCTCGCCGACATAGCCGGCTTCCGTGAGCGTCGTCGCGTCAGCCATTGTGAACGGAACATCAAGAATGCGCGCAAGCGTCTGGGCAAGCAACGTTTTCCCGCAGCCCGTCGGGCCGATGAGCAGGATGTTCGACTTGGCAAGCTCGACCTCGGCGCTCGCCTTGGTGCCGTGATTCAGGCGCTTGTAATGGTTGTGGACCGCGACCGACAGGACCCGCTTCGCCCGGTCCTGGCCGATCACATAATCGTCGAGCACCTTGCAGATTTCGGCCGGCGTCGGGACCCCGTCCCTCGTCTTGACGAGCGCGGACTTGGTCTCTTCACGGATGATGTCGTTGCACAGCTCGACGCATTCATCGCAGATGAACACGGTCGGCCCGGCGATGAGCTTGCGCACCTCGTGCTGCGACTTCCCACAAAAGGAGCAGTAGAGGGTGCTCTTGCCGTCGCTGCCCGATAGTTTCGTCATCTAGTCCCTTGCGCCTTGCCTTACGCTCGCGTCGCCGAAAAGCTCCGAACGCGTCACGCTACCTGTATTTGTGGCACACGCAAGCTTGGGCTTCGGTTAACGCGCTCGCCGGTTGTGCCATTTCGGTCACTGATATGGATGGTGCGTCGAGGCCAAGCAAGTGGTGCGATACAGCTAAAAAAGCCGGGTTAGCAAATAGAAGGCTGCGCCGACGGCCGCCGAGGCGGGGATCGTAATAAGCCAGGCGAGAGCGACGTTCTTCGCGACTCCCCACCGCACCGAAGAGGCCCGGCGGGCGGCCCCGGCGCCGATAACGCAACCGGTTATGGTATGCGTCGTCGACACCGGGATGCCGAGCCACGACGCGCTGAACAGCATCACCGACCCGCCCGCGGAAGCGCTGAATCCCTGGTGTTGCGACAACTTGGTGATCCGGCTGCCCATCGTCTCGATGATCCGCCACCCGCCGGTCAGGGTTCCAAGGCCCATGGCGGCATAGCAGGACAGCGCGACCCAGTTCGGGACATGGAAAGTGGCAAGGTGGCCGGTCGAGTAAAGCAGGACGGCGATCACGCCCATCGTCTTCTGCGCATCGTTGAGGCCGTGGCCGAGCGAGTAAGCGCCGGCGGAAACGAGGTGAAGCCCGCGGAACGTCCGCTCGGCACCGCGAGCGGTCGCTTTCACCCCAAGCCAACTCGTCACCAACATGATCGCCATCGTCAGCATGAGCCCGAGCATCGGCGAGAGGACGATCGCGATCAGCGTCTTGTTAAGGCCGGTCCACTGGATACCCTCCAATCCCGCATGGGCGACCCCGGCGCCGATGATTCCGCCGACCAGGGCGTGGCTGGAGGACGAGGGAATGCCCTTGAGCCAGGTAACGACGTTCCAGAACATCGCCCCCACCAGCGCTCCGAAGACGACCGCGGGAGTGACGAGGTCCTTGTCGATCAAGCCCTTGCCGATCGTGTCCGCGACCTTGTGCAGGGCCGGCCATTGCAGCGCTAAAAAGTAGGCTGCGAAGTTGAAGAAGGCGGCGAAGCCAACCGCGGCGAGCGGGCTCAGGAGGCGGGTCGCGACGACGGTCGCGATCGAATTGGCGGCGTCGTGAAGGCCGTTGAGAAAATCGAAGGCGAGCGCGACCGCGACGAGGCCGATCAACAGCGGGAGCGCCAATTCGTGCATGACTTTTACGAGTGGTCGATCACGATGCCGTCGATTTCGTTCGCGACGTCCTCGAAGGCGTCGGTCACCCGCTCAAGGTTCTTGAAGACCTCGCGATTGATTGCGAACTGCATCGAATTGGTCTTCGAAAACTCCTGAAAGGCCACCTTCAGCCCGGCCGCGTGCAGGTCGTCGGCCTCTCCTTCGAGACCGACCAGGCGAGCAGTCAGCTCGTGCAGCTGCTTGCCGTTGCGGCTGACATTGCGAAGCAACGGGATTGCCTGAGACGTCACCGCCGCGGCCTCCGCGATCAGCCCCACGATCTGCTTCATCTCGGGCCGAAGCTCGTGAAGTTCATAAAGGTCGATCGCGCGGGCCGCCGCCAGCATCTCGTCGATCGCATCGTCCATCGCGCCGATAAGGTCGGTGATGGCACCGCGATCGAACGGCGTCAGGAAGGTAAGCCGGACCTCTTGAAGCACTTGCCGGATGATGTCGTCCGCCTCATGCTCGTGATCGCGGATCCGCTGCAGCAGCTGTTGCGGTGTTCCGCCGTCCTGAGCAAGGTCGCGGAGCGCATTCGCCGCTTTGACCAAGGTCGCGGCATGGGCTTCGAACATCCCGAAGAAGTCGCCCTTCTTCGGCAGGAGCCGTTGAAACCAGCCGAACATTCGATCCCCTGTCGCAGACTAGTCGACCTGGCGCGCCTCATGGCAGGCTTTGCGGGCATCGCCAAGGAAAACAGCAGCGGCCTGCGGGAACTGGCTTAGCTGGGCGTTACGTCACCCGCGCCGGTCCCGGCATCTTCACCTGTTTCCGGGCGTTTCTCGAACAGCTCGTCGATGATCCCGAATTCCTTGGCCTCGTCGGCTTCCATGAACTTGTCGCGGTCCATCGCCTTTTCGATCTCCTCGATCGATTGGCCGGTGTACTTGGCGTAGAGCGAATTCAGCCGACTGCGCATGCGAAGGATCTCGCGCGCCTGGATCTCGATGTCGGCCGCCATGCCCTGCGCTCCGCCAGAGGGCTGGTGGACCATGATTCGGCTGTTCGAAAGCGCCACGCGCATTCCAGGCTCTCCGGCGGCGAGAAGGAAGCTTCCCATGGACGCTGCCTGGCCGATGCAGACCGTTCCGATCTTCGGCCGGATATATTGCATGGTGTCATGGATCGCGAGGCCGGCCGTCACCACTCCGCCGGGCGAGTTGATGTACATGAAGATGTCCTTCTTCGGGTTCTCGGACTCGAGGAAGAGTAGCTGGGCGGTGACGAGGCTCGCCATATGATCCTCGATCGGCCCGGTGATGAAGACGATCCTCTCGCGAAGCAGCCGCGAATAAATGTCGAAGCTGCGCTCGCCGCGGTTCGACTGCTCGATGACGATCGGAACGAGCTGCGAGACGATGTCCTGGTGATCCATGATCCTGATTGGTCCTCGATTACTGTTTTGCCCGGCCTACATCGGGCGGAAGCGCGGAAGGTTCAAGCGTGGACAACAAACGGGCCCCGGCAGATACCGAGGCCCGTAATGTTTTCCGCCGCTGCGCGAACGGGTTACGGCAATTTGATCGTTGCCCGCGCGTAGTAATAGCGGCCCGGCACATCGTAGGTGGTCGGGTCGAAGTTGTTCAGGCCGCAGCTGATGCAGCCCGGCGGATCCTTGTCGAACAAATTGTTCACGCCGATCGCGAAGCCGAAGGCATCCGACATCCAGTTTGGCGAAAACCGCAGCTGGGTATCGATATAAAGCCGGCTGTTGAGCTTGTTGCCGTTCTGGGACTCTATCACGCTCTTGATGTAGCGGCCGGTCAGAGTCGCTCCGAACATATTGCCGTTCCAGTCGATGATCCCGATTGCCTTGTGCTTCGGGAATGCCTGGTCGGGGCTTCCGCGCTCTGTTCCCTCGCGCTCGTCCGTCCTCGTACCGGTCGCTGTCGGGCTGATGTCGTGGTAGTTGAACAGGAACGTGTTGTTGAGCGTGAAGCCGAGGCTTCCCCAAGTCGCCGGGCGCGTACGGTAGGCAAAGTTGAGGTCGAGCCCGTCCGTGTTGATGCCGGCGATGTTTTCCAGCAATCCGCGGATCTGGGTGATCTGGCCGCTGGCTGACCGAGTGACCTTGGCGCAGGCCACAGGGTCGTTGTTCGCATAGCATTGCTCCAGCGTCGTTCCCGCGTCGATAGCCTGGATCGCGCCCTTCACTTTGATCTTGTAGTAGTTCGCCTCGGCCGTCAGGCCCGGGATGGAAGACGGGCTGAACACTGCGCCGAAGTTCCACCCCTTCGACGTTTCCGGAGTTAGCTGGTCATTGCCTCCGGTGAGGACCGAGATCTGCGGGTTGAGCTGGTCGAAATTGGCGGGAACCCCAGCTGCCTGGCAGTTTGCAAGAGTCTGTCCGGTCGGGGTCTGGTCCTTGTCGCACGGATCGTCCAGTTCCTGGTCGAAGCGCGACGGAGTCCCGAATAGCTCGCCGATCGTCGGGGCGCGAAAGCCCTCCGAATAACCGCCCCGTATCCTGAGGTCGGCGATCGGTTTCCAGTTCGCCTGCCCCTTGAAGTTCGTCGTCGAGCCCGATGACGAATAGTCGGAGAAGCGTACTGCGGCATTGAGCTCCAGCAGCTCGGCGCCCGGCACGTTGGCGAGGATGGGCGCATTAAGCTCCGCATATGCCTCGTCGACATTGTAGCTGCCCTTGGTGGGGAGCGCGGGAATGTCCGATCCCAAACCGGCGGAGACGATCGGGTCCGGGTCGAACCGGCCCCAATAATCGCGGTGCTCGACACCCACGGCTAGGGCGAGCGGACCGCCAGGAAGATCGATCAGCCCGCCGGTCGCGTTCGCGGTCAGGCCCCAGATCTTCTGCTTGCTGCTGTCGCGCTGAGTGAAGCCGACGAAATCCAGCATTTCCTGCGTGATCGAGCCTTCGCCGCCGAAGATGTTGAACGGCACGCAGGCGCCGGTGCAGTCGGCGACCGGTCCAAGCGCCAAGGCCAGGTTGGCGGCATTAATGTTGCCGAGCATCTTCTGCTTGGCGTCGTTATTGCCGTACAGCCCGTTCACGTCCCAGTACCAGTCGTGCCCGACTAGCTGGAACTGCCCGTCAAAAGTGCCCGTGCCGTAG
>JBKPOU010000068.1:0-45865 GCA_046733255.1 Pseudomonadota bacterium
AGGACCCGGGCTGCTTCGGCAATCGCATCGGCGGGTGCGTGCGCATAATGAAGCACTTGATGAATGATCGCGCAGTCGGCGCTGCCGTCGTCAAGCGGCAGCGCGTACATATCGCCCTGCCTCAGGCTCGACCGCACACCCGCCGATTCCAGCTTCACGCGCGCAAGCCGAAGCATTTCCGAGGAGCGGTCGATCCCGATCGCCTCACTGGCCCTCGGCCCGAAGAGCTCGATCATCCGGCCGGTGCCGGTGCCGATGTCGACGAGCGTTGCGAATGCCCTCGCGCCCAGCGCGCGCTCGACCGCCCGCTCAACCTCCAGCTCCGACACGTGGAGCGAACGGATGGAATCCCAGACCTCTGCCTGCGCCGCGAAATAGCGCGCCGCAGCCTCGGCCCGGTCGGCGCGGACCGCGTCGAGCCGCTTAGAATCCTCGTCGAAAACCGCGCGGCTGTTGCCGTCGGTCCAGGCTTCGATAAGCTCAAGCAAGGAGCCGGTGCGGTCGCGGTCGTCGAGGGCCAGGAACACCCAGCTGCCCTCCTTTCGCCGAATGACGATCCCGGCATCGGCGAGGATCCGGACATGGCGAGACACGCGCGGCTGGCTCTGCTCCAGCAGCTGGGCAAGCTCGCCGACCGACAATTCCATCCGCGCCAGCAATGCGAGGATCCTTAGGCGCGTCGGGTCGGACACGGCCTGGAATCGATCTGCGAGCGGAAGCGTCTTCATCTTGCGGATCGACATATAAAGGATTCTTTATATGGTCAAACGGAGAGAGCCGATTATGCGGTTCGCCCGTGGCCGGACAGGTGCTCTGAGCGAGGTTTGTAACAATTGCGCGACAGTCCCCTCGTCTGTAATGCCGCGCTGGCCTGCACGATTCGCGTGCCAGGCCGAGCCCACGGCCCAACAGGGGCCCTTTGAGGGAGTGGAACGATCATGAAGAAAGTTGCAGTGACCGTTGCGGTCCTCGCGCTCGGCCTTGCCGCCTGCGCGAAGAACGACGCAGCGAACAATGATATGACCGCCAACGACATGTACACCGAGAACGCGGCCGACACGGACATGAACGTGTCGATGAACGCGACCGAGAACGCGGCGGGCAACGCGCTCGAGAGCGCCGGCAACGCGATCGACAATGCTCAGGAAGCTGTCGAGAACGCGGGCGACGCCGTCGAGAACGCCGCCACCAACGAGTAGGACCTGGTCCTTACGATGACGAAGGGCCGTACGCCTCTGCTGGCGTGCGGCCCTTTTCTTTTGTTCGCCTTGCTCGGGTCGTGCGGGGACCGATCCACGCCCTCGGCGGAGCAGAACCGCCAGCTCGATAATGCCGCCGAGATGCTGGATTCAGCCCCGGACGTCCTCTCCAACGTCGATACAGACTTGCCCGGTGACGCGGCAAACAACTCAGCTACGGATGAATCAACGCGCTGAGGACCGACTGCACCAGCATCGTCCTCGGATCGACCCGGTAGATATAGTTGTTGTCGTAGATGTAGCGCGAACGCGGATCGAGCTGCTGTCGATAATAGCCGCGCAGATTGTCCGGCAGGGCATTGTAGCCGAGCACCCCCTGGTAACCGGTCGGGACGCGCTGTCCGACTCCGAACAGCTTCTTCGCCTGACCGGGCGGCATGCAGGGCGGGTTCTTCTTGGCAAGCCCTGGCGGACAGCCGCCGACGCCGTAACCGACATCGTCCTGCGCGTGCGGATTGCCATGTCCGTTCCCCGGCTTCGAAAGCGCAGGTCCGGCCGAGGCGAGCGCCGCGGCGCCCGCGATGAGCATGATCTGTTTCATAGCGGCTCGGAGACTATCGGTTGCAAGATGAACGATCCTTGGATCGAATTGGTTACCCGAACGTCAGCTTGCCGGCTGCGAAGGCCGAACTGAGGAACGCCTGTTTGCTCAAGGCCGTTCGCCCGGTGCAGATGCAGGAGGATCAGCGATGCTTGGCAAATCCGATGCGACGCCGATGGTCGCGGTGAATGACCTCGACCGGGCCCGCAAATTCTACGAAGGCACGCTCGGACTCAAGGAGATCGATGATTTCGGCGAGGGTTTCATGCTCCAGAGTGGCGACACGAAGTTCAGCGTCTACCGGTCCGAATATGCAGGCACGAACAAGGCCACCGCTTTGACGTTCGACGTCGACGACCTCGACTCCGAGGTTCGCGAGCTGAAGGACAAGGGCGTCACCTTTGAACATTACGATCTCGAGGGCCTCGAGCGCGACGGCGACATCTATCGTGCCGGCAATATGAAGACGGCATGGTTCAAGGATCCAGACGGCAATATCCTGAGCCTGATGGAAGCCTGACCGGGCGGTTGCCCGCGTCCCTTCGCTTGTCTAGAGCGCGCGCAACTCCGCGCGGCTGCGCGGCTTCACGCTCGAAAAAGGACACAAGCACAAAATCATGGCTCGCAAGAAGATCGCGCTCATCGGCTCAGGAATGATCGGCGGGACCCTCGCTCACCTCGCGGCAATGCGCGAGCTCGGCGACATCGTCCTGTTCGACATCGCCGAGGGCATTCCCGAGGGGAAGGCGCTCGATATCGCCCAGGCTGGCCCGGTCGACGACTTCGACGTGACGCTCAAGGGATCGTCCGACTATGCCGACATCGAAGGCGCCGACGTCTGCATCGTCACCGCAGGTGTTGCCCGCAAGCCGGGGATGAGCCGCGACGACCTTCTCGGAATCAATCTCAAGGTCATGAAGGCGGTCGGCGAGGGCATCAAGACGCACGCTCCCAACGCCTTCGTCATCTGCATCACGAACCCCCTCGACGCGATGGTCTGGGCGCTCCGCGAATTTTCCGGCCTTCCGCACAACATGGTGGTCGGGATGGCGGGAGTGTTGGACAGCGCGCGCTTCCGCCACTTCCTCGCGGACGAATTCAAGGTGAGCGTCGAGGACGTGACCGCCTTCGTCCTGGGCGGGCATGGCGACACGATGGTGCCAGTGGTCGAATATTCGACCGTCGCCGGGATACCCATCCCGGACCTCATCAAGATGGGCTGGAGCAGCAAGGACAAGATCGACGCGATCGTGAAGCGCACCCGCGGCGGCGGCGGCGAGATCGTCTCGCTCCTGAAGACCGGGAGCGCCTATTATGCCCCCGCGACCTCGGCGATCGCGATGGCCGAGAGCTATCTCAAGGACAAGAAGCGCGTCCTTCCCTGCGCGGCGCATCTTAGCGGACAGTACGGCGTGGACGATCTGTATGTGGGTGTGCCGTGCGTGCTCGGCGCCGGCGGTGTCGAGAAGGTCGTCGAAATCGATCTGAATGACGACGCGAAGGCCAATTTCCAGGTCAGCGTCGACGCGGTGAAGGAGCTTCTCGAAGCCTGCAAGCAGATCGACGGGACGTTGGACTAACCTGTTCCCCCGGCAAAGGCCGGGGCCCAGGCGGCGCGTTGCGCCGTTCTTTGTTTCGGACTGGACGCCGGCCTTCGCCGGGGAACAACAAGGACCACGAATGAGCATCCTCGTCGACAGCAACACGAAGGTCATCACCCAGGGGATGACTGGCGACACTGGCACTTTCCACACCCGGCAGGCGCTCGATTACGGCACCAAGATGGTTGCTGGCGTGACTCCCGGAAAAGGGGGCACCGAGCATCTCGGGCTGCCGGTGTTCAACACCGTCGCCGAGGCCGTCGAGAATACCGGTGCGACCGCGAGCGTTATCTATGTGCCGCCGCCCTACGCCGCGGACTCGATCCTGGAGGCGATCGACGCGGAAGTGCCGCTGATCGTCACCATTACCGAGGGCGTTCCGGTGTTGGACATGGTGAAGGTGAAGCGAGCGCTTTCGGGTACCAAGTCGCGGCTGATCGGACCGAACTGCCCCGGAGTCCTGACTCCGAACGAGTGCAAGATCGGCATCATGCCCGCGAACATCTTCAAGAAGGGCAGCGTCGGCATCGTCAGCCGCTCGGGCACGCTCACCTACGAGGCCGTGTTCCAGACCACCAACGAGGGGCTCGGCCAGTCGACCGCCGTCGGGATCGGCGGCGATCCGGTGAAGGGGACCGAATTTATCGACATCCTCGAAATGTTCCTCGCCGACGACGAGACGAAGTCGATCATCATGATCGGCGAGATCGGCGGAAGCGCGGAGGAAGACGCCGCGCAATTCCTCGCCGACGAGGCGAAGCGCGGGCGCAGGAAGCCGGTCGTCGGATTCATCGCCGGCCGCACCGCTCCTCCCGGACGGCGGATGGGTCACGCTGGCGCGATCGTCTCTGGCGGCAAAGGCGACGCCGAAAGCAAGATCGCGGCGATGGAAGCGGCTGGAATAACGGTCTCCCCAAGCCCATCTGAGCTTGGCACGACCCTCAGGGAGCTGCTCGCGGCGGTAGCATGAACGACATCGTCGGCGCCATCGAACCCAAGCAGGGGCCGAGCTGGGCGCGTCCCAACTGGCCGCTCAGCGAGCTCGACGAGATCAACCTCGGGCTCGACCCGACACAGGCGACGTTCGACGCGGTGAAGAAGGCCGCGGCGAACGATGCTTCGGCGGCAACCGCCGATCCCCAAGCGATCCGCCGAGCCGCGGAAGATTCCATACGCGCGATGATGCTGATCCGCACCTATCGCGTACGCGGGCACCTGACTGCGAAGCTCGACCCGCTCGGCCTGCATCACAGTCCCATCCCGGCCGACCTGACTCCCGCCTATCACGGCTTCTCGGATGCCGATCTCGACCGGCCGATCTGGATCGGCGGCGCCCTCGGCCTCGAGCGCGCGACCGTCCGCGAGATCGTCGCCTGTCTGCAGGCCAATTACTGCGGGACGATTGGCGTCGAATATATGCACATCAACGACCTGGAGGAGCGGCGCTTCATCCAGGAGCGGATCGAGGGCAAGGCGGAGACGGTCCAGTTCACGCCCGAGGGCAAGGAGGCGATCCTCGCCAAGGTCGTCGAGGCCGAGCAGTGGGAAACCTTCCTCTCGCGCAAATATGTCGGCACCAAGCGGTTCGGGATCGACGGCGGTGAGAGCGCCATCCCTGCGCTTGAAGCGGTCATCAAATATGGCGGGCTGATGGGTGTCGAGGAGATCGACATCGGAATGTCCCACCGCGGGCGGCTGAACGTCCTCTCCAACGTGATGGGAAAGCCCTACCGAGCGATCTTCCACGAGTTCGCCGGCGGGGCGACCAACCCCGCGGACGTCGGCGGATCGGGCGACGTCAAATATCACTTGGGGACATCGTCGGACCGCGAGTTCGACGGGGTCCGAGTCCATTTGTCGCTGCTACCGAACCCGTCGCATCTGGAAGCGGTCGACCCGGTCGTGCTCGGCAAGGCGCGGGCGACGATGACCTACAAGGAGGACAAGCACGGCAAGAGGGTGCTCCCGCTCCTCCTTCACGGCGACGCAGCCTTCGCGGGCCAGGGGGTGGTCGCCGAATGCCTCGGCTTCTCGGGCCTCCCCGGTTACGGGACTGGCGGAACGCTCCATTTCATCGTCAACAACCAGATCGGCTTCACCACGAGTCCGCAGTTCGCTCGTTCTTCGCCTTATCCGACGGACATCGCCAAGTCCGTCCAGGCGCCGATCCTGCACGTCAACGCGGACGATCCCGAAGCCGTCACCTTTTGCTGCAAGCTGGCGATCGAGTTCCGCCAGACGTTCGGTCGCGACATCGTCATCGACATGTGGTGCTATCGCCGCTTCGGCCACAATGAAGGCGACGAGCCGAGCTTCACGCAGCCGCAGATGTATGCCGCGATCCGCAAGCACCCGCCGATCAGCGAGATCTACGGAAAACGGCTCATCGAGGAAGGCGTGGTCGACCAGAAATGGATCGACAGGCATCGCGAAGCCTATGTCGCGCACTTGAACGAGGAGTTCGAATCCGCAGGAAGCTACCTGCCGAACAAGGCCGACTGGTTCGAGGGCCGCTGGGCCGGGCTGGGCAAGCCAAGCGAACCGGTGCTTGGCCGCCGTAACATCAACACTGCGGTCTCAGAGGGACTGCTGCGCAAGGTCGGCGCCGTACTTACGACGGTCCCGGACCACGTCCACATCCACAAGACCCTCGCCCGGATCCTCGACGCCAAGAAGGCGATGTTCGACACCGGCGAAGGTTTCGACTGGGCGACCGCGGAAGCGCTGGCGTTCGGGACCTTGCTCGAGGAAGGCCATAGCGTCCGGCTTTCCGGCCAGGACAGCGGCCGGGGAACGTTCAGCCAGCGCCACGCCGTCTGGGTCGACCAGCAAAGCGGCGAGAAATATATCCCGCTCAATACCGTTGAGGGGGGGCGGTTCGAAGTTCGCGACAGCCCGTTGAGCGAGTTCGGAGTCCTCGGCTTCGAATATGGCTTTTCGCTCGGCGACCCGAAGACCCTCGTCTGTTGGGAGGCGCAGTTCGGCGATTTCGCCAACGGAGCGCAGACCATCATCGACCAGTTCGTCGCCAGCGGCGAGGCGAAGTGGCTTCGCGCCAGCGGCCTCGTCATGCTGCTGCCCCATGGCTTCGAAGGCCAGGGACCGGAGCACAGCTCGGCGCGACTTGAGCGCTACCTGCAGCTGTGCGCCGAGGACAATATGCAGGTGGCCAACTGCACGACGCCTGCGAATTATTTCCACATCCTCCGCCGTCAGCTCCTACGGCCGTTCCGCAAGCCGTTGGTGATGATGACGCCCAAGTCGCTGCTCCGGAACAAGCTCGCGGTGTCGAAGCTCGAGGACTTCATCGGCGAGAGCCACTTCCGCCGCATCGTCAGCGACCTCAACCCACCCGCGGAAGGCGAGACGAAGCGGCTCGTCTTGTGTTCCGGCAAGGTCGCCTATGAGCTTATGGAGGCGCGCGACCACGCCGGCGACAAGCAGACCGAGATCGTCCGCGTCGAGCAGCTCTACCCCTTCCCTTCGGAGCCGCTCGTCAAGCGCTTGAAGGCGATGCCGAAGCTCGAGGAGCTGGTTTGGGCGCAGGAGGAGCCGCAGAACAATGGCGCCTGGTTCTTCGTCGAGCCATTGCTCGAATGCTGTCTCGACGAGGCCGGATCAAAGCTGACTCGCCCGCGCTATGCCGGGCGCGAGCCGGCTGCCTCGCCCGCTACCGGCCTTGCCAAGCGGCACGCTGCGCAGCAGGCGGCCTTGATTGCCGAGGCTTTGGGTCATAGCAGCCCCGCACGGCCCGAGACCGCGCGCCGAGCCTCTTAAGCAAGCAAGGGAGTGAAATGGCCACCGACGTGAAAGTCCCGGCGCTCGGGGAATCGATCACCGAGGGCACGCTTGCTCAGTGGCTGAAGAAGGCGGGCGAAGCCGTCGCCGCAGACGAGCCGATCGCAAGCCTGGAGACGGACAAGGTCACGGTCGATGTGCCATCTCCAGTCGCCGGTGTGCTTTCCGAAACGGTCGCGAAGGAAGGCGACACGGTCGAGGTCGGAGCGGTCATCGCGCGAATCGACGAGAATGGAAATGCCGCAACGCCCGCCGAAAAGGGCGCGGACTCGACCCCGACCAATCCCGCCGGCGCGGGCGAATCTCCGGAGCCTCGCGAGGAGGTGAAAACCGCCGCGAAGGAAGCCCCGGACGAATCGGTCGAGTCCGATCACATCACGACGCTTTCCCCGGCTGTCCGCCGCGCGGTGCTCGAGCATCATGTCGACCCGTCGAGCATCAAGGGGACCGGCAAGGACGGACGGATCACCAAGGACGATGTGCTTGCAGCGGCAGCTGCGAAGGAAGGCGGTTCCGGGGCGCAGGCCGGGACTCAGGCCCCGGAGGCGAAAGCACCGGCTCCCGATCAAAAGGCTCCGCTTCCTGGGCACGATCCTGTGCCGGGGAGCGAGAGAAAAGAAGAACGCGTCAAGATGTCGCGGCTCCGCCAAACCGTCGCGAAGCGGCTGAAAGAAGCTCAGAACAGCGCGGCGATGCTGACGACGTTCAACGACGTCGACATGTCGGCGGTGATGGACGCCCGCAATCGCTACAAGGATCTGTTCGAGAAGAAGCACGGCATCCGGCTCGGATTCATGAGTTTTTTCGTCAAAGCGGTCGCTCTTGCGGTCCGCGACGTGCCTGCGGTCAACGGAAGCATCGAGGGCGACGAGATAATCTATCGCGACTATCTCGACGTCTCGATCGCGGTCTCGGCGCCGAAGGGACTCGTCGTCCCCGTGATCCGCAACGCGCAAGCGATGAGCTTCGCCGAGATCGAGAAGACGATCGCTGAGTACGGCAGGAAGGCCAAGGAAGGCACGCTCACCATCGACGAGATGACGGGCGGCACCTTCACCATTTCCAACGGCGGCGTGTTCGGCTCCCTGCTCTCGACCCCGATCCTCAACCCCCCGCAGTCGGGCGTGCTGGGAATGCATCGAATCGAGGAGCGCCCGGTGGCAATCGATGGCCAGGTCGTGATCCGCCCGATGATGTACCTCGCTCTGTCCTACGACCACCGCCTGGTCGACGGCCGCGAGGCGGTCACGTTCCTCGTCCGCGTAAAGGAGGCGATCGAGGACCCGACGCGGCTGCTCATTGATCTTTAGGAAAACAAATGGCTGAATTCGATTTCGACGTCCTGGTGATCGGCGCCGGCCCCGGCGGCTATGTCGCGGCGATTCGCGCCGCTCAGCTGGGGCTAAAGACCGCCTGCGCGGAGAGCCGGGAGACGCTCGGCGGCACCTGCCTCAACGTGGGCTGCATCCCGTCGAAAGCGCTTCTCCACGCCTCCGAGCTGTTCGAGGAAGCCGCGCATGGAACGCTCGCAAAATGGGGCGTGAAGGCGTCCGGCGTCGAAATCGACGTTGCGACGATGCACGGCGAGAAATCGAAGGCCGTCAAGGAACTGACGGGCGGAATCGAGTTCCTGTTCAAGAAAAACAAGGTCGAATGGCTGAAGGGCCGCGCCACCTTCGAGGACGCGCACAGCGTGAAGGTTGGCGCCCGCACCGTCACCGCGAAGAATATCGTCATCGCCACCGGTTCATCCGTCACTCCGCTTCCGGGCGTCGAAGTCGACAATTCGAAGCACAGGATTGTCGATTCCACCGGCGCGCTGGAGCTACCAGCGGTGCCGAAGACGATGGTGGTCATCGGCGGCGGAGTGATCGGGCTTGAGCTCGGCTCGGTGTGGCGGCGGCTGGGCGCGCAGGTCACGGTCGTGGAATTCCTCGACGAGATCCTGCCTGGAATGGACGGCGAGGTCCGCAAGGAAGCGCGCAAGCTGTTCAAGAAGCAGGGCTTCGACATCCGCACCGGTACGAAAGTTACGAAGGCGGAAGCAAACGGCGACAGCGTCACGCTCACCGTCGAGCCCGCCAAGGGCGGTGCGGCCGAGACCATCCAGGCCGACGTCGTTCTCGTCTCGATCGGCCGCCGGGCCAACACCGACGGCCTCGGCCTCGACAAGATCGGCCTCGAGCCCAACAAGCGCGGGCAGATCGAGACCGACCACGATTTCCGCACGAAGGTCGACGGAATCTGGGCGATCGGCGACGTGATCCCGGGACCGATGCTCGCCCACAAGGCCGAAGACGAAGGCATCGCCGTTGCCGAGAATATCGCCGGCGGAACCGGAATCGTGAACCACGCGGTGATCCCGAGCGTCGTCTACACCTTCCCGGAAATCGCCGGCGTCGGACTGACCGAGGAGGAGGCGAAGGAGGACGGCGAGGTGAAGGTCGGCAAGTTTCCGATGATGGCCAACAGCCGCGCCAAGACCAACCGCGAGCCCGACGGCTTCGTGAAGGTGATCGCCGACGCGAAGACTGACCGCGTGCTGGGCGTGTGGATCATCGCTTCGGTCGCCGGGACAATGATCGCGGAAGCCGCGCTGGCGATGGAGTTCGGGGCGACGTCCGAGGACATCGCCTACACCTGCCACGCACACCCGACCCACTCGGAGGCCCTCAAGGAAGCCGCGATGGCGGTCACCGGCAAGCCGATCCACATCTGACGCGTTGTCGGCTACAAAGCGCGCGATGACGACGCGCTTCAGCAATTTGTCGACTGCGACGCTGGCATTGCTGCTGCTCGCGTCTTGCGGGCCGAAATCCCTCACCTTGCCGGACGATCCGGTCGAGCGGGTCGCGACCTGCGGTGCTGTCGCTGCCGCATCCGAGAGGGCCGCGACGACGAATATCAAGGCGCCGCTGTCGTTCGGGGCGATCGGGCGGGTCATCCATTACCCGCTGCTCGGCGGCTCGGCGGGGGGAAGTTTTTCGTCGGAAACTGCAGCAGCGGTGCAGGAGCGGATGACCGCGCTCCAGGACAAAGTGGTCGAGAGCAAGTGGCAGGAGCTCGTCCCGGTCTGCAAGTCGGCTTTCCCTGCAACCGCTATCGAAAAGCCGGTGCTTCCGTCAAACCGATTCCAGGCGCAGCTCGGATGCAGCGAGCTGGGCGATTTCCTGCGCTCCGCGCTCGAGGGTCAGGAGGGATATGCGAACGAGCTCGGCGATTATCGCGATCTCGGCATGAAGCTGGAGCCCGCGCTCGCAGCGGAACTCCCCAGGTCCGACGCAGCTGCGAAGGAGGAGCGGAACAAGGCGTTGGCGACGATCGCCAAGGCCGGACCTCCCGTCGCGGTGATGCGCCAATGTGTCGACGATTTCGGCTGAGGTCAGCCTAGCAGGAACGCCTTCACGGCAGCCAGGAACCCGAGATCGCTCTTCGTGATGCGCACGGGCGCGACGGTGGGGCACTCAAGGCAGCGGACCTGGATCCTCGGCCCCGCCAGGACCGAATGAAGCTGGACCAGCGCATCGGTCACTTTTGCCTGCGGAGCGATGGCCGCAAACGCGTCCTCCTCCTGCTCCGACCCGGCGGAGTCCTTCGCGAGCAATTCGACGAGCTTCTCCTCGAAGGATTCCGGCCGCTCGAGATAGCGGATCTCGTCCACAGGATCGCTCACCTTGGCGAGCTGGCCCGCCTTGTCGACCGCGTCCTTGAAGCCGCCGAACGCGTCGATGAGCCCAAGCTGGCGGGCCGTTCCGCCGTCCCAGACGCGGCCCTGCGCGATGGCATCGATCTGCTGCGGCGACCGGTGGCGGGATTCAGCGACAATCCCCAGGAACCGGCGGTAGATGGAATCGACTCCTGCCTGGAGGAGGCGGTCGGCGACCGGCGATGGACCGTGGAATACGTCGGGCTCGCCGGACAGCGGCGTCGTCTTGATGCCGTCAGCGCCAATCCCAAGCTTCTGCAGCGTCCCCTCGAAGCTCGGTAGGATTCCGAACACGCCGATCGAGCCGGTGATCGTCGAGGGCTCCGCATAGATGAAGTCCGCCGGGGTCGAGACCCAGTAGCCGCCCGACGCGGCGACATTGCCCATCGAAACGACGACCGGAAGCTTGTGGCGCTTGGCGTTGAGGATCGACTGGCGGATTCGTTCCGACGCGAGCACCGAGCCGCCGGGGCTGTCGACGCGAACGACGAGCGCCTTCAGGCCGCCGGCCTGCACCGCCTTGTCGATGACGTCGGCAATGCTGTCGCCTCCAGCCGTACCCGCGGGTGCATCGCCGTCGACGATCATCCCAGCGACCGTGACGACGCCGATCGTCCCGCCATCGCCTTCGCTGACCGTGTCGTCGACATAGTCGGCGAGCTCGATCTGCTTGTAGCCTTCGGGAATCGCGGAATCCTTGCCGCCGAGCTCCGCGAGCCGAGCCTCGAACGCCTCGCGCGTTCCGACCTTGTCGATCAGCCCGAAGCCGATCGCGGCCTTGCCGAGATCGCCTCCCGCCGCTTCGAGTGCGGCGACCGGGTTGCTCATATAATCGTCAACCTTCGCCTTCGGGCGGTTCTTGAGCACCTGCTCGCGCCAGGTTTCGAGCAAGGCTCCGCCGAGCGCCTGCGCATTCTCCTTCGCCTCCGGCGACATGTCGCTTCGCGTGAAGGGCTCGACCGCGGCTTTGTAGGTGCCGACCCGATAGACGTTCGCCGTCACTCCGAGCTTGTCCAGCAAGCCTTTGAAATAGAGGTTGTTTCCGCCCGGCCCCGCGATGGCGACGGCGCCCAGCGGATCGAGCCAGACTTCCGACGCGGCGGACGCAAGCAGGTAGCTGTCGTCACTATAGGCCACCGCATAAGCGACAACCGGTTTTCCAGAGGCCCGAACCGCGCGGATGGCGTCGGCGAGGTCGGTGAGCGCGACCTGCCCGCCTCCGGTGAAGCCGCCGAGGTCCAGGGCCACCGCTTTGACCCGGTCGTCGTCCCGAGCGGCGTCGAGCGCGGCGACCAGGTCTCGAAGTTGATATTCGACCGGTGTCCGGCTGCCGCCCGCAAGCTCCGCGAAGCCGGGCTTGCTGGGTTGTTCCACCACCGCTCCGTCGAGCTCGAGCGCCAGAACCCCGTCCTTGATCGGCGCGGGTTTGCTCGACAGACCCGCGTAGAGGGCGCCGAAGAACAGCAGCATAAGCAGGAGCACGAGCGCGTCCTTGATGCCGACCAGCAGTTTCCAGACCGCGGAAACGAATTTCATGGGCTTCACCTCGATTAACTCAGGGCCAGCTAGCCGACGCGGCCCGCTCTGACCAAATCTTTTCGTCCAGCGGCGGCGCGGCTAGGGCCGGGCAATGAGCGTGGCGATCGACGTTGGTGAAGGGGACCGCCCCGCCTGGACTCGCGAACTCCGCGCCACGCTTCGCCTCGCCTGGCCGCTCATACTCGCCAACCTCACCCAGCAGCTGATCCAGGCCACCGATGTCCTCCTGATGGGCCGCCTCGGAGCGACCCAGCTCGCTGCCGCAACGCTCGCGCTCAACCTCACCTGGACGTTCAACCTGTTCCTTTTCGGCCTCGTCACCGCCTCCTCGCCGATGATGGCGAGCGCACTGGGCCGCAGGGCCAACGCCGTTAGGGACGTCCGACGGACATTCCGCGCCGGACTTTGGCTGCTGGTGTTCGCCCTCCCGCCTTACTGGCTTCTACTCTGGCACGTCGGCGACCTTATGCGCACGCTCGGCCAGTCCGAGGAGCTGGCGCGGCAGGGCGAAACCTTTCTCCGCGCCTACATGTGGTGCACCGCGCCCTGGCTCATCTTCCAGCTACTCCGCAATTTCGTCGCTGCGCTCGAACGGCCGAGGATCGTGCTTTGGCTGAGCATCGCCGGGATTGCGCTCAATGCGCTCCTGAGTTGGTCGCTGATCTTCGGGCATTTCGGGATGCCCGCCCTTGGGCTTGTCGGCGGCGGCGTCGGAAGCACGCTGACGTGGCTTCTGCTCTGCCTGGCGCTGGTCGCCGTCACCGCGACAGACAGGCAATTCCGGCGGTTTCACCTGTTCGGCAATTGGTGGCGATTCGACGGCCAGCGCACTACCGCGATGGTCAGGCTTGGCCTCCCGATCGGCATCACGATGGCGCTCGAAATGGGCGTGTTCGCGCTTGCAGCCTATTTCATGGGCTGGATTGGCGCGCCGGCCGTCGCGGCGCACGCAATAGCGCTGCAGATTGCTGCTCTGACTTTCATGGTCCCGCTGGGGCTTGGGCAGGCGGCAACCGTTCGGGTCGGCCTTGCTCTCGGGCGGCGGGATGACAGCGCGATTACCCGCGCCGGATGGACCGCGTGGATTCTCGGCGTAGGCTTCATGGCGACGATGGCGCTGATCATGTGGGCGATTCCACGGCCGCTGGTGACGCTTTTTCTTGCCGATACCGCGGGGAATGCTGTCGTAATCGCGCTCGCCGTCAGCTTCCTGAAGGTCGCAGCCGCCTTCCAGCTGTTCGACGGAGCGCAGGTGATTGGCGCCGGAATGCTTCGCGGCCTCCACGACACGCGCTGGCCCCTGATGTTCGCGTTCGTCGGCTATTGGGGAGTCGGGCTCGGCATCGGCGCATGGCTGGCCTTCGCCGCCGACTGGCAGGGCGTCGGAATCTGGATCGGCCTCGCAAGCGGGCTGGCGGCGGTCGCGGTGCTCATGCTCGTCCGATGGACGATGCGAGACAAGCTCGGCCTGACGCGCCTCGCGCACGACTGAAAAAAAGGCGGCGGTTCCGGTGTTGACGGACGAACGGGCGACAACCATATGCGCTGCGTCGCTGGCACTCTCATGGATAGAGTGCCAGAAATTTGTTCAACCTTGTAAGAGAGGGGCAAACCACATGGGTTTCAGGCCGCTTCATGACCGAGTCCTCGTCCGCCGCGTCGAGGCCGAAGCAAAGACTGCCGGTGGGATCATCATTCCCGACACGGCGCAGGAAAAGCCGCAGGAAGGCGAAGTCGTCTCCGTCGGATCCGGCGCTCGTGGCGACGACGGCAAGATCACGCCGCCCGACGTCAAGGCCGGCGACAAGATCCTGTTCGGCAAATGGTCGGGCACCGAGGTGAAGATCGACGGTGAAGACCTGATCATCATGAAGGAAAGCGACATCCTGGGAATCGTCGGCTGACCTTCGGCCAATCAATCCACTTAATTCAGATACGGAAAGGGTAGCCAAATGGCAGCCAAGGACGTGAAATTCAGCCGCGACGCGCGTGAGCGCATCCTTCGCGGCGTCGACATCCTCGCCGATGCGGTCAAGGTGACTCTGGGGCCCAAGGGCCGCAACGTCGTCCTCGACAAGAGCTTCGGCGCTCCGCGCATCACCAAGGACGGCGTGACCGTCGCCAAGGAGATCGAGCTCAAGGACAAGTTCGAGAACATGGGCGCGCAGATGGTCCGCGAGGTCGCCTCGAAGACCAACGACGTCGCCGGCGACGGAACCACCACCGCCACCGTTCTCGCCCAGGCGATCGTCCGCGAGGGCATGAAGTCGGTCGCTGCCGGAATGAACCCGATGGACCTCAAGCGCGGCATCGACATCGCCGTGAAAAAGGTCGTCGATGACCTCGCCAGCCGTTCCAAGGACGTGTCCGGCTCCAACGAGATCGCCCAGGTCGGAACCATCTCGGCCAACGGCGACACCGAGGTCGGCGAGAAGATCGCCGAGGCGATGGAGAAGGTCGGCAAGGAAGGCGTGATCACCGTCGAAGAGGCGAAGGGTCTCGAGTTCGAGCTCGACGTCGTCGAGGGCATGCAGTTCGACCGCGGCTATCTCTCGCCCTACTTCATCACCAACCCGGAGAAGATGCAGGTCGAGCTCAGCGACCCCTACATCCTGATCCACGAGAAGAAGTTGTCGAACCTTCAGGCGATGCTTCCGATCCTTGAAGCCGTGGTTCAGAGCGGCCGTCCGCTCCTCATCATCGCGGAGGACATCGAGGGCGAGGCTCTCGCGACGCTCGTCGTCAACAAGCTTCGTGGCGGCCTCAAGGTCGCGGCTGTAAAGGCTCCAGGCTTCGGCGATCGCCGCAAGGCAATGCTCGAGGACATAGCGATCCTCACCGGTGGTGAGATGATCAGCGAGGACCTCGGCATCAAGCTCGAGAACGTCACGACCGGAATGCTCGGCACGGCCAAGCGCGTGACCATCGACAAGGACAACACGACCATCGTCGACGGCGCGGGCACCAAGGAGGCGATCGAGGGCCGGGTCGGCGCGATCCGCCAGCAGATCGACAACACGACGTCGGACTACGACCGCGAAAAGCTGCAGGAGCGGCTCGCGAAGCTCGCGGGCGGAGTCGCCGTGATCAAGGTCGGCGGCGCCACCGAGATCGAGGTGAAGGAGCGCAAGGACCGCGTCGACGACGCTCTCCACGCGACCCGCGCCGCGGTCGAGGAAGGCATCGTCCCGGGCGGCGGCAGCGCTCTCCTCTACGCCACGAAGGCGCTCGAAGGCCTGAAAGGCGCGAACGATGACCAGACTCGCGGCATCGATATCGTCCGCAAGGCGCTCTACTCGCCGGTCCGGCAGATTGCGCAGAATGCGGGCCACGACGGCGCGGTGATCTCGGGCAAGCTGCTCGAGAGCAATGACTTCCAGCAGGGGTTCAACGCCCAGACCGAACAGTATGAGAACCTGGTCGAGGCCGGCGTTATCGATCCGACGAAGGTCGTCCGCACCGCTCTCCAGGACGCGGCATCGGTCGCGGCGCTCCTGATCACCACGGAAGCGGCGGTCAGCGAGCTTCCGGAAGACAAGCCGGCGATGCCGATGGGCGCCGGCGGAATGGGTGGAATGGGCGGAATGGACTTCTAAAGTCCGCCTGTCACTCAGTCGAAAAAGAAGGGCCGGAGGAGCGATCCCCCGGCCCTTTTTTTGACGCTTCTCGCGGCCGACTAGCTCGCCAGCTCTTTCACCATTCGCTCCCAATGCAGGATATTGTCCCACAGCGACTGCACGGGGATTCGCTCGTCCTTGCCGTGGGCCCGCTCGTCGTCGGGCGAGACGCCCCAGCTTCCGTCGACTCCGTAGACGGGCATCCCGCGGGCACGATACTCGAGCCCGTCCGTCGCGCCGGTGCTCATCTGCGGGATGATCGCCTGCTTGGGGAAGCGCGCGTGAACCGCGTCCGTGTAGGCCTTCACGATGTCGTCCCGAAGCGGCGACACAGGGGTTGGCCGGCCCGCGTCAGCATAAGGCGTGACCTCGACGCCTGGCCCCACCGTCTGCTTCAGCTCGGCCTCGACCACCTTCGGCTCGACGCCGGGCATGATCCGGCAATTCACCGTCGCCTCCGCCAGCTGCGGAAGCGCATTTTCCGCATGCCCGCCCTTGAGCATCGTCGCGACGCAGCGAGTCCGCGTCAGGCCGACCTCGAGCGGGTTGGCCTCGATGATGTCGGCGGCCTCGCCGTCGTTCGAATTGGCCAGCCAGCGGCTCATGGCCTGGCCGAGCTCGCTATTCCCCTCCTGCTTGGCGCGCGCCGTGAAATATTCCCGAGTCGTCTCCGTCAGCATTGGCGTGAAACGGTGGGTCTGGAGCTTCTTGAGCGCATCGGCGAGCTCGTAGATCGCATTATCCGGCCGCGGCCGGGAACTGTGTCCGCCGGGATTCCGCACCCGGAAATAATAGCTCTGAAAGGTTTTCTCCGACGTCTGCAACCCGGCACCGAGCGGCTGACCGTCGCGGGTGAAAGCGATACCGCCCGCGTCGGCGTTCAGGACGAACTCCGCTTCCGTCCACTTGCGCCATTCGGTCGCGCCGAGTTCCGCGCCTTTGCCCTGCGTTTCCTCGTCGCCGGTGAATTGGACGATGATGTCCCGGTCCGGCTTGAACCCTGACTCACGCAATTTCATCAGCGCGACCATCGCCGGGACCAGCCCGCCTTTGTCGTCGCCGCTTCCGCGCCCGTAGAAATAGCCATCCTTCTCGACCAGCTGGAACGGGTCGGTGGTCCAGTCGCCGGGGAGCGCTTCGACCACGTCCATGTGGGCGATGATCAGCATTGGCTTCTTCTTCGGTGTCCCCGCCGCAGGCCATCGGGCGATCAGCGCCGCGGTCTGCTTGTCGTTCGCCGATTCATAGGGAAGGACATGGATGTCGCTCTCGGCCCATCCCGCCGCTTTCAGCTGGCCTGCCAGATATTCGGCGAGCTTCGGAACGTTATGGCGGCCCGCAACGGTCGGGGTTTCAACCGCTGTCTTGTAGATCTCGCGGGCCTTCTTCTCCCATTCAGGTGACAGCTTCGGCGCATTCGCGAGGGTCGACGGCGGCGGCGACGAAATCGGCTGGGCGGATTGCGCAGACGCGCAGGTCGAAACACAGGCAAGCAGAAAGGCGGCACGGCGCATTGAAATCTCCCCTGGGACGAATTCCCGAAGCTATCCGCGTCGGGCCATCCGTCAAGCCGCCTTCCGGTCGTCCGGACTGGCGGTGCGCCGCGCGCCGATCGCAACGACTATCACGAGGACGACGACAAGGAACGCCGAGGCGAGTGGCCGCGAGAAATTGAGGCCGCCCTTGGCAATTGGCTTGTCCAGGAAGTCGCCGACTGTGGCGCCGAGTGGCCTGGTCAGGATGAACGCTGCCCAGAACAAGGCCGTCCGGTTGAGTCTGGTGAAGAAATACAGGCCCGCCACGACCGCGATGGCGGCGCCGAACAACATTGCGGCCCCAAGATAGCCCAGCCCTCCGTTATCGGCCGCCCAGTCGCCCAGGGCTGTGCCGAGCGTCTGGCTGAACGTGATCGTGATCCAATAGAATAGTTCGGCCCGGCCGCTTGTGACCTGCGTTGAAGAGACCTTTCCCTCGACCAGCTTCCAGGTCGCGATCGAGCCGAGCACGAGCGCCAGGAGAAGCAAGGAGCCGCCGGCATAGCCTATGCCCAGCGATCGGTCGGCAAAGTCGGCGAGAGTCGTACCGGCCGTCGTCGAAGCAACGATCGTCGCCCAGTAGAGCGACGGCCAATAGCCCTTGGCGCGAGCCTGGAGGGCGACGAGCACGACAAGCGCGGTTCCGAAGATGGCCGTGCCGACGAGGTACCCGAGGTTCCAGGTCATGCTGACCGTGTCGCCGGCTGTTTCGCCCAGCGTCGTCGCGAGGATCTTCGCGATCCAGAACCCCAGTGTGACCGCAGGGACCTTGTTGAGCTCCGTTGCGGGCCTTGCGCCGTTCATTCGCTTGCTCCGGCAACCGTACCATGGCCTTCGGCCAGATATTCCGCGCTTCGCATTTCCTCGAGCCGGCTAACGGTGCGCTCGAACTCGAAGCTGCCGTCGCCCGACGGATAAAGCCCTGACGGCTCCGAGTCGGCCGCTGCGAGCAGCTTCACCTTATGCTCGTACAGCGAATCGATGAGCGTCACGAAGCGCGCGGCCTCGTTGCGCATATCCGGCCCCATCACCGGGATTCCGACGATGATGACCGTGTGGAATCGCTGCGCGACGGCGAGATAGTCGGCGGCTCCCCTCGGGCTTCCGCACAGGCGTTTGAACGAGAAGACGGCGACCCCCTTCAGGCTCTTGGGGACGTGCAGCGTGCGACCGCCGCCGACGTCCAGCTCTTCCGACGGCACCTTGTCGCGATTCTCGACCGAATAATCGGTGAGTTGGAAGAAGGCTTTGCTGAGCGCTTCCGTGGCCTCCGCGCCGTTCGGCACGTGCCACACTTCAACTCCCGCCAAGCGGTCGAGCCGATAGTCGGTCGGTCCGTTGACCTCGACCACTTCGAACCGGCTTTCGACTGTGGCGATGAAGGGCAGGAAGAGTTCGCGGTTGAGACCATCCTTGTAGAGGTCTTTCGGTGGGCGATTCGAGGTTGCGATAACCCGGACTCCGCGTTCCAGCAGCTTCTCGAACAGCCGCGACAGGATCATCGCGTCGGCGGGGTTGGTGACCTGCATCTCATCGAAGCAGAGCAGCTTGGCTTCGTCCGCGATCGTCTCGGCAACTTCCTCGACGGGATCGCCCTCCTCGTCCTTTCTAGCTTCCCTCAGCCGCTGGTGGGTCTGAAGCATGAAGGCGTGGAAGTGCACCCGCCGCCTTGGGCCTGCGTCGATGTGCATGAAGGCGAGGTCCATCAGCATCGACTTGCCGCGGCCGACTCCGCCCCAGAGATAGACTCCGGCCTGCCCGGATTTCCTTTTTCCGAACAAGCCGAGGAGTCGGCGAGGGCCGTTCGCCAGTTCCTCTGCCAGCCGGTCGAGCGCTTCGACGGCCCGCTGCTGTGCACCGTCGGGCTGGAGCTCGTGATCCTGAAGAAGCCGGGAGTAGGCCCGGCCGACGGGCCCGGTCATGCCGGCGCGTTTCGGTCCCGGATGCGCTTCAGCGTGCCGGTGAAGCTGTAACAGGGCTCGCCGTCCTGGCGGACCGTGCCCTGAAGGAAGACATGGCCGCGGGTCTGCTTCACAAGCTCGACATGGGCGTCGAGCGGCAGGTGCGCCCGCCCGCGCGCGAGGAAGTGGGTCGTCATGTCCAGCGTGACATAATGGCCCTGCGCCATCCCCGCGCAACGGCCGCCCGCGAACATGCTCATGTCGATGAAGCTCATCACCGCTCCGCCGTGGATCGACCCACCCATGTTCATATGCTCGTCGGTCGGAAACATCCGGCACAGCCCGCGCCCGGGCCCGTCGGGCTTGAACAGCAGCCGTCCGGTCGCCGCCGCAAAGGAGCTCCGCGGAAATTCACCCCAGCTGAACCAGCCGGGAAATTCGGGATCTTCCTTCGCGCCGCTCGGAAGGCCGACGTCCTCCATCAGCCCGGACTCAGGATTGGCCCGGGGCGTTTCGCTCAAGCAGCTCGCTCCGCAATCAGCTTCTTGGTCTCGGCGATCGCCTTTGCAGGGCTCAGGCCTTTCGGGCAGACGTTGGCGCAGTTCATGATCGTGTGGCAGCGGTATAGGCGGTATGGATCCTCGAGCTCGTTCAGCCGCTCACCGGTCGCTTCGTCGCGGCTGTCCGCGATCCAGCGATAGGCCTGCAGCAGAACTGCGGGGCCAAGAAACTTGTCGGAATTCCACCAATAGCTGGGGCAGCTAGTCGAGCAGCAGAAGCATAGAATGCACTCGTAGAGCCCGTCGAGCTTCGCGCGGTCCTCCGGCGATTGCAGCCTCTCCTTGCCCGACGGAGCCGGAGTGACGGTCTTCAGCCAGGGCTGGATCGACGCATATTGCGCATATTGGTGAGTGAGGTCGGGCACCAGGTCCTTCACCACTTCCATATGCGGAAGCGGGGTGATCTGGACGTCCCCATTCATCTCGGCAATCGGCGTGGTGCAGGCCAGCCCGTTGCGGCCGTCCATGTTCATTGCGCAGGAACCGCAAATCCCCTCGCGGCAGGAACGGCGGAAAGTGAGCGTGGGGTCGATCTCATTCTTGATCTTGATGAGCGCGTCGAGGACCATCGGACCGCATTTCGCAAGGTCGATCGTGTAGCGGTCCCAGCGGGGATTGGCGCTGTTGTCCGGATCGTAGCGGTAGATCTTGAACGTCTTCAGTTTCTCACCAGTCTCGGGCTGATAGGTCCGGCCCTTGGTGATCCTGCTGTTCCGCGGAAGCGTAAACTCGGCCAAGCGTCACTCCTTTGCGTATGCGCCGCTACCACGCTGGGCGCCGGCTTTGGAAGCCCGCTCCGGCGCATAAAGCGGTTTGTCGGCGTCCGAAGGCAGGGACTCGATCCACGCGCGGAAGGCTTGGGAGTGCCAGTGGCGCCTCAGCTTCCACCATTCCTGGACTCCGGGTTGCGGAACGAAGCTTCTGACCTGCGCCTCGATATTCTGCCAATGCTCTTCGTCGAGCTGCCGCTGGAGCCACTGTACGCGCGAAGATTCGAAGAAGCGGAACTGCGCGCTGGTGTAGGCGATGAATCGGACCCACTCGTCCTCGTTCATGCTCCCCGGATCACTGAGACCGCGCCGCCAGATGGAGGCGAAATCCGGGTTCTCGATGATGGTCGAAACCAGTCCCGTGTAGATTGCGGAATGCGCCTGCGACGATGAATTGCGCATCGCGCTCGTCGCCTGCCGAAGCTGCACGCCGACGAAGATCAATGAGGCGATGACCGCGATCGCGGAGACGATTTGGGCGACCAGGGAAGCCTGTTCGAGAGACATTCAGCCTCCTGCTTCAACCGGCGCGGCCACTTATCTTACAGCGCCCAGCACCTCTTCGGCATGGCCCGGCACCTTCACCTTTCGCCACGCCTTTAGGACCTTACCGTCCGCCCCAATCAGGAAGGTCGAGCGCTCCATCCCCATATATTTGCGGCCGTACATGCTCTTCTGGACCCATGTCCCGAAAGCGTCCGAAATGCGCCCGTCTTCGTCGGATGCCAGCGGCACCCTGAGGTCGTACTTGCCGATGAACTTCTCGTGCTTCTTCATCGGGTCACGCGACACTCCGACAACGGCCGCGCCGGCTTTCCCGAAATCCCCGGCCAGGGCAGTGAAGTCCTGTGCTTCGCGAGTGCAGCCCGACGTGTCGTCCTTGGGGTAGAAGTAGAGCACGAGCGGCTTGCGTGGACGCGCGAGGTTGACGGTCTCCCCATCGCTTGTCGTCACGTCCAGGTCGGGCGCCCGATCGCCTTCGTTGATCATCCCAGATTGCCTTCCTTCACTCGGTTCCAAAGCTCGGAAATGCTTTGCCTCGCCTCGCCGTGGCGGGCAAGAAGCTCCTTCCAGCTGTCGGTCCCGCATGCGCGAGCCATCAGGTCGCAGCTCTCCTCGCTCGGGCTAGCGGTCTCCGGCGCAACCAGGCGGATCGTCACGAGCATTTGTGTCAGCAAGTGTTGCGCGTGTACAACCTTTGTTTCGATAAAACCATCTTCCGCCAGCTGCTCGACGGCTTGCTCCAGGCTGGGATCGAGGCCGGATTTGCGAGCCAATTGAAGCACGTGCACCGAGAATTCGAGGTCGACGAGGCCGCCGTCTCCGAGCTTTACGTCGAGCGGGCCCGACGCCGGCTTATGGCGCGAAATCTCCTCCCGCATCTTCACGGCCGCGGCCACGAGCTCCAGCGGATCGTAGGGCCGCTGGAGCACTTCCGCGATGAGACCGGCAGCGGCCGAGCGCGCCTTGCGCGATCCGAACACGGGCCTGGCGCGGGTCAACGCCATATGCTCCCAGGTCCAGGCCTCGTTTCGCTGGTAATCCGCAAAGGCGTCGAGCGACACGGCGAGCATGCCTTTCGAGCCCTGCGGGCGAAGCCGGGTGTCGACGTCGTAAAGCGGGCCCGCGGGCGTTGCGACGCTCAGCGCCGCGGTGATCCTGTTCGCGAGCCGGTTGAAGTAATTCGCCGGGCCAAGCGGTTTGGGACCATCCGACTGATCGGCTTGCGGCGTCGTGAAAAGATAGATGATGTCGAGGTCCGACGCATTGGTCAGAACTTCGCCGCCGAGGCGTCCAAGCCCCAGGACGAGGAGCTCCGCGCCGGGGAAGCGGCCATGGGCCTCCTCGAACTCGGCAACCGCAGCCTCGCCAAGGGCGATCAGTGCACCCTCGGCAACCCGCGAATAGCCCTGCCCTACCGTCAGGGGATCTTCGCGAAGATCGATCAGCTGCACTCCGAGCGCGAACCGCCGCTCGTTGACCAGCCGGCGCGCACGATCGATCGCCACGTCAAAGGGCTGGCCGCGCATCTCATCCCTAAGCTGTCGCGCGAACACCTCGGCCGGGGGCGGCGGTTCGAAGCAGGTGGAATCCAGCAAAGTGTCGAGAAGCGCCGGACGGCGCGCAAGCTGGTCGGACAAAGCGGGCGCATGAGCGAGGATTCGGGCGACGAGGTTCGTCAGCGCCGGCCGAGCATCGAGCAGCCGGTAAAGATTGACGCCGCTCGGGACTCGCTCGACCACATCGCTCAGGCGGTTGAGCGCGCGCATCGGATCGGCGCTTTTGCCGATCGCCTCGATCAATGCGGGAAGCATCCCTTCGAACGCGCGCGTCGCTGCCGCCGACCGGAGCGAGCGGGGCCGCCCCGAGCGCCATTCCCCTACCCGCCGAACGGCAGTATCCGGGTCCGGGAATCCCAGATCCTCCAGGTCGGACCGGAGGGTTTCCGGATTTGTCGGAAGCCGCTTCTCTTCGCCGCCGGCTAGTTCGTCGAAGGCCTCGCCCACCCTCTCGACCGACGGGCGCAGCCATTGCAATAGCTCGGAGCCCTCCTCGAAGCCGTGAAGCCTCGCGACGTTCGTCAGCGCAGCCTCTCCCGCCGGAAGCAGATGAGTTTGCTGGTCGTCGACCATCTGCACGCGATGCTCGGCGGTTCGAAGCCGGCGATACGCATCGGCAAGGTCGCCAGCCAGATCCGGCTGCAGGTGCCCGGCATTCTCCAGCGCCGCGATTGCATCGAGCGTCGCGCCGACCCGAAGCTCCGCCGCTCGCCCGCCGTGAACCAACTGGCTTGCGTGGACGTAGAATTCGACCTCGCGGATTCCGCCGCGGCCGCGCTTCAGATCGAACCCCGGCCCGAACCTCTGCCGCTCCGAATAATGGTCGCGGATCCGCTCGCCGATCGTCCGCACTTCCTCGATGGCGCCGAAATCGAGAGCGCGTCTCCACACGAACGGCTCGATTGCGTCGAGGAAGGCGGACCCGACCCGGCGGTCGCCCGCACAGCAGCGAGCCCGGATGAAGGCCGCGCGCTCCCATCCTACGGCAGCCGATTCATAATAAGCGATGGCGGCATTGACCGGCAGCACGATCGGCGTCGCTTCGGGAGACGGTCGAAGCCGCAGGTCGACGCGCTCGACGAAACCGTCCTCGGTTCGTTTCTGAAGAAGCTCCACGACCCTTCGGCCGATGCGGACTGCCGAATCGCCGGGATCGTCCCGTTCGCGCCGCGGGAGAGTCCTGGGATCGAACAGCAGGATGAGGTCGACGTCCGACGAGAAATTCAGCTCCCGGCTACCGAGCTTGCCGAGCGCGATCACCGTCAGGCCGCGCGCCTCCTCTCCGGAAAACTGCTCGGCGATCGCCGCAGAGATGGCACGGTCGATCGCGGATTCCGCAAAATCCGACAGGAGCGCGGTCACCCGTTCAAGCGTGAGTTCTCCCGACAAATCCCCCAACGCAACCGCCAGGGAAAGCGCCGTTCGCCGCTGCCGAAGCTCTGCCTCCACCGTCTCCGCACCGCCGGCGACGGCCTTGGCTGCAGCGGCCTCCGGACCTTCGGCCAGGAACGTGCCCAATATGTCGGGACGGGCGGCCATCGCCTCGCGGAGGAAGGGCGCATGAAGCTCCGCTCGCTCGACTGCGGCCGTCCGCGATGTAAGTTCGGCGACGTCCATGCACGGCTCATTGCCCGAAAGCGGGATGGGAGGAAACTTCCCACGATATTCAGTCGTTCAGAGGCAAAATGAGTTCGCAAAAGATGACAACGGCTACACTCGACCTAGACCGTCGACCGATTCGGATCGACATGCCGCCCGAACATTCGGGCGTCATGGCGGCGCTGCGCCGGGCATTCCAGGCAGCGGCCAGCGAACCGTGCGACCGCGACTTTGCGGATCTGCTGAGAAAGCTGAACTGACCGCGCCCAATTCACGAGGGCACGACCTGGAATGCAGCCTCAGAGGTCGCGGCTAAGCTCGTCCACTTCGCCCATGATGGTCTGCAATGCCGACTTGTCGGGGTCGGTCTTGTGCTGGCGGCGTGACGGAAGCTTGCCGCTCGACAAAAGGCCTTCAAGCGCGACTCGGCCGCGTGCGACCCGGCTCTTGATCGTGCCAACCGCGCAGCCGCAGATTTCCGCCGCTTCCTCGTAGGCGAAGCCACCCGCTCCGACCAGGATCAGGGCCTCTCGCTGCGGCTGCGGAAGGTGCATCAGCGCACGCTGCATGTCGGCTAGCTCGATATGCCGGTCCTGGCTCGCGGGAGCGGCGAGGATCTTGGAGGCCGTCAACTCGTCCCACTCGCCCTTGAACCGCGCCCGGCGCATCTGGCTGAGGAACAGGTTGCGAAGGATGATGAAGGTCCAGGCGCGCATGTTGGTGCCGGCCTGGAAGCGCTTGCGCGCGGCCCACGCCTTCAGGAGCGTCTCCTGCACCAGGTCGTCGGCCATGTCGCGGCTGCCAGACAGCGACCGCCCGAAGGCCCGCAGGTGCGGGATCACAGTCGCCAGCTGGTCCTTGAAGTCCGGGTCCGAAAGCGGAACCGGCTCCTCATATGGCTTGGTCGCCTCTTCGTCGTCGTTTTTCGCGGCCATTAGCCCCCACTTATCCTACTCGCGCACCGCCTTGGGCGGCGGGCGCTGAACTCGACATGACCATTTGGGTTGCGGAAAAGCGGATACAACCGGTCACCAGATCAGAAACAAGATCACGAAGATCGCGATGACCAGCGCAAGACCCCACCCGAGCACGTTACGGGTGACGTGCGGAGTGGCGCCGCTGCGCGCCTCGGTCGTCGTCAGATGTTCCGTCGGCTCGTTCCTCATCGCCTCAGCTCATTGGGATTTCCCCCAAGCCAACGCCGCTTGGGGGACCATGTTCCCGACCCGCAACGGTTTCGTCAGGCGGGAACGGTTGCAGCGTCGAAGAAGAGCGCCTGGGCGATCGCGGCTTTTACCGTGGAGCGCTGGAAGGGCTTGGTGATGAGGAAAGTCGGCTCCGGCCTTGTCCCCGTCAGCAAGCGCTCGGGGAAGGCGGTGATGAAGATCACCGGCACGGAAAATTCGGCGAGGATGTCGCGGACCGCGTCAATTCCGCTGGAATCGTCGGCGAGCTGGATGTCGGCGAGGACGAGGCCCGGCGGGCTCTGGCGGGCCATCGAGACAGCCTCGTCGCGGGTGACGGCGACTCCGGTGACATTATGCCCGAGATCGCGGACGATCGTCTCGATATCCATCGCGATGATGGGCTCGTCCTCGATGATCAGGACGTCGGTCAGCGTCTGCCGCTCGATTTCACTCAACGCTTCGGCGACTAGCGATTCGACGTCGTCGGCGCTCGCTCCGATGAGAAAGCCGGCATCTTCGGACGAAAATCCTTCCAGCGACGTCAGCAGGAGCGCCTGGCGCGACAGCGGCGTGATCTTGGAGAGGCGCGCGTGAGCAATGCCCTCCGCTCCGGAAATGTCCGTCGAAGGCTCCTCGCCCTCCTCGACATTGGCCGTCGACCAGATGGCGTGGAACGTCTTGTACAATCCCAGCCGCGGGTCGACGTCGCGCGGGAACTCGTCGGGCTGGGCGACGATCGCTTCCAAGGTCGCCCGGACGAAGGCGTCGCCGTGGGTCTGGCTGCCGGTCAGCGCGCGCGCATAGCGGCGGAGGAACGGCAGGTGCGGGGCAAGTTCCTGTCCAAGGGACATGAGGCAGGCATCTCCTAATAAGGGACGCTCCTATCGGGGAGCCGTCCGGTCGTTGCAACCCTGGAAGGACCGCGCCTGATGTGGCCCGTATGCTCCCCCGCAGAGATTATGGGTTGGAACAAAGCATCAGCCATTTGGTTTCGCCTCATGCGGCGGGGTGTCGTGGTCGTTGACGAGGCGGGGACGCCAAAGTTAGGGGCCCGGTTGGCGCTCTCTCAGGAGATTCGTAGCAATTGCGCCTTTATTTTCGCCGCCGCGAGCGAATGAACGCCCGTACCCGCTTAGGGGGGAATGACGAGTTGAGTGACAGGAACGTCGGCGAGCCGAAGAGCTCCGAAAGCAAAGGCAGGACACCGTCCGGCGGAGGCCGCGACGGCGGCAAAGGCCGACGCGGCAAGCGGAACGGCGACATCGGTCGCGCCCTCCGGTCTGTCTACGACGAAACGCTGCGTGAAAGCGTCCCCGGCGATTTCCTGGACCTGCTCGGCAAGCTCAGCTGAATTGCGGCCGGGCGGGAGCGGTTGATGGCGAGTGCTGCCGAACGCTTTGCCGGACTGTCCACTCCGGCCAAGCTGCTCCTGATCCTGACCGCGGCGCTTCTCCCGATCGGTTTCGGCCTTGGCTGGATCGCGTTCGAGGGCATCCACGAAGCCAATGCCGCGCTTCGCCTTCAGTCCGGCGAAAAAGCGCGGCTCGCCGCGCGCTCGGTGGAAAGCCTGATCGCGAGAAATGCCCTCGCCCTCAGGATCGCCGCCAATGGCCGCATCGGCGGCTCGGCGCCTTGCGAAGCGGTCCAGCGTTCGCTCGCGATCGCACCTGCCGTGACCCAGGAGTTCCGGCTCGAGTCCGAGGACGGAACGCCGATGTGCTCGGTCGGCGACATCGGCGATATCGGGCTCCTCCCGCCGATAGCTCCGGGCGACATCCAGCTTAGGGTCGCGCCCGACGAAGATTCGCTGGTCCTGCGCGTGGGAATCATCGGCGGCATGGCGACAACCACGATCGCCACGGCCGACCTTCGCACCGCAGCACTGGACAGCAGCAGAGAGCTGCAGGGCATCGCAATCAAGGACGGCAGCCGGGAAATCGATATCATGGCGTCCGAAGGGACGGCGCCGGAGGGAAAGCAGCGGTCGGTCACGCGATGGGGCATCGGCAACGGCCGCCTGATCGTGGAGGTCGAGGGGCAGGTTCCGGCAATTACAACGGGCGACAGGGTCGTCATCCTCCTGCCTGTCGCCATGTGGTTCATCGCCGCGCTGATGACCTGGCTGATGGTCCATCGCCTGCTCATCCGGCCACTTCGCAGCCTCGAGCGCGCGGTGTCTCGCTACGAGCCCGGCGAGTCCGCGCTCGAGCTTCCAAGCAAGCTGGGCCCGGCAACGGAAATTCAGGCGCTCGGCGACGCCTTCCGCCGCGCCGTAACGAGGGTGCATGAATCCGAGGAGGAGATGGCTGCAGCGCTCGAAGGCCAGCGGCGGCTGGTTCGCGAAGTCCACCACCGGGTGAAGAACAATCTCCAGGTGATCGCTTCGCTCCTCAACATCCATGGACGCACCGCTGCACAGCCGGGAGCGCAGGCCGCCTACGGATCGATCGGCCGGCGGGTCGGAGCGCTCGCGATCGTGCACCGCAACCATTATGCGGAGATGGAGGAGAACCGCGGGATCGCGCTTCGTCCGTTGCTCTCGGAGCTCGCAGCCGAATTGCGCGCCACTGCGCCCGATACCGCCCGGGCGCTGGCGATCGACCTTGAAATCGAGCCCCTGAACACGACCCAGGACGTCGCGGTCTCAACCGCCTTCCTGATCACTGAGGTCGTCGAATATGCGATGCTTCACCGGCCCGACGAGCCGGTCGAGATCTCCGCGAGGCGCACCAGCGATCTGACCGCTCGGTTGACCCTGGCCAGCCCGGTCCTCAACCCCGATAGCGAGAATGAGCGCGAAAAGGTGCAGTTTGAACGGATTATCGCAGGGCTGGCGAAGCAGCTGCGATCGAACCTGGAACGCAAGCTCGGCCGTTACAGCGTCGACTTGCCGGTCTTTCCGCCGCGCTAAAAGCGCTTTTCACCCGATTATTTCGGCACTGCCCGAAAAAAATTTGCGGGCCCCGGAACCGCTTCGAAACAAGGGGCGTTATGTCGTTCGGATAGTGACCTTTTGCCCCCCCGCTCTCGCTATCCGTTTAAATGGGCCCGGAACCGCCAACCCTCCCCCCCCCCGGTGGCGCTTCCGGGCCCTCACTTTTTTCAGCTGAGCCACGTCCCGCCGAAGGCGCGGACCTAGCCGCTCGCCAGTGCGTGACGCGTATCGCGAGGATCGCCAGCTCATAGAGGGAATAGAGGGGGACCAGGAGCAGCATCATCGACACCGCGTCCGGTGGCGTCAGCACCGCCGAGACGCCGGCGCACACCACGATCGCATAGCGCCGGTGCTGGGTCAGTTGCTGGAGCGTGATGATCCCGGTCCGTTCGAGGATCATCAGGATGATCGGCGTCAGGAACGCGACTCCGAAGCCGAACAGGAAGCGGGTGCAGAAGCTCAGATAATTGCCGACTCCCGGAAGCGCCTCCTGCTGTATGCCCCCGACTTCGCCCTGGTAGCTCAGCAGGAAATGGAGCGCCCAGGGCATGGCGGCGAAATAAGCGAAGGAGGCTCCGGCGGTGAAAAAGACCGGAGTCAGGACGAGAAAAGGGAGAAGCGCCCTCTTCTCCTTCACGTAGAGCCCCGGCGCGACGAACTTCCAGATCTGGATCGCGAAGAAGGGGAAGCCGACCATCAGCGCCGCGAACAACGCGACCTTCACTTCGACGAAGAAGGCCTCGAATATGTCGGTGTAGATGATCCGTCCCTGTCCCGCTGCGAGCAAGGGCTGGACGAGGAAGGCGAAAATCGACTTCGCGAAATAGAGGCAAACCGCGAACACGGAGCCGAGGACCAGCAGCGACCAGAGCAGCCGCCGCCTCAGCTCGGTCAGGTGCTCGAGCAGCGGCGCCTTGGTTTCGTCGATGTCCTTCACGGCAGCTCGTGAGGGTCGGGCGGGCGCGGCGCGGGCGGCGTGTCTCCGAGCGGAAGCGTCGGCTCCTCCGGTGAGGTCGAGCTGTCGTGCATCAGCGGCGGATGCTCGCGCATGATCCGCTCATTCTCCTCGCGCCACTTCTTTTCCATTTCCTCGAGCTCGGCCTCGCGGATCATCGCCTCGACACCGCTCGTGAAGTGGCGCGACATCGCACGAATCTTGCCGACCCAGCGGCCGACCGTGCGCATCGTCGCCGGCAAGTCCTTGGGGCCAATGAACACCAGCGCCAGGACAGCGACAATCAGGAGCTCGGTGGAATCGACGCCGAACACGGCCCGGCAGCCGTCAGCTACGCGGCTGCTCGTCCTCGCGGGGACGCGGCTCCGGAGTGACGTCGATCGGCTGATCCGGAGCGCGGCTCTGCGGCGGAAGGTGACGCCGCTCCTCGGCTCGCCGCTGTTCCTCGAATCGCCGCTGCTTCTCTTCGTCCTCGTCGGTCATGCCTTCCTTGAAGCTTTTGAGCCCCTTGGCGACGTCCTTCATCATCGATGAAAAACGGTTGCCGCCGAAGAGCAGCAGGAGGAACAGGCCGAGGATAATCCAGTGAATGAGGCTGAAAGAGCCCATGAGCTAACTCCGATAGGTTGCGGGCTTCTTAGTCTTCCTCGCTTTCGCTTTCCAGTTGCTCTTCGGCATCGTCCCGTTCCGAGAGCTGGAAAATCGCTTCGTCGAGCGGATCGAGGAGCCCCGCCGCCTTCAGATCGTCGATTCCGGGCAGGTCGCTGCGCGATCCCAATCCGAAATGCGTCAGGAAATCCGCCGTCGTCGCATAGAGCAACGGCCGTCCCGGCGCTTCGCGGCGACCGGCGGTCTTCACCCAGCCTGCTTCCATCAGCACGTCGAGCGTGCCCTTGGAGATCTGGACGCCCCGGATCGCTTCGATCTCCCCCCTGCTCACGGGCTCGTGATAGGCAATGATCGCCAGCGTCTCGGTCGCCGCCCGCGACATCCGGCGGGAGTCTTCGCGCGTCCGGCGAAGCAAATGCGCGAGATCGGGCGCGGTCTGGAAATGCCAGCGGCCGCCGCGCTCGACGAGCTCGATTCCGTGGCCCTGATACCGCTCTGCAAGCTCGGAGAGCGCCGCTTCGACGTCCCCTTCGCCGACGTGCGCGGAGACTTCGGCAGGGCTCAAAGGCTCGGCGGAGGCGAACACCGTCGCTTCGACCGAGCGAAGGAGCTCGTCCATCAGGCGGCTACCTTCAACCGCAGCGGCGCGAATGCCTCTTCCTGATCGATGTCCAGCCGGCCGCGCCGGGCGAGCTCAAGCGCCGCGAGGAAGCTCGACGCGAGGGCCGACCGGCGAAGCTGCGGATCGTCGGTGTCAGGAAGGAAGGCTTCTATCGCTGTCCACTCGATGGCCATGCCGATCATCCGGCTCACCCGTTCGATCGCCTCGTCGAGGGTCATGACCGATCGCGCATGGACGACGTGCATCGGAGGCTGGGTGCGCGCCTTCACAGCGCCATAGGCGGCAAACAGCTCGAATGCGCTCACCTGCCATGCGGATTTGCGGACCAGCCTCAGGCCGTCCGGAGCGCCGCGCTGGAAGACGTCGCGGCCGACCCGGTCGCGGCCGAGGAGCCTAGCACCCGCTTCGCGCATGGCGTCCAGCCGCTGGAGGCGCATCTGGAGCCGGAGCGCAATCTCCTCCGGGCTCGGGTCCGCTTCCGGGTCCTTCGGAAGCAGCAGGCACGACTTCAGATAGGTCAGCCACGCCGCCATCACGAGATAGTCGGCGGCGATCTCCAGCTTCAGGGCGCGGGCGTCGTTCAGGTAGGCGAGATATTGCTCGACCAGCTCCAGGATCGAGATCTGCGCGAGATCCACCTTCTGGGCACGCGCGAGGCTCAGCAGAAGGTCGAGCGGGCCCTCCCAGCCGTCGAGGCTAAGGGTAAGCTCGTCGCCGCCTCGAGCCGCCGAATTCAAAGTCACCACCGCCACAAGCGGGAGATTAGCTCAAAGCGCGGGTTTGGAAAGCGAAAGTCCGCTGAACGCGCCTCGCAAATCCACAGTTTTGTGGGGCTAGCGGGCCGCGCCGACCGCCTTGTTGATGAACTGCTCGACATCGACCCGAAGCGAGTGGAGCGCGTCCGGATTGAGATAGACCATGTGCCCGGCGGGATAATATCTGAATTCGAGGTTCTGCTGCTGCGCCGGCTCGAGCATCATGTGATCGAGGTCGAACTCGGTCCCGAAGAAGGGCGTCGCCATGTCGTACCAGCCGTTGAGCGACAGCACCTTCAAATAGGGGTTCGTGCGCATCGCGGCGGCCAGGTCGAGCGCGGTGTTCGGGTTGTTCATCGCGAAGCTGCGGCCCGGTGCCTTGTGCTTCCAGTCCCACTCGAAGTCTTTCTCGTCGCGGGCGCTCAGCCGGTACTGCATGTTGGTCTCGTAACCGAGATCCTGCACCAGATAGTTGTGGAGCGTGCCAATGAAGGCGCCGCTGATCGCGACGTCGGATGCGTCGAAGTCAGGACTGTCGCCGGCAGCGTCGGAATCGACCCCGGTGTAGCGCGAGTCGAAGCGCCCCACAGTCTGGCGCTCGTCGCGAAGGAGCTCCTTGCGGAAGCGAGACAGGTCGACGCGCAAGTTCGAGCGCTTGATGAAATCGGGTGACAGTCCCGTCAGCTGGCTCATCCGCTGCGCGACCGAATTCTCTTCCTCCGGGCTGATGGTCTGCCCCTTCGCCAGGGCCGATGCATAAGCGCCTTCCGCAAATTCGCGGCCCATCTCTGCCGCTTCGGCCACTGTGGCCGGCGGGTTCGGCATCTTGTGGTGGTACCAGGCCGTGGCCGCGTAGCTCGGGAGGTAATTCAGATAGTCCTGGTCCAGCCCCGGCTGCCGCCGCCCGTAATTCATGATCGACGACAGGAGGATCACTCCGTTGAGCGCCATCCCACGGTCTTGGAGCTGGTACGCGAGCGCGCCGGAACGGGTCGTGCCGTAGCTCTCGCCGAAAAGGAATTTGGGGCTGTCCCAGCGGTTGTACTTGGTTACGTAACGAAGGATTGCCCGCGCGAATGCGTCCGCATCCTCATCGACCCCGTAGAAGTCGGAGCCCTTGGCATCGCCGAGCGGCCGCGAATAACCGGCTCCCGGCGCGTCGAGGAACACGAGGTCGGTCGACCCGAGCAAAGTATCGGGATTGGGGCCGAACTGGAACGGCGCGGGGCGGATATAATCCGGATTGCCGGTGACCAGCCGCATCGGTCCGACCGAACCCATGTGCAACCAGAGGGTCGGCGATCCCGGCCCGCCATTGTAGAGGAACATCACCGGCCGGTTCGTGCCGCGCGCGCCGTCAAGCGTGTAGGCCGTGAAGAAGATGCTCGCCGTCGGCTTCCCCGCCACGTCACGGATCGTCAGGGTCCCTGCCGTCGCTGTATATTTGAGAGTCCGCCCGTCCTGCTTGATGCTGTGATGGCTGGCGACCTGCCTCTCCTCGACCGGGGGATTGGCCCAGGCGTCTTTCGCAGCCTCCGCCATCGCGTCCTTGTGCATCGCCTCGACGCTTTTTCCCTTGTCCGATCCCGAGTCCGGCTGGGCCAAGGCTGGGGCGGCAAGCAGGGCGAAAGCAGAGGCAACGTGCAGGAGGCGCATCGGGCAGGTCTTTCCGGCGAGCTCAGGAAGAAGTGGGCACCTTGGCAAAAGTTAGTTGCCGAAGACAACCCTCTGCCTCGACAAACGGTCGCGGTGCATCTGCGAGTGCGCAGAACTCAGGCGAGGGCGAGCAATTCGTCGCGCTTGGCGATGACCTCTTCGAGCGAAGGCCCCTCGGGCGCGTTGGTGGCGATCAGCATCGCCTGACGAAGCCGCTCTTCTCCCGCCGCGCTCATCGCCGGAACCGCTTCGGCCACCGCGATCATCTCGTCCATGTCTCCCGAGCAGTGGAGCGCCGCATCGCAACCGGCAGCGACGACGCCCGCCGCTCGCGCGCCGAAGTCGCCTTTCAGCGCCTCCATCCCGATATCGTCGCTCATCAGCCAGCCGTCGAAGCCGATCCGGCCGCGTATGATGTCGCGAATCACGACCGGCGACAGGCTCGCGGGCCGATCCCTGTCCCAGGCGGTGTAGACGACGTGCGCCATCATCCCCATTGGCGCCCAGGCAAGCTTCTCGAACGGTTCGAGGTCAGTCGCCAACTCCTCGTCGCTGGCTTCGACCACGGGCAAGTCCTTGTGGCTGTCGCACAAGGCGCGGCCGTGCCCGGGCATATGCTTGATGACCCCGACCACCCCGGCCGAGGCGAGCCCGTCGAGCACGCCGCGGCCGAGCGCGGCCACCTGCATCGGCTCGTCGCCGAGCGCGCGGTCGCCGATGATCTCATCGGCTTCGGGCCGGCGGACGTCGAGCAGCGGCAGGCAGTCGACGTTGATGCCGCACTCGCGAAGCGTCAGCGCCAGGGCTCGAGCGTTCGCCATTGCGGCCTCGATCGCCGAAATCGGAGCGGTACGGTACAGCGCCGAAAAAGCCGAGCCCGGCGGGAATTCAGCCCACTCGGGGGGCTTCAGCCGGGCGACCCGCCCGCCCTCCTGATCGATGAGGATCGCGACGTCGTCCCTTCCGGAGATTTCGCGAAGGGAATCCGTCAGCGCACGAAGCTGGGCCCGGTCGACGCAATTGCGCCTGAACAGGATGAACGCCGCGGGATCGGCGTCCCTGAAGAATGCGCGCTCGTCGCCAGTGAGAGCGGCACCCGCCATGCCGTAGATCGCCGCTTGCATATTCCTACCGATTTCAGCGCGCTACGAAGCAGCTTTCGCCGCCGGCCTGGATCGCCTTGCAGGCCGCACGCGCCGAATCCGGCGACGAAGCCGCCGCCCGAAGCCGGTAGCCGCTGCTACCGTTGGCGGAATAAGGCACGACGATCTTCGTCATCCCGCCAAGCACGTCGAAGCGCGAGCTCAACACGGTCCACGCGCGCTCCGCCTGCGCGGTGTTGCTGTAGGCGCCGAGCTGGATGACGCTTCCGGGCGCGCCGGACGGCTTGGGAGGCGGCGGCGGGGCCGGCTTGGGCGGAGTAGGCTCACTCGACCCCGTTGGTGGCTTCGGCTCTTCCTTTGGCGCCACCGTCGCCACATCCTCGCGCCCCGTCGCTCCGAGGTTAAGGCGAGAATCCACGTCCTTGCCAGCGCTCGTCTCGAATGTAGTCTGGCTTTCGCCGGCGATGTCGAGCCCGCCCGGGTCCGCGGGCTTCACCTTGTAGGGAGTTGCGGGAGCGCGAATCAGCTCGGGCCCCCCGACAGTCGCCGAATTGCGGCTGCCCAGCCAGTAGAATGTCGCTGACACCGCGGCGGCCACGAGAAGGACGACGAGAAGGCCCACGAACATGGCGCGGCCGGAAATCCCGCGAGGCGCGTCCTCATCCTCGACCTCCTGAAGCCAGGGGAGGTCGTCTGGTTCGCTGGTCGCCCGAGTGCCGCTCACCGTTCGACTTTCGGCTTCCACGACAAGCCGATCACCGCGCAGCTGAAGTCAATCTTCTGCATGCGCTGGCACAGCACTTCCGAATGGGCCTGGGACGTCGTTCCGATCTGAAAGCGGTAGAATTTGTGCCCCGCGGAATTGCTGCTCTCGACCACGACCGCGGGCAGCTTCCCGACGGCGGGATATTCCCGCTGCATCTTGCGCCAGCCGAGCTTCGCCTGCTGAGTACTTCCGAACGCGCCGATCTGCACCAACCTTCCGGCGGCGCCCTTCTCCACTCGCGACGGCCACAGCTTGGGCGGTGCCGCCTCGGCTTTCTTTGGCGTGTCCGAAGAAGCCGCGGCCTTGTCGCTCGTCTTGGCCGCTTCGTCCTCGTTCGCCGACTGCGACTTGACCGTCTCGTCAAGACTGTCGCTGGGCGGGACTTCGCGAGTCAGCCGGGCGCGCCTGTTGGGATGCGCACGCCGCGGCGCATCGAGGCCGGGCATCGTCACGACTGGCACCGGAGAGGGACGCACTTCGGGAGCCTGCGCAAGCGGAACTTCCGGCTCCGCCGTCATGAACGGATCCGGCCGGCTCGGTTGCGCCTGCTCCACTGGAACATCGCTCGCCGCCCGGTGCGGCGCCTGCCCGGTTTGCATTCCAAACCAATAAGAGGTGCCGGCGACCAGCAAGAGCCCGGCAAATGCCCAGCCCGCCAATCCATGCGACCTCGACATCGTCGAAGCGCGTTTGGGGGCGGTCGTTTGAACCTGCCTGACGGGTGTGTCCGAGAGCCAGGGAAGACGATCGGAAGGATCGTTCGAGACGGTATCCGACATTCAGCGCATCTCCTCGGCGGCCTCGACCCCCATCAATTCGAGCCCGCTTCGGATGATTTGCCCTATGCCGCGCGCGAGTTCCAGACGCGCGCGCGAAAGTTGTGGATTTTTTTCAAGGAGAAAGCGCCGGTCGGGATCGTCGTTGCCGCGGTTCCACAGTGCGTGGAACGCCGCAGCGAGGTCGTAGAGGTAAAAAGCGATCCTGTGGGGCTCGTGGGCCATGGCGGCGGCCTCGACCGTGCGCGGATATTGGGCCGCGAGCTTCACCAGCGCGAGCTCCTCCTCATCGAGAAGCTTGAGGTCGGCCGGCGAGTCCACGTCCACCCCAGCGTCGGCGGCCTTGCGGCCCAGCGAGCTGATCCTCGCATGGGCGTACTGGACGTAGAAGACCGGGTTGTCCTTCGACGCTTCGACGACCTTGGCAAAGTCGAAATCGAGCGGAGCGTCTGCGCGGCGAGTCAGCATCATGAACCGGACGACGTCCTTGCCGACCTCGCGCACCACGTCGGCGAGGGTCACGAAGGTGCCGCCGCGCTTCGACATCTTCACCGGCTCGCCGGACCTGAACAGCTTCACCATCTGGACGATCTTCACGTCGAGGTCGACGCGGCCGTCAGTCAGCGCGTGGACGGCCGACTGTACCCTTTTGACCGTCCCGGCATGGTCGGCGCCCCAGATGTTGACCAAATGGTCGGCGCTCTCCGCCTTGCGCAAATGATAGGCCGCGTCGGAGCCGAAATAAGTCCAGCTCCCGTCCGACTTCTTCATCGGCCGGTCCTGGTCGTCGCCAAACTGCGTCGACTTGAACAGGGTCAGCGTGACCGGCTCCCATTCGTCGTGCGGGTCGAGGCTCTTCGGCCGCTCCAATGTGCCCTCGTAGACCAGGCCCTTCGAGCGCAAAGTCTCCATCGCCCGGTCGACAGCGCCTTCCGACTGGAGCTTTCCTTCCGACGCGAACAGGTCGTGGTGGATATTCAGAAGCGCGAGGTCGTGGCGGATGAGGTCGAGCATCGCCGCCACGGCGCGCTCGCGGAACGGCGCCAGCCATTCGATCTCGGGCGCCGAAGCATAGCGGTCGCCGAATTCCGCCGCGAGCTCAATTCCGATCGGCTTCAGATAGTCGCCCGGATACATCCCTTCCGGGATGTCGCCGATGTCTTCGCCTAACGCCTCGCGATACCGCAGGTGCACCGAGCGGGCGAGCGTATCGACCTGCGCTCCGGCGTCGTTGACATAATATTCCTTGGTGACCCGGAAGCCCGCCGCCTCCAGCACCCGCGCGAGCGCATCGCCGACCACTGCGCCTCGGCAATGGCCCATGTGCAGCGGACCCGTCGGGTTGGCGGAAACATATTCGACGTTCACACGCTCGGCGCGTCCAGCTTGCGAGCAGCCGTAAGCGGTGCCTTCGCGAAGGATCGTGGTGAGCTCGTCGCGCCACGCATTCGGGGACAGGCGCAAGTTGATGAAACCCGGCCCGGCGATTTCCACCGACGTGACCGCCGGGATCGCGTCGAGCTTCGGAGCGATCAAGCCGGCAAGGGCTCGCGGATTGGTCGCTGCGGCCTTGGCGAGCACCATCGCCGCGTTAGTCGCGAGGTCGCCGTGCGACGCATCGCGTGGCGGCTCGACCGCGATGTTCCTGCGGTCGATCCCCACTGGAATCGCCCCTTCGGATTCAAGCTCGTCGAGCACTCCGTCGAGGAGCGCCGAATATTGGGCGTAAAGGCTCAATTTCTCACCTGTGCACGGAAGCCGCGCCTCTAGCGCAGGCTTGGCGGCTCGTCACCTCGTCAAAAGCGGTCGGGAAGTTCGACCGGCCCGATCAGCTCCGAATGCTGGGCGATGGCGAAACGGTCCGTCATTCCGGCGATGAAATCGCCGATGCGGCGGTCCTGCTGCACGCCGGTGTCACCTGTTCGCCACTCCGTTGGCAGGAGCGAGGGGTCCGACCGATAGGTCTCGGCGAGGTCCGTCACGACCCGCTGAGCCTCGGCGCGGACAGCAAGGAGCTCCGGCGCATTGTAGAGCGTGGCGTAAAGGAACGACTTCAGCGCCTTGTCTGCCTCGGAAAGCTCCGGCGAGAAGCCCGACAGCTGAACTCCGGCGGAGCGGACATCGTCGATAGAGTGGGCGCCCGCCTCCCTGGCTCGCCGCAGGGTCTCGGCGATGACGTCGCCCACCATCGTGCCGATCATGTCGCGGACGAGCGCGCGCTGCATCTTGTCGGGCGGAATCTCGCCGGTGCGTTCGACGATTGCCCGCCAGTGGCGTTCGACCAGCGGCACGCCCAGCAGCGCTTCGAAATCCAGGAGGCCCGCCCGGAGCCCGTCGTCGATGTCGTGATTGTCATAGGCGATGTCGTCCGCGATCGCCGCGACTTGCGCCTCGAGCGACGGCCAGCTTCCGAGTTCCAGGTCGAACGCGGCGTTTGCTTCCTCGAGCGCCCAGCCGGGCTGAAGCACCGGCCCGTTGTGCTTCGCCAGCCCTTCGAGCGCTTCCCAGCTGAGGTTGAGCCCGTCGAAGCCGACATAGGGCGTCTCGAGCTTCATCACGATCCGCACCGTATGACCGTTGTGGTCGAAGCCGCCCGCACTCGCCATCGCCGCCTGGAGCGAATCCTCCCCGGCATGGCCGAACGGCGGATGGCCGAGATCGTGAGCGAGGCACAGCATCTCGGTGAGGTCCTCGTTGAGTCCGAGCGCTCGGGCGATCGTCCGCCCGATCTGAGCGACCTCGAGGCTGTGGGTCAGCCGCACCCGGTAATGGTCGCCGTCGGGAGCAACGAAGACCTGTGTCTTGTGCCGGAGGCGGCGGAACGCGACGGAGTGGATGATCCGGTCGCGGTCGCGCTGGAAGATATCGCGCGGCCCGCGCGGCCCATCGTCGCTTTCACAGTGGAGCCGTCCGCGCGAATGCGAAGGCTGCGCGGCAAGGCTGGCGAGCACCGTCATCGCGGTGCCGTCTATTGGCTTGGAAGCTTCCTGACCACCTGTCCCGGCTGGCTCGTCCAGGGGAAGGAATCGATGCGCGCGCTCGATAGCGCATCCCCGAAGAGACGCGCGTCCTCCTGGCTGTGAAACGGACCGATCAGAAGGCGCGACTTTGAGCCCGCGTTGGCGACGAAACCGCTGATTCCAGTAAACAATTTCGGCTCGCGCGAGCGGATTTTGCGAAACTCGCCGGAGAACTCGGCTGGATTATCGCCGCTTGAAAGCTGCAACCAGATTTTCCTGCCGCCCGGATCGGACTGGACGCGCTCGGTCTGGATGAGGTCGTTGTTGGGCGAAACCGCTCTCTTCACGTTGGAAGTCGAAACCGACGCGACCTGCACCTGCGGGGGCTGCGGCGCGGCGACTGCGGGAATCGGCTGGGAATAACTATACTGCGCCGGCGCCGTCTCATCGGGCGGCGGGAGTGCGAGCATCTGCTCGATCGAGGCCATTCGGTCCTCCGGCGGCGCATTCGAAGCGACCGCCACGCCGCCTTCCGGGAAGATGCCGAGGTGGACGGCGGCGGCCTTCTGGACAGAGCTTAGCATCGGCAGGCGGCGGAAGAACGGGTCCATCCGAGCCGAGGCGCCGGGCATCGTATATTCGAGCGCGGCCTTCGCCCCGGCAAGATCGCCTTCGAGCGCCAGCACAAGCGCCCGGGTGCGTTGGGCGCCAACGTCGCGGCGCCGGAGGAGGGGCTCGAGAGTCGACAATGCGAGGTCCTGCTCGCCGCTGATCGCTAGGCTAAGGGCCAGGCGGCGGCGAGCTTCGTCGCGGTCGGGACCGGTCATTGCCGCGCGATAGTCGGTCTGCGCGGCGACCTGCTTGCCAAGCAGGTCATAAGCCAGGCCGCGATCGCAGCCGAGCGTCGCCGGAGTCGCGCCCAGACGCTGCGCTCGGGCGAAATAGGTCAGCGCTCCCCGCGGATCGTCGGTCGTGACTAGCGCAGCGCCCATTCCCGCCAGTGGAAGCGGGCTTCGGCCGTTCACTTCCTCGGCGCGGCCGAAGAAGCCGGCGGCGGCCTGCGTGTCGCCAAGCTGAAGCGCGGCCTTCCCGGCGGCGATCAGCGCGGCGAAGTTCTTCGGATCGTCGGCCAGCGTGCGCACATTTCGGGCAAGCGCGTCGCCGGGGCTCTCCGAATATACCGGAATCGCCTGGGCGAGCGCAGCGGAGGGCATTGCCGCAAGCGCCGCAAAGCATGACAGAATGAGCGCCGCGAAGCGCCCGCGTTTGATTGGATTCCCCACCGGCATCGATCTCCCGTGAAGGAGAGAATCTTGCGGGAAGCTTTCTGCCTAGCCCTTTAACGACGAGTCGTGCGGCTCAGGCGATGAGCGGGGCCCCTTCCGGCGGCCCCCCTCCATTACTGGTTGTTCTGCCGGTTCAGGAAGCGCGGAATGTCCATCGGCTCGCGGCTGAAGCCCGGCCCCGGCTGCGAGTCGTCGCCCTGCGCCTTGGCCGATCCGCGGGCGATGTTCGACATGCGCTCGAACAGGGTCCCGCCGGCACCCGATGCGGCCTTCGGCTGATCCTGAGTCTCGCTCGCTTCTTCGTCCTCGCCGGTGGTGTTTTCGTCTTCGTCCGTCGGCGGAGCGATCGGCGGCGCTCCCACCGGAGCGGTCAGAATGTCGTCATTATCCAGGACCAGCTCGTCGCCCTCGTCTTCGTCGACCTCCTCGGTCAGCTCGAGCGTCTCTTCATCATCGTCCTCGTCGTCCGTTTCCGTCTCGGTTTCGATCGCCGGAGCAGCCGCAACGGAAGTCGAGGGCCGCGACGGGAAGGTGAAGACCTTCGCGGGCTGCGCCTGTACGCCGGTTTCGGCCTCGATTCCGGTCGCTACCACGGACACCCGGATCTTGCCGTCGAGGTCGTTGTTGAAGGCCGATCCCCAGATGATGTTCGCGTCCGGGTCGACCAGCTCCTTGATGTGGCTTGCGGCCTCGTCGACCTCCATCAGCTTCATGTCCTCGCCGCCGGTGATCGAGATGATGACACCCTTGGCGCCCTTCATGCTGACCCCGTCGAGCAGCGGGTTGGAGATCGCCTTTTCGGCGGCCTCGATCGCGCGATTGTCGCCGCCGGCCTCGCCGGTGCCCATCATCGCCTTGCCCATCTCGCCCATCACCGAGCGGACGTCGGCGAAGTCGAGGTTGATGAGGCCGGGCATCACCATCAGGTCGGTGATCCCGCGAACGCCCTGCTGGAGCACCTCGTCGGCCATTTCGAACGCTTCCTTGAAGGTCGTGTCCGAGTTGGCGAGGCGGAAGAGATTCTGGTTCGGAATGACGATCAAGGTATCGACGTGCTGCTGAAGCTCCTCGATCCCGGCATCCGCCGAGCGCGAGCGCCGAGCGCCTTCGAAGGCAAACGGCTTGGTGACGACGCCGACGGTCAGGATTCCCTTGTCGCGCGCAGCTTTGGCGATGACCGGAGCAGCGCCGGTCCCGGTTCCGCCGCCCATTCCAGCCGCGAGGAAGCACATGTGCGCGCCCTCGAGCGCCTGCTGGATTTCCTCGAGCGATTCCTCGGCGGCTGCGCGGCCGATCTCCGGCCTCGATCCGGCGCCCAGTCCCTGCGTGATCTTGAGGCCCAGCTGGATCCGCCGGTCCGCGGTCGAAGTGTTGAGAGCCTGCGCATCGGTGTTGGCGACGATGAAGTCGACCCCGAGCACGTCGGCGCCGATCATGTTCGCTACCGCATTCCCGCCGGCTCCGCCGACTCCGATGACGCTAATCCGCGGTCGAAGTTCGTCGACCTCAGGCCGGATGAAATCGATGCTCATGGACAACCCCCAGATCAGGCAACGGTTTGAACCCTCAGTGTGAATCTTTGAATCATCGCGAGTCGCAAGCCAAGCGAAAAGTTAACGGCGGCAGAAAAAAGTGATTGGCAGTGTCGCCCGAAAGACTCAGCGGACGCTCGGCTTGGGAGGCCATTTCCGTCATGGCGCGCGCGCCCAGGTTCGTATCGCGCGCAGTTAACCATTGCTAACTTACCGTTAACCACGACGCCGCGTTATAGATTTTAACAAGCTCGCTGGAGAATCGTCATGCAGTCAGATGATGAAGTCAAAGGCCAAGACGACCGGCGGTCATTCCTGAAAAAGGCTGGGACGTTCGCGGCGGTCACTCCGCCGGCAGTGACCTTCCTGCTTTCGACCTCGCTAAGCTCGAAGGCCATCGCGAAGTCGGGCGGGAAGGGCCCGAAGAACAAGGGTCCGAAGGGCAACAATGGGGTCGGCAATGGCGAGGACGGGCAACCACCCGGCAACCCGCCGATCAACGACGGCCCAGGAACAGGTCCGGGAAAACCCGGCAAGAACAAGGGCCCGTAGAAGCAGTTCGGACGGCGGGTGACGGGGCTGTAACTCCGCTCCCGCTGTGCATCTGTCGACGGCGTTCGGATCACATCGTATCAATCGTCGATGCTTCTCGCGGTTCTTGAGTCCCGTAACCTGCTCTTCAGCGAGGCCGCCCAGGCCGTCTACGAGCTCGACGATTTCTCCGCCTATGTGTGGCGCTCGATGCAGGCCGGGCTCGGCCAGAGCGACATCGCGCGCGAGATGGCCGAAGCAGGAGCGGAGCCGGTCGAAAGCGCCGGGACGATCCAGTCGGCGATCCTCAAGCTTCGCGATTTGCAAGCGTCCGACACCGCGGAGCGCAAGCGTCGTTCGCCGCCCGCCGAACCGCTGACCTGCATGAAGCTGTGCATTTCGGGGGTCTCAGTGCAGCTGAGCCTGGCCGATGCGCTGCGCGCCGAAATCGAGGACGTGTTCGGACCCTATGTTTGCGAATCATCGAAGTCGCACGCGCAGCTTTCCGCGCGATTGGTTGGCGAAACTGTTGAGCTTTTGCTCCCCGGCCAGCCGGGCACGACGTGCGAACGCGCCGAATTCGTCCCGCTGCTCAAGGCGTTTCTCATCGACTGCGTGCTTGAATTCGCAACTCACGAAGTGGCGCTGCACGCCGCGGCGCTCGTCGCTGAGGGCAAGGCACTGCTCCTCCTGGGAAGCCCCGGGTCTGGCAAGACGACGCTTGCGACTGCTCTCGCCCGCCGGGGTTTCAAGGTCGCGGCCGATGACGTGGTCCTGCTCGACGGCACGGGCCGAGTCACCGGCTTGCCGCTGCCGTTCACGGTCAAGGAAACCGCGTGGACGATGCTGTCGCCGGAATGGCCCGGATTGGCGGAGCAGCCGGCTTACCGCAGGCCTGACGGAATACAGGTTCGCTATTTGCAGCACGATCTTTGGGCCGATCCGGGACCATTGCCCGTCCGCCGGGTGGTGCTCCTCAACAGGCAGTCGAGCGCATGCGCCAGCCTCGATGAAGTCGGCGCCGTTCCGGCCCTGGAAGCGCTCATCGCGGAAGGTCATTCGAGAGACGAACGACTAAGCGAGGCGGGGTTCGCGGCGCTCGCTACCGCATTGGGGGACGCGCGCTGTTTCCGGCTGACTTACAGCGACCGGGTCGAAGCGGCTCAGCTCGTGACCAGCCTCGCCTCGTGAAGGAGCGGGACGACGCACTTCGGCTGCTAATGTCGGCGATGCGCGGCAGCCTCCCGGAGGATTCGAGGTGGCTCGAAGTCGTGGACATTGCGAACAGGGGGTGGCTCGTACCCGCTCTTTACGTCGCGCTCGAGCGCAACGATTGCCTGTCGCGCATCCGTGATGAGGTTCGCGATTATCTCGCCTTGATTCACGATCGCAATCGCGAACGAAATCGGCGTCTTCGCGCGCAATTGATCGATACGCTTCGGGCGCTGAATGCGACAGGGATTCAGCCTGTCCTCCTGAAGGGCGCAATCACGCTCTTTTCCGGCGAGGAGACGGAGTGGCGCTCGCGAATGATGAGCGACCTGGACATCCATATCGAGGCGGACGACATGCCGGCTGCGAGAGCGGCTTTGACGAAGATCGGCTATCGCGAGACCGACAGCGCCCACAATCTGGCGCGCCCCGATGATGCCGGCGTGCTTTCGGTTCACGGCCTCCCCAATGCCCGTTCACGACCATATCTTTCCGGAAAACCGGAAACCTGGGCGCCGCAGGTCGAGCGCGACGAAGTCACGGCACGAGTTCCCACACCGACAGCGCGGGCTCTTCACCTCCTCGTCCACGACATGATCAAGGAGGGCGACTACTGGCGGCTCCGAATCAACCTGCGCCATCTGCACGACCTCGCGCTGCTATCGGATGCTATTGATTGGAACGGCGTCGCTTCGGCGCTTCGCGATCCGGCTGGCCGCGGGTCGCTCGCACTCCAGCTTCTGGCCCTGCGCGATCTCTTCGGCGTCGATGTCCCGCCGCCGCTGTCAGGCGGCGGTGTCCACAAATTGAGGCACCGGGCACGCCTGCGCGCGGCGAGCAAAGGACCGGCCGCTTCCATCGCGCGTCTCATCGGAAGGCTCTCCTGGGGCTATCGGCGTTTTCGCGAGTCCTACAGCTGGCGGGGCGCCGGCGACTTCACATCCCGGGTGCGGCATAACCTGGCCGCTCCCCCAAAGGGGTCGACCTTGTAGCTCAGCCCAGGTCGACCTGCTCGATCTTCGGCACTCCGACGATCCACCACAGGGCCCCGGCAATCGCCACCGCCGCGGTGACGACAAAGGCGATCGTGTATCCGAATGCGTCGACGACGATCCCTGTTACGATCGGTCCGAAGATTCCTGACGAGTTGCCGATGGCGTTCTGGATCCCGACCCATGTGCCGGCCGCTCGCGGACCGGAGAACATCTGCGCGACCGCATAGGTGTTGAGCGACAATGCTCCGGTGGCGATCCCGGCGAGGCAAAGCAGGATCGCGAGCTCCAGCCGACCGTCGGCAAAGGCGATGCCGAGCACCGCGAGGCCCGCGCCGAGCTGGCCGAGGGTCATCATCCATCGCCTCACCGTCGCTTCCGGAAGCCCACGTCGCGTCCACCAGTCCGAGAGCGCACCGAAGGCCAGCGACGCAACCGCCTGAGCCGCATAACCAAGCGTCGCCAGAAGCGTCATTTCGGTGAGCGGAAGGCCGCGCGAATTGACGAGGTACAAGGGCAGCCAGGCGAGCAGGAAATAGAAGACGTAATTGCTCGCTACGTGGGCGATCGACATCGACCAGAGAGGCCATTTCTTGATCAGGTCGCGGATGGGAACCCTCGGTTCCGCAGAACCGCTCACTTCCTCGAGCTTCGAGGTGACAAGGCGCCACGGCGCGAGCCACAGCAAGGTCACAAGCCCGAAAGCGAAGAAAATCGGCCGCCAGCCATAGGAAGCGAGGATGAAGCCGCCGACCAGGGTTCCAGCCGCCGGCCCGAGTGCAATCCCGAGCGCCATTGCCGCATTGGCCATCCCGCGCCGTTCCGGCGGGACGTGACGGGTGATGATTTTCGAGCCGCCCGGAAAGGCTATGGTCTCGCCCACTCCGAGGAGAATCCTCAGCAGAAGGAGCCAAGTGAACCCGCCGACGAAGCCCATCGCAAGCGTTGCCGCGGCCCATAGCAGCAGTCCGGCAGCCATCAGCCGATAGACCGAGAAGCGGTCGACGAGCCATCCAACGACCAGCTGGAAGGGCGCATAGACCCAGAAGAAGGCGGAGGCGACGACCCCGAACTGGGTCGCCGTCAGCCGCAGCTCGGACTTCATCAGCGGAGCCGCGATCCCGATCGCGCCGCGGTCGACATAGTTTAGGAAGACGGCCGTGCCGAGAAGCAGGATGAGAGCCAGCGGAAGTTTTCGAGCACCGGCCGCCATTGCTTCCCCTCCGCCCAGAGACAGCGCCGGTTAATGCAACGAAGAGCATATTGGCGCCAGTGCAACGTGCATCCTTGAGCACGCGGCCGCTGGAACGCCCTGTTTCACCTGACGTTGGCGTATGTGAAAGGCTCCACGGAGGCTCGCAAATGAAGAAGTTTATCCAGTACAGGAAACTGGCGGCCCCGATCGCCGCGCTCGCGATACTTGCGGGCTGCACGACCGCGACGCCATATCAGCCCTTGGGAGCAACCAATGTTCGCGGCGGCTATGTCGACCAGCCGCTCGA
>JBKPOU010000069.1:0-28662 GCA_046733255.1 Pseudomonadota bacterium
CCCCCTATGCCGTACAATACAGCATCACAAGGCCAGGCTCGTCAGGTTCGGCAAAAGGGCGCGCTACTTCGTTTAACGGCGAGCCTGCGGAGGTCGAACCTTCGTGACTTGTCGGATGCGCTAATGTCCGCTTTGGGTCGAAAGCCGACATTACACTTGGCTGCTTGCCCGTTGAATTGATCGGCAGGATGACAAGTTTACGTGTATAGGCGCGCAGAGGTTTCGCAATGAAAGAATCCGCCGTAAAGATCCTGAAGGATAACAGGCTAATGGCCATCGCAACTATCCGTCCCGATGGTTGGCCGCAAACGACAATCGTTGGATACGCCAACGAAGGAATCCTCATCTATTTCGCCATTTCTCGAACTGGCCAGAAATTCGCCAATATCAAGCGTGATAACCGCGTGTCACTCGCAGTCGGACACGACTTCCATGATCCGAGATCGATACGCGGACTCTCAATCGCTGCGCATGCGTCAGAGGTTACTGACTCCAAGCAGCGCGAGCGTGGATTGCGATTGCTATTGGAACAGCATCCGGGCCTCAACCGGTTAGAGGTTCCGTCGCTTAGCGAAGACACCGTTCTTATGCGTGCCGCGCCATCGATAATCACGATCATCGATTATTCCCAGGGTTTCGGCCACTCCGACATTCTGACAGTTGGCCCCGGCGGAATGGTTGAAATGACCGCTGCGCGTGACGACGACTGGGGCTTCGGGGAAAGCCTGAAACCCCTCGCCTGATTTCGCATGCTAGCCGGAAGGGGCAGAAAGCTGACGGGAAGCTTTTGCTAGCTTTGCTGGAACCCGTTGGCGGGAAGAGTTCTATTTAGCTCCGATGGTCAGCGATTCGGTGTGACCAAGGCCTTGGCTGTAATCGAGTAAGGAAATGAAACGGCAGTCGGCGACCATGGTCGCGACATCCTCGCTTTTTGGCGGTGCAAGGTCGGTTAGATTGGGATGCCGCTCGGCAAGCAAAAGCCAGGCATGAACTCGCTCGTCGATGTCGGTCACTTCTCGCGCGTTGCAGCCGGCAAAGACCGCCTTGATCTCGCGCAACGATTCCGGCTCCTGTCCGACAGAGATCGAAACGCGGTCGTCGCGCGAAATGTTCTCGAACTTCTGGCTGGTCCGATAAATCAGGAAATAGAGCCGGAAACCCTCATTCGCATATCCCACGATTGTCGTTTGCGGCCATCCGTCAGGCCGAACGGTTGCGATACTCATGATGCGATTTGCGTTGAGTATCTCAATTGCCGGCTGTTCCATCGGCAGCTCCTTGGGAAAAAAGATCGCGGTACTCGTTCTGATCGGCTCGATCGGCATTCGTGTCACTAGGTAGGACTGCTTAGGCTGCAAGACCGGAACCCCAGAACCCGCAAGGCAATGCGGGGCCCGGGTTGTGCATCCATTAGTCAAAGTTGCGCGGACGGATTTGGGCGGTCAGAACTGTGAAATGGAGGGCGCCGCTCCCAGGGGACCGGATGAAAAACGTCGCTCGTTCCTGAGCGTACTCGGCCCTGGGCTGATCACAGGGGCGGCTGACGACGACCCGAGCGGCATCGGCACCCACAGCCAGATCGGCGCTCAGTTCGGCTACGGTCTGGCCTGGACTTTCGTGCTCAGCTTTCCGCTGATGGTCGTTATTCAGGAAGTGGCGGCCAACATCGGCCGTGTCACGGGCGTTGGCATCGCCCGTAACTTGAAGCGCCATTATCCGAGAATGCTTTGGTCGATGGTCGCACTATTGCTTGTCGCCAACGTGGTAAACCTGGGCGCTGACCTCAGCGCCATGGGGGCCGCATTGGCACTGCTGGCGGGTGGCAACAGTGGGCTTTACACGTTGCTGTTCGGCATTCTGTGCATCGGTCTTGAGATTGGTCTCAGTTACCCGCGCTACGCCTCGGTGTTAAAGTGGACGACGTTGAGTCTGTTTACCTATGTCGGCGTGGTTATGGTCGCGCACGTGCCGTGGCCGCGCGCTCTACGCTCGCTAGTAGTGCCTGAGCTGCAGTGGAATGTGGCGTATGCAACTGCCTTGGTCGCGATCCTCGGCACAACGATCAGTCCCTATCTTTTTTTCTGGCAGGCAGGGCAAGAAATCGAAGAGCAGCGTCGGCACCACGTTAAGCCGCTTTGCATCACGCCAAGCGCGGCCGGTCCGGAGCTTAAGCGCATTCGGCTGGACACTCTTACGGGGATGGGATTCAGCACGATCATCAGCCTTGCAATCGTATTCGCGACCGCTGCAACTCTGAATGCTAACGGCATCCACGACATCGCTACCTCACAGCAGGCAGCGGAGGCGCTGCGACCCCTTGCGGGGCAGTTGGCCTTTGCGATGTTTGCCGTGGGCATTATCGGCACCGGTCTGCTTGCGGTGCCAGTACTTGCCGGGTCGGCAGCCTATGCAGTGACAGAGATGGCTGGATTTCCGGGCAGCCTTGATGCGAAACTCATCAATGCGCGGTTATTCTACGCAACCATTGCAATTACCACTTTAGCGGGCGCCTCGCTGGACGCCGTTGGGATCGATCCCGCACGCGCACTCTACTGGGCCGCCGTTGTGAATGGTATCCTCGCAGCACCTTTGATGGCAGTCATGATGCTGGTCGTGAGTAATCCGCGCGCGATGGGCCGGCTGACAGCGTCAAAGCGCACAAAGGTCCTGGGCTGGGTTGCAACGGGCGTCATGTTCGCCGCGTCGGCGTTGTTTCTCGCGTTCGTGGTTGTGTCATGGCTTCGCATGCCAGGAGAAATGCGATGACGACTGCCCTCCCACTTACGCTTCATCTGCTGCTCCTAATTGGTCTTTACGACTTCGCCGCAGGCCTCGCCGGGTTCACCCGCCAGATTAACTGGGCAGCCATCATCGCAGAGTTCGAACGCTCCCCGGCGCTAACCTTCATCACTGGGTTCTCAGCTTTCGCGATTGGAGGCGCGATCGCCATCGGCCATCATCATTGGACCGATCTTCCGGCAATCATTGTTTCGGCGGTCGGCTGGATCGCGGCCGTCGAAGGCTTGCTGATCATGGTCTTTCCCAAGCCCTTGCTGGCGCTTTCCACGAAGCTCGTTCGCAATCAACGAGCGGTGTCACTTTTTGCAATGGCGCTCGGCCTTGTGCTCACTCTGCTTGCCTTGACCGGCCACGCTGCCCCGAGGGCGCAAGTGTAGAATCACGGCAATCAGATTTGGCAGAGTCGCGGTTGCTTATTCAGCCGAATCCACAAACGCGATAAGGTTGGGGATTCGAAGAGGGAGGCAGGAATGGCCGCTAGGGAACTTGCCCAAGCATCGAACGATCCGGTCAGCGACATCCTGAAATGGGTTCTGCTGGTAACGGCAGTCCTCTGCTTCGCGCTTCTTGGCTGGGCCACGGTCCTCACTTACAAACAAGCGCCGCCGCATCCGAGCGCATTCACCGACCGCATCGGCAACGTGCTGATGACCTCCGACGACATTATCGCCGGGAAGGGCGGCTTCCAGAAAGCCGACCTGATGGATTACGGCAGCATCTACGGAATGGGATCCTATTTCGGCGAGGATTATACTGCCTCAGCTCTCGTCCGGCTCGGCGTGCTCACCAAGCAAAGCCTCGCCCATTCGGGCGCGACGCCCCCCGGAACGCAGGCGCCCGGCAACAAGTCGCTGGCCGTCACGGGGCCTGCCGGAACTCCGCCCGAGCCGACGACGCCCGGTCCGCAATCCCCGTCCGCAGCCCTCGACGACGCCGCAATAACCGCGACGATGCAAAAGCAGCTGCAGAGTATCGATCTGACCCAGCCGACCGTCATCGTACCGGACGCGGTCGCTCAGGCCATCCGTGGAGTGCAGTCGGAGATCACCACGAAGCTCAACACCGTCAACCTGTCCGCCGGCTGGGTTCCGGCGAAGAGCCTCGACCCTAGGCTTCGCGCCCAGACTGCCGATTTCATCATCTATTCTGCGATCACGACTGTGGCCCGTCGGCCGGGCCATCCGGAAACATCGTGGACCGAGAACTGGCCCTATGAGCCCTCTGTTGGCAACGTTCCGACGACTAACACCTTCCGTTGGACGTGGATCAGCTTCTGCTTCACGTTCTTCGCGATGGGCTTCGTCTTGTGGCTCTACCGCGCCTATCTCGACTCTCCCGACGACGAGCCGATGGAGCGGGGCCTCGCGGTCTATCGCGACCTGACACCGAGCCAGATCAAGACCGGCAAATATTTCATCGTCGTCGCTCTCGTGTTCCTCGCCTCACAAGGCGCGGGTGCGATCATGGCGCACTCCTACTACGAGCGTGATTATTTCTACGGAGTCCAGCTCAACTACATCTTGCCGTTCAACTTCCTGAGGAGTTTCCACATCCAGGCTCCGATCATCTGGATCGGGCTCGGCTGGATCGCGAGCGGCCTTTTCCTCGCTCCCGCTATTGCCGGAGGCCGTGAAGCGAAGGGACAGGGCTTCTTGGTCGATCTCCTGTTCTGGGTATCGCTATTCGTCGTCGCCGCGGCGCTGCTGGGCAATTATCTCGGAATCCAGGGCGTCATCGACAAGGGCTGGTTCTGGTTCGGAAACCAGGGACTGTCCTACATCCAGCTCGGCCGATTCTGGCAGATCTGCTTCTTTGCCGCGCTGCTCAGCTGGAGCCTGCTCATGTTCCGGGCACTGTGGCCAACGCGGGAAACGCTGGTCGAGGCAACCAAGCAATTCTGGAGCGGCAGGATCCGCCTCGAGCATCTGATCTGGGCGGCAACGATTAATGTCGCTGTTCTCTACGTCTTCGGGATGATCCCGCTGACCGGAATCCACAAGTCATTCACGATCACCGACTTCTGGCGGTGGTGGGTGGTCCACCTCTGGGTCGAGCAGTCGTTCGAGTTCTTCGCCGTGGCGATGAGCGCGTACCTGCTGATGTCACTCGGTCTCGTCTCCCGAAAGCTCGCCGAGCGGTCGGTCTATCTGGAGCTGATCCTGATTTTCCTCGGCGGCGTCCTTGGCACCGGCCACCATCTCTATTGGGGCGGCGGACCGAGCATGTGGGTGCCGCTTGGAACGATGTTCTCGTTCATCGAGGTGCTGCCTCTCGTCCTCCTGATCCTGGAGGCAATCTCGCAGCATCGGCTGATCAAAGGCGCTGCCGTCTTCGATTACGGACTGGCCTATCTCTACATACTCGGCTCAGCTTTCTGGAATTTCGTGGGTGCCGGAGTGTTCGGAGGAGGCACGCTCAACGCGCCGCTCGTCAATTATTACGAGCATGGCACCTTCCTGACGCTCAACCACGCGCACACCGCGCTGTTCGGTGCGTTCGGGCTGCTCGCGCTTGGCCTGATCTACTTCTGCCTTCGCTATCGCGCGGGGCCAGATGCGGCCTTCAGCGAGCGGCCGGGGCGGATCGCCTTCTGGTGCTACAATGTTGCCCTAGCGATGTGGATTTTCCTCCACTTCTTCCCGATTGGCTGGCCGCAGCTCGACGCCGTTTTCGAGCACGGACTCGCATGGGCGCGGAGCCAGGCGTTTTACGACCAGTATCTGTTCTGGCAGTGGATGCGAATGCCTGGAGACATCGTCTTCTCGGTCGGGGCACTGATCATGGGCTGGGACTTCCTGATGAAGCTCCGCCGTCCGCGCGGGTATGTCGAAGAGCCGCGGGCGGCGATTGCCGCAGAACCTGGCGAGTGACCGATCGGACGACCAACGGCGCGACGGTAACGCGCGGCGAACGTATGCTCGAACTCCGCAAGCATCGTATGGCGGCGTCGCACCCGTTCCTGCGCGGCGGATTCCGGCCCTTCTTCTTTGGAGGAGCGGTTTGGGCGGTCATCGCAATCGCTCTGTGGCTGGCCGTCTTCGCCGGCCGGGTGACATTGCCGACCGCGTTCGATCCGGTGGCGTGGCATCGACACGAGATGCTGTTCGGGTTCGTCGGTGCCGCCGTGTCCGGCTTCCTGCTTACCGCCATTCCCAATTGGACCGGGCGCCTCCCGATTGCCGGCGCTCCTCTGCTGAGCCTGTTCGGCTTGTGGGCAGCGGCGCGGCTGGCGGTATTGTTTTCCGGATCGATCGGGCTGTGGCCGGCAGCAGTTGTCGACGCGGGACTTTTCATCACTTTGGCGCTGCTTGCCGCGCGCGAGATAATCGCAAGCAAGAACCGGAACTTGCCGATCGTCGGCCTCGTGCTTTTGTTCGGGATTGCCGATGCCGCCGACTATGCCGGAACCGCCGGCGTGATCCCGCCGGACCTCGGCTGGCGAGGTGCAGTCGCCCTGGTCGTCATCATGATCTCCGTCATCGGCGGCCGGATCATTCCATCTTTCACCCGGAATTGGCTGGTAAAAAAGGGCGCCAAGGCAGGTCTACCCACCCAGCCGCAGAGCCTCGACCTCCTGGTGATCGCTACGACCGCACTGGCGCTCGTATTCTGGCTGGCTTTTCCCGGCCCGCATCTCACGGGCCTCATGCTGGTTTTGGCCGCCGTAGCGCAAATGCTCCGGTTTTCGCGATGGGGTGGCGGGCGGACGTTTGCCGATCCGCTCGTGCTCGTTCTCCATCTCGGTTATTTGTGGATCCCGGTTGGGCTGCTCTTGCTTGGGCTTTCCGTTGCCGGGTTCAACATGCCGCGAAGTGCCGGGATTCATGCGCTGACGGCTGGAGCGATGACGACAATGATCCTCGCAGTGATGAGTCGCGCAAGTTTGGGGCACACGGGACGCGATCTCGCCGCATCGCCTATGACTGTTGTGTCCTACGCCTGCGTGACATTGGGTGCAGCATTGCGCGTGGCCGCGTCGCTAGGCCTCGGCGATTATCAGCTGACGCTCGACATAGCAGGATCATTCTGGGGAGCGGCCCTTTTGTTTTTCGTGATCGCCTACGGTCCCAGCCTTTGGAGGCCGCGCCTCGGTGAACTGACGTAGAATACGTCGCATCGGTTTTGGGCCGCTGTCAGACGGCAGAACTGGGTGGAAATCAGACATTGGGTTTCCAGCTTGAACGACGATGAAAAGCCTAGCATCGTTTCCACTCCGGATCCGACTTCGGGGGCAGCGGCATGATCTTGTTTCGTCGCGCAGGGGAAGCATTGAAGCGAATTGAAGATCGAGAATGGATGCTGCTGGCACTTGAAACTACAGGCGTCTTAGCTGGCATTCTGATTGCGTTCGAGCTGCAGGAATGGGGCTCTCAGCGCGACCAGGCGGCCAAGCACAACCAACTGATGCAACGGCTGTTCGAAGAGACGGAAAGCGACGTGGCTGCGCTAAGAAATATGCGCGACGTGCTGAGAAGCATCGTCGAACGAGAGCAGACTTTCGCAGTCACGTTGGCAAAGGGCGAGTGCCCAAACGTTAGAGATTTTGACGCCGTTGGCACCACAATGATGATGCCGGCGCTGACCGCACCAAGCTCTGTCTACCAGGAACTGATGGGTGCGGGCGGCTTGTCCTCGATCGAAAGAAAGGACGTTCGCGACAGCCTGGCGCTATATCGTTACGAACTTGAATGGGGCCAGAAGCAGGCCGACTATTTTCGTGCAGATCGGCAGGACCCAGTGCCGGAATCCGATCCACGCACACGGATAATTTTTGACCCGCACGCAGACGAGCCGCAAGTCAGCAGTTATGACACAAAGGCGCTCTGCAGCGATCAAGTGTTCAAAAACAGGATGGCGGTGGCGACCCGCCAACACACCACTTTTCTCGTTTATTTCGACAATCCTTTCAAAGACGCGATCGACGTTTGCGTGCGGCTAGGCGACAGCCTCGGCAAGGCCTGTGTTCCGACTTTCGGCGGACCGTTAAAAGGTGACGACCAAGCGTATGCCAAGACGACGGTAGCGAAAATGCGACGAGGTCTCGCCAAGCCTAGCTAGCGTCTGCTTTCGGTCGGATACGGTCGCGGCAATTTGGGCGGAAGGGGACGTTAGATTATCCGTGGGCACCTGCGGGGATCATCAAGACGACAGTCGCGAGCGTCTCGCTCGTGGGAGCTGTTGAGGGAACGGCAGTATCCAAGAACTCATTGCCTCAGGCAGGTATGGCAGACGCTATGTCTGCCTAACTGTAATGGCGGAGCGGGAGGGATTCGAACCCTCGATACGGTTTTGCCGTATACTCACTTTCCAGGCGAGCGCCTTCGACCACTCGGCCACCGCTCCCACCGCACCCGGCTGGGTGCATAACAAAAGAATCGCGCTGGAAAGGCGCCCATTTAGGGTCGTGACGCCAAGGGGGCAAGCTTGCCGCGCTGCGGCACAAGCCACTATGGCGCCGCGATGCGCCGGTTCGGAACCCCGCCCTCAGCCGAGGAGATCGAAGCGATCGCCCGAGCAACGCTGGACCGGCTTCCCGCGCCCTTCAAGGACAGCGTCGGCGACATCGTCCTGCTCGTCCCGGACTTCGCGGACGACGCGACCTTGGACCAGATGGGGATCGAGGATCCGTTCGACCTCACGGGCCTCTACGAAGGCATTCCACTGACCGAGCGAAGCGTCGAGCAGTCCGGAACTCTGCCCGAACGCATCTTCCTCTATCGGCGACCGATCCTCGACGAATGGGCTGCAGGCGAAGAGAGTCTCGAGCATCTCGTCGCGCACGTCCTCATCCACGAGGTCGGGCACCATTTCGGGCTGTCCGACGAGGACATCCACGCGCTCGAAGAGGCGGCCGAGTGAAGTCCCTTCTTCGGTTCGACAATGTGAGCTGCAGGCGGGGCGGGCGGCTGCTGTTCGAAGGGTTGAGCCTGGATCTCGACGCTGGAGACGCGCTTCAGGTCGCTGGCCCCAACGGAAGCGGAAAGTCGAGCCTCATACGCCTCGCGGCGGGGTTGCTGCGCGCGGACCGCGGCAAAGTCGAAAGGGTTCCTTTTGCCTTTGCCGACGACCACGCCGCGCTCGATCGCGAGCTTGCGCTCGGCGAGGCGCTTCGATTCTGGGGCGGCGACGTTACCGCAGGAATGACCGCGGTTGGGCTTGCCGATCTTCGCGAGGTTCCCGTGCGGCTCCTGTCCGCGGGGCAGGCGAAGCGTGCATCGCTTGCCCGTGCCGCCGCATCCGGAGCGCCGCTGTGGCTCCTCGACGAGCCAGCTAACGCGCTGGACGCCCCGTCCCTCGAGCGGCTGGCCGCGCTGATCGGAGATCACCGGGCTCGCGGCGGCGCGGTACTGGCCGCTTCGCATGTGGCGCTGCCGGGCCACTGGCGAGTCCTGGAGCTTGGCGCATGATCGGCCGGCTCGTCGCACGGGAGCTACGCCGAGGCTTCAGCGGGCCCGCCTGGCTTCCCGCCGCTTTCTTCCTGCTGGTCGCGACGCTGATCCCTTTTGCTGTCGGGCCCGATGCAATGCTGCTCGCCCGCATCGGCGCCGGGGCGCTTTGGATCGCCGCGCTAACGGCGGCGCTGCTTCCGATTGAGCGGCTGGTCGAACCGGACCGCGCCGACGGCGTTCTCGACCAGCTCTTTGTCTCGGGCGTTGCCGACGAGAGCGTCGCATTCGCGAAGATAACCGGTCATTGGCTGGCGTTCGGCCCACTGCTCCTGGCGAGCGCGTTCGTCGGCGCGCTACTGCTGCGGCTGCCGGGCGAGCAATTGCCTTCCCTGCTGAGCGCGCTGTTCGTCGGAAGTCTGGGTCTTGCCGCACTCGCTGTTGCGGTTGCTGCGCTCACCGCGGGACTCCCGCGCGCCGGAGCGCTTGCAGGCCTGCTCCTCCTGCCGCTCGCAATTCCGCTCCTCATCTTTGGAGCGGCGGCCGCAGGAGATAGCGCGTCCGGCGCGCTGCTTCTCGAATGCGCGGTGTCGCTGCTGCTTCTTGCCGGCGCTCCATTCGTCGCCGGGGCGGCAATTCGGGCTTCTAGGACGTAGACCAGCGCGCGAAGATTGCAGTGGGCAGGAGCAGCCCGCGCGATTCCTCGCGCACCGCCATCTCGCCCACCTCCACTTGTCCGCCGAGGTCGCGGAGAATCTGGTTGACCAGCTCGCCGATTGCCAGGGCCGACATGCGAACGGCATAGACCGTCAGCACGAGGAACCGGCTGTCCTCGTCCAGTAGCTGGCGGCAGTCGGCCAGCAGTGGCGCGAGATTTTCCTCCAGCCGCCAGACTTCGCCCGTCGGGCCGCGCCCGAACTTCGGAGGATCGAGAACGATGCCGTCGTACCGCCGGCCCCGGCGGACTTCGCGCGCGGTGAACTTGCCGGCGTCGTCGACGATCCAGCGGATCGGCCGGTCGGCCATGTCCGACAGTTCGGCATTTGCCTTGCCCTGCTCGACCGACTTCTTCGACGCGTCGACATGGACCATGCGAGCGCCCGCATCACTCAGCTGAAGCGTCCCGACGCCCGTGTAACCGAACAGGTTGAGCACGTCGGCATCGGCGGAGTGATGGCGCATCCAGTCCCACTGTGGGGCCATGTCGGGAAAAAAGCCGAGATGGCGGAACGGAGTCAGCGAGGCGTTGAACCTAACCGCTCCGCGCGACAGCTCCCATTGGCGTGGGACGGGACGATGCTGGACCCAGCGCCCGCCGCCTTCCTCGTCAGAACCCGGGACGAAGGTCGCATCCGGGTCCCAATCGCCAAGCGCCGGCGACCACATCGCCTGCGGGTCGGGGCGAACGACGGTTACCGGACCATAGCGCTCGAGCTTCCTGCCGTTGCCGCAGTCCATCACGCCCCAGTCGTCCCAGGGGTCTGCGACCAGGGTCGTTAGATTGTGGGTCACTCAGGTCGAAAGCGCTTCCGAAGCGCAAGGAAGTAGATGACGACCGCGATTCCCGCGAACGCGAACCACTGGATCGCATAGGAACGGTGATTATTGGGGATCGAGCGGATCGAGGGCAGGGCGCTCGGCTCCAGCCCCGGCGGTGCGGAAGCCGCGACGAGGCGGATGTGTTGCTTACGGTCAGGAGCGATTACGCCGCTGACCGGGCCGCCGGCCCACATCCAGCTTGCGTTCGGGTTCTTCGACCAGCCGAGTTCGACCGCCATTCCCGGCCCTTCCGTGCCGGTCGCGCAATGGACGATGTGGACGAAGCCTGGCTCGCCCTCGCGGTTCTCGCCCGCGATCGCCCGCTCACTTACGGGCTTCAGGCAATAGCCGGTGGCCCAGCGGAACAGCGGCAACTCCGCCTTGGTTGGGGCAGTCGGAAAGGGGATCGGTGGAAGCTTTTCGGCTGCCGCATATTGCCTGAGCAGCTCGTCCTTCCAGTGGGCACGGCTGATTTGCCAGATTCCGAGGGCGATCATCGTCGCGACGGCGGCGGCCACGATCAGCGTTGCGAGGACTGGGGCTCTTTTCATTCCTCGACAATGCGTCCTTCACGCGCGCGGTGACGATATTCCTGGGTGATGAGAAGCGCCTTGCCCCACCGCAGTCCGAGCAAGGTCAGGCCGAAGCCGATCGGAATCCAGATCAGGTGCACCCACCAGGGCGGTGAATAGATGCCGTCAACAACGAGCGCCGCGATGACAAGGACGGCGCCGATAATGAGGATCAGGAAGGCCGCCGGCCCGTCGCCGACATTGAAGCTCGAGAAGTCCAGTCCGCAAGCGCGGCACTTGTCGGCGAACCGGACCCAGCCGGCGAACAGAGTCCTCGACTTGCAGCGGGGACAGAGGCTCTGCAGCGCTCCGGCGACAGGCGAGACCTCGCGCACTTACCCCGCGACGGGCGCGCCCCATCCGCCCCAGACGTAGATCGAGACGAACAGGAACAGCCACACGACGTCGACGAAGTGCCAGTACCAGGCGGCAGCTTCGAAGCCGAAATGCTGCTGCGGCGTGAAATCTCCCTTCGTCGCTCGAATGAGGCAGACGATCAGGAAGATCGTCCCGACGATCACGTGGAAGCCGTGGAAGCCCGTCGCCATGAAGAAGGTCGCGCCGTAGATATTGCCTTTGAAGGCGAACGGCGCGTGTACATATTCCCAGGCCTGGATGCTGGTGAACAGCAGGCCGAGAAGAACCGTCAGCAGCAGCCCGAGCTTCAGGCCCTGACGATCGCCGCTGATCAGCGAATGGTGGGCCCAGGTGACGGTCGTTCCCGAGCAGAGCAGGATCAAGGTGTTCAGCAGTGGGAAGCCGAACGGGTTGAGGACCTCGATCCCCTTGGGCGGCCATTGCCCGCCGACCGCGTCGACCGCGGAGGGGAAGAGAGCGGAGCTGTAGAAGGCCCAGAACCAGGCGAGGAAGAACATCACCTCAGAGGCGATGAACAGGATCATTCCGTAGCGAAGGTGAAGCTGGACGACTGGCGTGTGATAGCCGGTGTGCGCCTCTCGGATCGTGTTCGACCACCAGTTCGCCATCGTCACCAGGACCATGACGAAGCCCGCCGCCATCACCGGAATGCCGTAGGGGCTTTCGTGGAACCACATGACCGCGCCGCCGAACAATGCCAGTGCCGAGAAGGCACCGATGATCGGCCAGGGGTCGGGATTGACCAGATGGTAATCGTGGTTCTGCGTCGCCGCCATTACTGCATTCCCTCGTGACTCTTTGGATAGGGCCCTAGCCGCCCGTCGCGCCGGTTTCCACTGGATAAAACGTATAGCTCAGAGTGATCTCGTCGACGCCTTTGGTGTCGGGGTCCTGGCGGACCTTTGGGTCGACAAAGAAGACGACCGGCATCTCGACGCTCTGGCCGCCCTTCAGCGTCTGCTCGGTGAAGCAGAAGCATTCGATCTTGCTGAAATATTTGCCGACTTCCGCGGGCGAGACGTTGAACACTGCCTGGCCGGTCGTCGGACGGGCGACGAGGCTGGTCGCCCGGTAATAGATCTTGGTGGCCGCGCCGGGCTCGATCCGGACCGTCTCCTGTACCGGCTCGAACTTCCACGGTAGCTTGTCGTCGATGTTGGCGTCGAAGCGGACGCCGATCTCGCGGCCAACAACCGCTCCCGGCGCTTCCTCGGCACGCTGCGTCGTGCCGCCGAACCCGGTCACTTGGCAGAAAACGCGGTACAGCGGGACGGAGGCGAAGGCGAGGCCAAGCATCAGCAGCCCGAGCACGGCCATGATCGCCGCGGTCCGATTGTTGCGGCTCGCCTCGCTCGTCACTTGCCCATGCCGATCTTGGCGAGGGTAATGAGGAACAGGAGGATAACGAAGGCGCCGAGAAGCCAGGCCATGATCTTCGCGCGCTCGCGCTGGCGAGCCCGGACGATTTCCTGCTCCGGCTTCGGCTCCTCGCCGGGGATCATGCCAGCAGCCACCGGTCGGCGACGAGTGCCGCGAACAGGATGAAAAGATAAAGGATCGAGAAGGCGAACAGCCTTTTCTCGGGCCCCATCTGCTTCGGCTCGGTCGCATCGCTGCGGGCGACCGCGAACCCGAAGACGACGAAGACCACGCCAAGTCCTGCAGCCGCGATCCCGTAAATCCAGCCGGTCAGTCCGATCGGCCACGGCGCAATCGCGGCGGCGGCCATTATCACGCTATAGGCTCCGATCTGTCGCCGGGTCGCCGAAATGCCGGCGACGACGGGCATCATCGGAACGTTGGCGGCAGCGTAGTCGGACCGGACGAACAGCGAGAGCGCCCAGAAGTGCGGCGGGGTCCACAGGAAGATCGTCGCGAAGAGCAGCACCGGCAGGAGGTCGATCCGGCCGGTCGCCGCCACCCAGCCGATGAGCGGTGGAAAGGCCCCGGCCGCACCGCCGATGACGATGTTCTGAGCCGTCCGGCGCTTGAGCCAGACGGTGTAGATGAGGACGTAGAACAGGATCGACGCGGCGAGCAGCAGGGCCGCCAGCCAGTTGGTCGCGAGCTCCATGAGGATGACTGAGAAGGAGGCCAGGCCGACGCCGAAGTGGAGGGCGGTTTGCCTGTCGAGCCGTCCGGCTGGAAGCGGCCGGTTCGCGGTCCGCTTCATCTTCGCGTCGAGATCGGCCTCATACCATTGGTTGAGAGCGCCGGCGGCGCCCGCTCCAAGCGCAATGCAGAGGATCGCGGTAAAGCCGATCACCAGCGGCGGCATCACCGGCGCAGCCAAAAGGCCGCACAGTCCGGTGAAGACGACCAGGCTCATGACGCGCGGCTTGGTGAGCGCGACGAGGTCGCGCCAGTCGGCCGGAAGCGCGGCTGGAGTCGTCATCTGCATGGCGGGCACGGCCGGGCCTATAATGGCTGGGCCCGGAGAGGGAAAGGCTTGGGACGCCCAAGTCTTGTCCCTATTGCGACGCGGCTTCTTCGTCTTCCTCGATGACGGTCTGCTCGCGTCCCGTGCTTCCGGCGCTGAGCGATTCCGGAGTGACGATGACGACGCTTCCCGGCCTCAGCACGGTCGCGACGGAATGGCGGAACATCATGGGTGCCTCGAACCGCTTCCCTTCGTCCGGACTCACCTCCATGCCTTCGCCCTGTCCGGCGAACTGGACCTTCAACCAATGCTGGCCGCTGTCGTCCCACGCGCGCAGCACATAGGCCATCGGCCTGAGATCCCCTGTAACCCGCACTGGCGACGACCCGATCTCGACTCCGTCGCGGAGCACTATCGCCTTCCTATCGGCCGCGCTGATCACCACCGACACCATGCTGTCGGCGGTCGGCGGGGCCCGGTCCGGGTGCCATTCAAAGGCAGCGTTGGAGAGCCGCACCGACGGGTCGGCCGCCGCGGCGGTAACTACGGCCGGCGAGCTCGTTTGCGCGGGAAGCGCGCCGAGCCTGGTGATAACCACGGTCATCCCGACATTGGTCGCGCCGAACAACAGGCTGGAGAAGGCATGCGGCAAGCGTATGCAGCCGTGCGACGCCGGATAGCCCGGCAGCTTGCCCGCGTGCAGTGCGATGCCCTTCCAGGTGAGGCGCTGCATGTTGGGCATCGGGGCGTTGTTGTAGGTCTTGGAATAATGTTCTTTGCGCTTCTCAAGGATGGTGAAGACGCCGGTCGGAGTTTCATTTCCCTCCTTGCCCGAAGAGATCGTCGTCGCCGCGACCGGGACGCCGTTGCGGAACAGGACGGCGCGCTGAGTCTCCAGGTTCACGACCAATAGTGCCGATCCGGACGAACTGAGTTGCGGCGCCCAGACATATTCGCCGTTCTTGAGCTGGGAAGCCGCCTGGAGGATCGAGCGCCCGTCCAGCGGCACCTCTTGCGCTTCAATCGGTGAGGTGAGGGCGGCGAGTGCGGCGGCGAGCGCAATGCTGATGCTGTTCATGCGCGGATGATGGCCCGGGCTTCTGGCCGAGTCAGTCGGGACGTTCCCGGAGGGGCCGCAGAAAAAGAAAACGCCCCGGCGCGAACCGGGGCGTTTCCGTTCTTCAGCTTCGAAGCTTGCCTAGTCGATCTTGGGAAGCGTCGAGAACTGGTGGAACGGCGGCGGGCTCGACAGCGTCCATTCGAGCGTCGTCGCGCCTTCGCCCCAGTAGTTGCCCGGCGCCTTCGGCCCCGCGATCAGCGAATAGATGATGTTGACGAAGAAGACGGCCATGCCGGCGGCGGTGATCATGAAGCCGACCGTGGCGACATAATTCCATTCGGCGAACGCCGGCGTGTAGTCGGGAATACGCCGCGGCATCCCGTCGAGGCCGAGGAAGTGCATTGGGAAGAAGACGGTGTTCACGCCGATGAACATCAGGAAGAAGTGAACCTTCCCGAGGAACTCGTTATACATGCGGCCGCTCATCTTGCCGAACCAGTAATAGAATCCGGCGAAGATGCTGAACACGGCGCCGAGGCTGAGCACGTAGTGGAAGTGCGCGACCACATAATAGGTGTCGTGCATGTACGTATCGATCCCGCCGTTGGCGAGGACGACGCCGGTGACTCCGCCGACCGTGAACAGAAAGATGAAGCCGATCGCCCAGAGCATCGGCGTCTCGAACGTCAGGCTTCCGCCCCACATCGTCGCGATCCAGCTGAAGATCTTCACTCCCGTCGGGACGGCGATGATCATCGTCGCCGCGGTGAAGTACATCTTCGTGTCGAGGCTCATGCCCGTGACGAACATGTGGTGAGCCCAGACGACGAAGCCGACGACCCCGATGGCGACCATCGCATAGGCCATTCCGAGATAGCCGAAGACCGGCTTGCGGCTGAACGTCGAGACGATCTGGCTGACCATCCCGAAGCCAGGAAGGATCATGATGTAGACTTCCGGGTGTCCGAAGAACCAGAACAAATGCTGGTACAGCACCGGGTCGCCGCCGCCGCTCGCATCGAAGAATGTGGTCCCGAAGTTGCGGTCCGTCAGGAGCATCGTGATCGCGCCGGCGAGCACCGGGAGCGCCAGGAGCAGCAGGAACGCAGTGACCAGCACCGACCAGACGAACAGCGGCATCTTGTGGAGCGTCATGCCCGGAGCGCGCATGTTGAAGATGGTGGTGATGAAGTTGATCGCACCGAGGATCGAGCTCGCGCCGGCAAGGTGGAGCGAGAAGATCACCATGTCGGTCGAAGGGCCGGCCGATCCCGACGTCGAAAGCGGCGCGTAGACCGTCCAGCCCGTTCCCGTTCCAAGCCCGCTACCGCCCGACACGAAGGTCGAGCCGAGAAGCAGCATGAACGCCGGCACCAGCAGCCAGAAGCTGATGTTGTTCATCCGCGGGAAAGCCATGTCCGGGGCACCGATCATCAGCGGCACGAACCAGTTTCCGAAGCCGCCGATCATCGCCGGCATGACCATGAAGAACACCATGATCAGGCCGTGGGCGGTGATTAGCACGTTCCAGTGGTGGGTCCATTCGTCGAAGTTCGCGGTCCCTGCGCCGATCGGCCAGGCATGGTTGAGGACCTGGATTCCGGGCTCCATCAACTCCCACCGCATGATCCCCGACAGCGAACCGCCGATGATCCCGGCGACGATCGCGAAGATCAGATAGAGCGTTCCGATGTCCTTGTGGTTCGTCGACATGAACCAGCGGACGAAGAAACCCGGCTTGTGATCGGCGTCATGCTCGGCGTGATGCGCCTTGCCGGCTTCCTCGAGGTGGAGCGCGTCTGCGGGGATTGTGCTCATGACTCTTTCAACTTCCTCGATCAGTCGTTGGCGGTGGCGCGGTTCGCCACGTCGGGATTGGTCGGCGCAGGCGCGACGGCCGGCTGTGCGGCTCCAGGGACCGCCGAAGCGGGCGTGGCCATCTCGCCGGACGCTTCACCGGCTGGTGCAGCGGCAGGCGTGGCACCTGGCATGGTTCCGCCCTTGGACGCGACCCATTCGGCGAACTGCGCCGGCGGAACCACGTCGATCACGATCGGCATGTAGCCATGGCGCGCTCCACAAAGCTCCGAGCACTGCCCGAAATAGACGCCCGGCCGGTCAACCTTGACCCAGGTCTCGTTGAGCTGGCCGGGGTTGGCGTCGATCTTGGTCCAGAATGCCGGCATCGCGAAGCTGTGGATCACGTCGTTCGAGGTGACGATGAACTTCACGACCTTGCCCGCCGGAATGACCATCCGCTCGTCCACGGCGAGAAGCGGCGGCCCATCAGCCTCGGTGCGGAACCGGTCGCCGGGCTTCAGCGTCGGGTCGTTCTTTTCCTTGAGGATGTTGGAGACGATCTCGAGCCCGCCATTGTCGGGATATTGGTAGGTCCAGTACCACTGGTTGCCGATGACCTTCACCGTCAGGTCCGCCTTCGGGAACGCATATTGGGCGCGCATCAACCGGATGGACGGAATCGCGATCGCCACAAGGATGAGAACCGGGATCACGGTCCAGATGACCTCGATGGCGGTGTTGTGCGACGTGCGCGACGGCGTCGGATTGGCCCCGCGGCGGAAGCGGACCATCGCGAACAGCAAGAGGCCAAGGACGATGACGCTGATCACGGCGCAGACCAGTAGCAGCCAGTTGTCGTGGAACGCCGCCGCGTCGCGTCCGACCTCGGTCACCTGCTCCTGCGTGGTCCAGCCGCCGGGTACCGGCTCGCCGACTCCGGACGTGGGGGTGGTGTAGTGGAATGGCTTTGCCACCGCCTTGGTGTCTCCGCCGGTGCCGGCGGGATCCGCGGCCATTGCATTGCCGGTTGCGGGCGCTGCAGCTGCAGCAGCCGGGCCGGCGGTATTCGTCGTCTGTGCCGCTGCAGGTGAGGCCATGGCCGCGGCAAGGGCAATCGCCCATCCAATGAGTTTCATTCGCACCCCGGGGTACAATGGGTTTCCTTTCGGGGAGAGTCGCCTTGGGCGGCCCCCGAATTGCGGCCTCTATAGGCTGGGGTTCCTCTCCCCTCAACTCCCTTGTCCCGAGCGGTTGAAGCATCGCCGTGCCAAGCCTATTCCGCTGCCGGACCGACGTCCCAGAAAGCGCACATGACCGAAGAAGAGATCCTCGCCGAATTCCGCGAAGCCGACGCCTTGCTCGAGGGACACTTTATCCTTTCCTCCGGCCTCAGAAGCCCGCGCTACCTGCAATGCGCGCGCTTGCTGATGGACCCGCGGCGGGCGGAAAGTATGGCCCGGGCGTTAGCCGACAAGCTTCCCGCCAACATTCGCGAGCGCATCGATGTCGTGATCTCGCCAGCAATGGGCGGCGTGATCATCGGTCATGAAATGGGCCGCGCACTCGGCAAGCCTGCCATGTTCCTCGAGCGGCCCGAAGGCACGTTCGGGCTCCGCCGCGGCTTCCGGATCGAGCCGGGGACCAAAGTCCTGATGGTCGAGGATGTGGTGACGACCGGCCTGTCATCGCGCGAAGCGATCGAGGCCGTCCGTGCAGCCGGGGGCGAGGTCCTTGCCGAGGCGTCGCTCGTTGACCGCAGCAACGGCTCGGCGGATCTCGGAGTCCCCTACACAGCGCTGATCCGAATCGACGTCCCTGCCTACCGGCCGGAAGAATTGCCGCCGGAGCTGGCGCAGATTCCGCCGGTGAAGCCCGGGAGCCGCGCGGCCGCGTGACCAAGCTCCGCCTCGGGGTCAACATCGATCACGTCGCGACCATCCGGAACGCGCGCGGTGGGACACATCCCGATCCGGTCCGCGCCGCCCACATTGCTGCGGACGCCGGGGCGGACGGGATCACCGCACATCTGCGCGAGGACCGTCGCCACATCACCGACAGCGACATTGACCGGCTGATGGCCGAGATCGACCTGCCGCTCAACCTGGAGATGGCCGCGACCGAGGAGATGCTGGAAATCGCGCTCGCCCACCGGCCGCATGCGGCTTGCATCGTGCCCGAAAAGCGGGAGGAGAGGACGACCGAGGGGGGGTTGGATGCTGCAGGCCAGCACAACCACCTCGCTTATTATGTCGACAGGCTCGGCTCGGCGAACATCCGGGTCAGCCTGTTCATCGAGCCGGACGGGCGCCAGGTCGAGGCGGCGCTCCGCCTTGGCGCTCCCGTCGTCGAGTTCCACACCGGCCGCTACGCTCATGCCGAAGGCGAAGAGCGTTCGGTCGAGCTGAAACGCATCGCCGACTGCGCCGCGCTCGCTGTCAAGAACGGCATCGAGCCGCACGCCGGCCACGGCCTGACCTTCGACAATGTGCAACCGGTCGCCGCGATTCCCCAGATCGCCGAGCTCAACATCGGTCATTTCCTGATCGGCGAGGCGATTTTCACGGGGCTCGAGGCGAGCGTGCGGCGGATGCGCAAACTGATGGACGAGGCGCGATGATCATCGGCATCGGCAACGACCTGTGCGACATCCGCCGGATCGAGAAATCGCTCGAGCGGTTCGGCGACCGCTTCCTCGACCGAGTCTTCACCGACGTGGAAAAAGCGAAGGCGACGCGGCGGCCTTACACGCGCGCCGGGACGCTGGCGAAGCGTTTCGCCGCGAAGGAAGCCTTCTCCAAGGCCGTCGGCACCGGCTTCAAGCGCGGGGTCTTCATGAAGGACATCGGGGTCGTGAACCTCCCTTCGGGCCAGCCGACGCTGAAGCTGACAGGCGGAGCCAGGGCGCGGCTTGACGCGCTCGCTCCGGCAGGCCACGCGGTGGACATTCACCTTACACTCACGGACGAATATCCATGGGCGCAGGCGTTCGTGATGCTCGTTGCTCGGAAGGACGGAGATGGAATTGGCTGACGAGGGTGGGGCTATCGTGAAGGACGAGGCGTCCGAGGGCGAGCCCGCGAAGACCGAGCAAAAGGGCTCCGCGCTGTGGCGCGAGATCAAGGGCCTGCTGTGGGTGCTTCTCGCCGTCCTCGCCTTTCACAGCTTCGTGGCTAAGCCCTTCTACATTCCGTCCGAATCGATGATGCCGGCGTTGCTTAAGGGCGACCGGCTGGTGGTCACGAAATATCCCTACGGCTGGTCGTGGGTGTCCCCAAGCTTCCATGTTCTGCCTCACTGGCAGGGGCGGCTGCTGGGGACCATGCCGCAGCGCGGCGACATCGTCATCGTCACTCCGCCCCAAAGCAGCGAGGATTATATCAAGCGCGTCATCGGCCTTCCCGGCGACACGGTTGAAGTCCGAGGCGGCCGGCTGATCCTCAACGGAAAGATGGTGAAGTGGGAACGCCGGGCGCCCGACATGATCCCGATCGATCCCAACGTGCCGTGCGGAATCGAATTCTCCGGCTTCCTGACGGAGGCGGCCGACGGCAAGGGCTATTGCCGCCTGCCGATTGTCCGCGAGACTCTTCCGAACGGGGTTACCTATGACACGATCGACCTCGGGCGCAGTCCGGGCGACGACTACGGTCCGGTCAAGGTCGGACCCGGCCAGGTCTTCCTGATGGGCGACAACCGCGACCGGAGCGCCGACAGCCGCTTCCCGGCCGGCCCGCCCGAGAATGGTCTCGGCGGACCGGTTCCGTGGGAGAATATCGGCGGCCGAGCGGAGTTCATCACGTTCTCGCTCGATGGAACGACGAAGCTTTGGAACCCGGTCAGCTGGTTCGAAGCGCTACGCTCCGGACGCGCTGGAATGTCGCTCCGGCCCTCCCGCGTCGACCGGACGGAGAAATAGCTCCCGCTACTTTTGCGGCGCTTGCGGCTGTTGCTGCGCCTGGGCCGCCATTGCTGCAGCGCCGGGAGCGACGTCGACGACGTGGATGTCGAACTCGAGGTCGCTATTGGCCGGAATCCCCGGCGGCGACGCTGCTCCGTACGCGAGGTTCGACGGGATCTTTACGTGGTAGCGCCCACCCTTGCGCATCTTCGTAAGCGCTTCGGCAAAGCCCGGGATCGTCTGCGCCGGCGCTACAGCCTGCGGTCCGCCGTGGGCTGCGCTGCTGTCGAAGACGGTCCCGTTGGCGAGCCGCCCTTCATAGTCGATGAGCACGGCGTCAGCGTCGGTGATTTGAGCGCCTGTTCCCGGCACGATCGTGCGCAGGACGAGGCCGCTGGACGTCGTTTCGCCGCGCATCGGCGAAGCACCGAGCCAGGCGATCCCGACCCCGATCGCGATCAGGAAAACGACCGCCAGCCAGAATTGGGTCAGCGCCGCTTTGTGGCGCGGCGGATGGGCGAGTGTGCTAGCGGACATTGCCGCCGACTAGCGCCGACGGGGCGAATAGGAAAGCGCTTAGCGGTTGCCTTCGCGCTCGGCGCGCTTGCGCTCGAGCTTGCGGGCGCGGCGGATCGCGGCTGCGCGTTCGCGGGCCCGCTTCTCCGACGGCTTCTCGTAATGCCGGCGCAGCTTCATTTCGCGGTACACACCTTCACGCTGCAGCTTCTTCTTGAGCGCGCGCAGCGCCTGGTCGACATTATTGTCGCGAACGATGATCTGCATAAACGGCCCGTCAAACTCCCTTCGAATTAGCGCCCGTGTCGATAACGGCCTCGCGTGCGGCGAGGCTCCCGTCGTTGGTTGAGCGCAACAATCTATTCGCCGCAAGCGGACCTGCGGCGGTGGCGGGCCATTAGCAGGGGAGCCTGTGGAATTCAAGGACTGTACCGCTTCGGGACTGCTGCGGTGAAGCGAGCCAGCCAAGCGATGAGCCGCGCAACAAATTGCTCAATGGTTAGCGGGTATTAAGCTCAGTCTGTTATAAGGGCCGGATGAGAACAGGGGAACAAATGTCGTTAAATCGTAGGGAATTGCTGCGCCTGGGCGCCGTGGGTGCCGGCGCTGTCGCCTTGTCCTCCTCGGCTGGCTCCGTCGGCCTGCCATCGTTGATCTACAGTCAACCGCAAGCTCCCGCCGACCCGCTGCCGCCGGTGCAGGTTCCTCAGCCCGCGCTTCAGGCTCCGGGCGGAATCGACCCGCAATTGTTCCAGCGCGCCAAGGCGGCCCTGGAGCAGCACCGAATCTGGTATCGCGACAAGATCGGCATCGTGGACTTCACCAGGCCGTCGAGCGAAGCGCGCTTCCACGTCGTCGATCTGCACGGCGGCTCGGTCCAGAGCCACCTCGTCGCACACGGCCGGGGATCGGATCCCGACCATTCGGGCTATCTGGAGCGGTTCAGCAACCTGCCCGGATCCTATGCGACCTCGAAAGGCACCTACACCACCGCCGATTATTACGACGGCAAGTACGGGCTTTCGATGCGCGTCGATGGTCTCGACGATACCAACGACAATGCGATGTCGCGCGCCATCGTCATCCACAATGCCTGGTACGCCGAGCCTGAAATGATCGAGATCCACGGCAAGCTCGGGCGGTCGGAAGGCTGCTTCGCGATGAGCCGCAAGAGCCAGTGGGAGGTCATGCGCCAGCTGGCCGGCGGACGCATGATCTACGCGGAAAAACTCGCCTGACGCATACTCGGCGGTTAACTCACGTCTGTTGACCCTTCATTTCGTCGCGCAGCCGTAACGTTTTGCCGGTAACGCGGTACCCACTGTTAACCGTCGCCTTCCCGACGAGCGCGGTTTGATGGTTCCTTTTCCCCCGATCATCGGGGGTGGGGCCATGGGACTCATTATCCGTCCAATACTCGGGCTCGCAGGCTTGCTGGGCTGCGTCGCGCTTCTGGCCGACGCCGCCCGCGCCGAACCGACGGCTGCCGGGCCCGGGGTCATGGCCACGATGCCCGGCCAGCGGCCGGCTGTCGCTCCCCTCTTTTTCAATACGGTCGCGACCAGGATTTCGGCGCGCAGGTTCTGGACCGAATGGGAGCGCGCGCGGCGCGACGCTTCGGCTGCGCCAAAGATGCAGGCGCTGATCGCACCGGCAAGAAGGCTCTCTCGCCTGCAGCAGATTGCCTACGTCCAGTCCGCGGTCGCCAAGAGGATCGGATGGCGCTCGGACGCGACCCAATATGGGGTCCACGATTATTGGGCGAGCGCGTCCGAAACCCTCGCGAACGGACGCGGCGACATGGAAGACCGCGCCATCCTGAAGATCCAGGCGCTGCGCACGTTGGGCTTTCCAAGCAGCGACCTGTACCTGACGCTCGGCAGGGACAGCGTAGGTGGCCCTCAGACCGTAGCGATCGTTCGGGCGGACGGCCGTTATTACGTCCTCGACGATACCGGCGCGCCGCCATACACGCCGGTGCACAGGCCCGAGTTCCATCCCGTCCTCACCTTCGGTTACGGCGCTTCCTGGGTACACATCCCGGTCAATCGCACGACAGTCGCCGCTCGCCCTGCGATATCTGGAAGCGGAACGGCGGGACTTGCGGATAGTCACTGATCTTGATTGTAACAATGAAAACACGTGATATGTCAGTCGGTTAAACGACTTTTTCCGTTTGCCGCCGGGGCCGCTCGCGCGACCGATAATGGGCGACCTCCGCGCGTTGGGCGCGTTCTTCACTCACTATGACTGACACCATGCAGAATGTGAGGAACGGCTCTACGGAGAGCCACGTCGAACGCGCGATGCGCGGGCCGACACCCGACAACCCTTCGCTGTCGCTGAAGAAGCGCCTCAAGCGGGCCGCTTTCTTCGACAAGCGCGACCGCGAGGTCGCACAAGGCAGGGCCGAGCCGGTCGACCCGGATGCGGGCCTTCCGGAAGCGGCGGTGGACGACGTCTTCATGCTGAGGCCGGACGACGGTTCGCAAGACGACGCGATGCGGCGCGCCGCTTAGCTTCAACCGTACTTAAGAGAAAGGTAAAGGACCGCCGCCCCGAGGCTCGGGGCGGCGATGTCGTCTTTGAGTCCTCATTCCTCCTCTTTGGGAGGTGCGGCCAGTTCCTTCTGCATCTTTCGGCCCATCTCGTGACGCTGCTGGCCAGCGAAGCGATTCTCGGTGCTCGAGTAAAGCGCCTTCAAATAGGCGAAATCCCACTCGGTCAGCGTGATCGGAACCTCGCTTCCCATCGGCGCGTCGAGAATCGTCAGAATCGTCGGCGCCGCCGACTTTTCCAGCCGGGTGGGGTCGGTCCTGGCGAAAGCGCGCATTGCCGCATAGTCCGCGAGCTGCGTGACGGTGAGGCCGTCGAGCGAGTCGATGTCGACGGCGACCACAGCCGATGTGAAATGGGGCCGCGTGGTGGTTGAGATACGCGAGGGGACGTCGGTCCTTTCGACGACATATTGGCCGGTAATCCTGTCACGCGGAACCTCGACACCGTCTGCGTCGAGCCGCCCTTCGATATGCCAAGCGGCAGCAGCTTCGCCGTGCCGTTTGAGCTTCCGCTTCTCCTCCACCGGAACGTCTTTGAAATATCCGGGATGATCTCTCTTCAACCCTTCGATCAGTGACGGCACATCCTTCGTCACGACGACGAGCACATTCGGCTTGCAGCCCGGCTTCGCAACGTCGATCCCAGCGGCGCCGGCCACGTCTCGAAGCCGCTCCGCGACAGCAGTATCCTGCCGATCGTCGAGCCCGAAGACCTTCGGGCAAACTGCCCAGTCGAACCTGCTGACCTGCCCGAAGACCCGAACGTCCGTCAGAGCGCTGACGAAATTATCGATCTCGCTTCGTGTGTTGCGGTTGCCCTGGACGACGATGTCCTTGCCGCTCGGGTCGGGTTCAAGGGCTTGTTGGGCCATCGCGGGGGCCGCGGCCGCTGCTGCGACAAGAAATGATTCAAGTACGATACGCATCTCACATGCTCCTGTGCTCCTCGCGCTTCAAAGCCTCGCAGACCGAGGCATGAGCGGCATGAGCAAAAGGCGAGCAATAACTGAATTCCGTACCTTTCCGCGCACCGGGCAGGCGGCGGCGCCCCCCGCCTAGCGCCCGCACACGTCTGCCGTACCGGTCGAGGAAAGGCGGGAGAAGTTGTCCGGGTCGGTGCTGATCATGATCCCTTGCGTTTGACAGCGCCTGAGCTGGAAGCGGACCTTGCGCGCCTTGAAATCGAGCGAGATCCGCCGGAACGATTCCAGGAGGTCGGTTCCCAGAAGGATCGCCGGCTCCTCCGAAAGGCCGAACAGCTTGAAGGGGGGAACGTCCGCGAACGCCATCGGAACGTCGCTGATTGTGATCTTGCCGAGCTTCAGCTCTGCGATCCGGGCCACCTGAAGCTCCGCCGTGACGCCGGTCACGCCGATTACCGGCACGGTGATGAACTTGTCCCGGTTCCCTTTGATCAGCTTGTCGCGAAGCGCGAGGTTGCCGATGGTGATCTCTGTCCCGGTGTCGATCACTGCGTCCAGCGGGAGTCCGGCGGCAAGGACGTGGGTCAGGATCAGCTGGCCCCGGTAACGTCGCGCCGTGACGACGATCTCGCCGGGCAGTCGGTGATAGGGAGCGCTGGCGTCCTCGACCTTGATCAGCTTCTTCTCGAAATCCATCAGCAGCCGCTTGCTGGTCAGTGCGTCGATGCCGATGATCCCGTCGCCCCCGACGTCATATTCGCGAAGCGCGGGAAGCTCCAGGTTCCTGATGGTGCTCGGCCCCAGGGTCAGCGCGTCGACCTTCACCCGATCCACGGTGTCCCGGGAGGTCATGCCGTTGAGGATCGCCGGACTTCCGAGCGGGAGCTCCAACCTCTGGGCGATGTTGAGGCCGACGACGGACGTGTCGGCGCCGCTATCGACGATGAAGCGGTACGGGCCGCTCCCGTTGACGTGGACGTCGACGCTGAGGCGCGTCTCGATCTTTTTCGCTTTCACGTCTTCGCCGCCAACGGCGAGGCTGGGGTCGATCTGCGCCGGCGGTAGCGGGGGCACGTTGGGCGGAGTCGGCGGGGCAGGCCTCGGCCTGCTGATCTTTGCAGGCTCGGCGGCCAATACGCCGCCTGCCGCGCCGATTATCACCAGCGCAGAAGCGAAGATCTGGACACGACGAGACAAGGACATTCTGCCGGCCCTCTACAACGGACTGATGCGCTTCCTATCGTGAACAGCGGCTGTCGCGCTACGTCTCATAGACAGTCGGCTTGCCTGTTCGACGAAGGCGGGTTCGGCGCAGCGCTTCGGGGTTACAACCCGCCACGGATAAGGATTCCCCCGATTTGGAACCACCGGCGCTCGGAAGATGTTTCCCCTCAATCGTCAGCCATCGACGATTCGGGAGGACGTATCATGTCCGCAATCCGCACTTGGGTTCTCGCTGCAGGCACGGCAGCGCTGCTTTCGAGTCAGGCCCTTTCAGCGCCGGTGAACAGGGCGCCCGCCGTGGACCCGCTGCTCGCTGTGAGCGCGCTCAGCACGGGGAAATCGCCTGTCGCGGCTTGCGGAACGACGGGCTGTCTGCCAGCTACGTCAGTCTCGGTAGTTCTTCCCGCTGCCACCACTTCCGCGGCTGCAGCCCAGGGCGCGCCTTACGAGCCCAGGCCTATCGACTGGCCGGGTCTTGCGGTCCTCTTCTCATTCCCGCTGGTGCTCATCCTGGCGATGGCCCTTGAAGACGACGGAGAAGATATTACCGTCATCAGCCCGGGCTGATCGTTTCCGCCATCCCAAGCGACTAACGAACGGCCTGCCGTCCAGGGCCGTCCGATTCCGCGACCGATCATTGGTCCGTTGGCAGTAGCTTGAAATCCATCCCGGCCTTCTTGAGCTGCGGTTCGATCTTGGATCGGTCACCGATCACGATCCAGACCATCTCACCGGGGCGAAGGACTTCGCGCGCCTCCTGCTGAACCTGCTCCGTGGTTGCGCTTCGTACATCGGCGGCAAACTTTTCGACGGCCCTGCTGGGCAAACCGCGGCTAAGCGACGTCGCGATCGCTTCGGCAACCCCTTCGGCCGTCTCCCACTTCAACGGCAGACCCAAGGTCAATGCGTCTTTCGTGGACTGCATTTCATCCGAGGCGACCGCCTTGGCGCCTTTCATTCCTTCGATCTGAACCTTTATCGCGGCGATTGCTTCGACCGCATGCTGGCTTTGAACCTGAGTCCGCACGAGAAGCATCTGTCCGGCGCGCCCGCCCTCAATCAGGCCAGCGGCACCGTAAGCCCAATGTTTGCGGTCCCGCAAATCTGCAAAGACGCGATCTCCCAATATATTTGCCATCACGTGATTTGCGCCGTTGGCATCGCTGGCGGGGGCATCCAGCAGGGTAGCAGCGGTAAGATCTGCCTGCTGCATGCCCGGCCGATCGATCAAATAGACGCCAGGTGCGGCAACCTGTTCGGGGACTGACGGCAAAGGCGCCTGGAAGGCGCTGCTGGTCCAGCTGCCAAGATTGCTTGCGAGTGCAGCCTGCGTCTCGGCTTCACCGATATCCCCGACGACGATCAACTCGCTGTTAGCGGGATTGAACCAGCGGGCGTGATAATCGGATACGTCCGCTCGCGTGATGCTGCCGACCCCGGTTTTCGTCCCCAGCCCGTTGCCCTGCGATGCATAGGGACTGTCGCCTCCGTAAAGGAGCCGGCGAGCCTTTGCCCGGGCGATCGCCGCCGGCGTGTTCACAATTTCCTCCAGTTCCGCGAGCTGTCTTTTCTTCTCACGTTCGATGGCGGCGGCCGGAAATGTTGGCTCGGCGACCATTGCACCCACAAGATCGAGCGCCGGCTTCAGCTGCTCCTTCGGAGCAACGAGGGTTATCGTCAGCGAGTCATTGTCGGCCTTTGCCTCGACCGACGCATCGAGGTGCGCGAACGCGTCGGCGAGCTGGTTTTCAGTCATCCGGCCGGTCCCGGCGCTGAGCAGCGATGCCGTGAGTTTGCCCAGGCCGGAGGCGTCGCGAGGATCCACTCCGGGACCGCCGCGAACGATCAAGGATGCAACGGCGAGTGGTCCACCGGGCCACTGCGCATGGTGGACTTCAAGCCCGTTTGGCAAGGTCACCACATGCGTCGGAGGAAAAGCCGCGGGCTTGAACGCCGCGGGTTTCGGCGTGGCCGTCCGATCCACGTCCGTAGCAGTGGTCCGATATTCCTCGCGCGGTTCCAGGTCGAGAATGTAGGCGGCGCGGTTTAGCCACCGCTGCGTGGCGGCTGATACTTCTTCCGGCCTCGCTGCACGCAGCCGCTGCATTTGATTATCGAGCAACCCGGCATTGCCGTCCCCAAGCGCCCAAACCGTGCCGAGCAGGTCGCTTCGCCCGCCGAAGCCGCTCGTCGGCTCGGTCAGTCGGCGCAATTCCATAACCCTGGAGCGCTTGGCCCGTTCAAGCTCTTCCGCCGTTGGCTGCTTTGTTGCAAGGATTGCGATTTCATCTCGTATAAGGTGCTCGATCGTCCGAAACTCCGCCGGCGACGCAGCATTCGCGGATATTTGAAAGATGCTCGCCATCACCCGCGCGTTGATGCTCCAGGAGAGGTCCGCGCCGTTGAATCCAGCCGTTGAAAGACGTCGGCGGACGCGCGACGACGCACCGTCCATGAGGATCGACCCGGCCAGCCGAAGATAAACATCGTCAGGCCTGCTGAAGCTCGGCATCGGCCAGTTGAGAAACAGTTTCGGCGAGGCGTTATCGAACATACGTTCTCGCTTGTCGTGGGCCAGGTCGGGAACCCAGGCGGTCATCCGGGTCGGGCGCGGCCCGGCCGGCAATCC
>JBKPOU010000070.1:0-28912 GCA_046733255.1 Pseudomonadota bacterium
TGAAGGCCGTGGCCGCCGAGGCCAAGAAGCTCAAAGGCTATGTCGTCTCTGTGCTCGGCTATGCCGATCCCACCGGAAACGCGGCGGCGAACGAGCGGCTCAGCAACCGGCGAGCCCAGGCCGTGATCAACTATCTCAAGCAGAGCGGACACCTGCTTCCGGGCCGCGTCCTGTCGGCCTCGGCAATGGGCGAGATGCATATCCCCACCGAGACTTCGGACTCCACTACAGCTTATGCGAATGCGCGGCGGGTTACGGTACGTGTGCTGACGAGCGCGGCTCACCTGCAGCAATAGCGAGGCACCTTTACCGAGGGCGGGGGCGAGGCCGGTTTTCACCGGCCTCGCTGCGTTTCAGGCAAGCTTCCTGTAGAAGCGCACGACCAGCTCCTCGACAATCACCATCGTCACGACGACGACGATCAGCCAGATGAGGCCGTGAAACATTCCGGTGAAGTGAAGGTCCTTGGCGAAAATGAGCGCGAGCACCTCGAGGATCACGAACTTCGATCCGAACAGGATCAACCAGGCGACAAAGAACTTGGCGCTCTTCCAAGCGGCACCCGTCTTTTCCTTGAACTTTGCGAGAACGCGATGCTCGGCGGCGATGGTCGCCTTCAACAGGATCTGGAGGACGATCGACGCCAGCAGAGCCGTCGTGAAGGTGTCGACGTAAACATGGTCGGAATATTCGTTGAACAGGCCGAGGATGACGAGATCGATCAGCGTTCCCGTGAAGAACAGGACGAACAGCCGCTGGCGATCCGAGGGCATCTCGGCTTCGGCAGGCAGGAAGTTATGCGCTAGCGAAGCCGTCACCATTCACCGTTCCTTCGACGAATTGTTCATCCGGCCGCACGCTCGTTGAGCTGGCGGCGGCCGGAGATGACTTCGCTGCTCTTATTGCTGCACCGAGACCGCGGCCGGGTCCGGCGTGGACACGTATACCACGGTGTCGCCCTCATATTGCGGCTGATAATAAGTGCCGCCGCAATTGTAGTAGGTGTAAGTGTGATACGGGTAGGGCGAGCATCCCGGCGGCAGGGCATAATAAGCGCTGCCGTAGGCGGCCGCCGTTGCCCAGGCTGCCGTGGCGCCGATTACGAGTCCCGCGCCGAGGGGATAATCGCCCCAGCCGTCCCAATCGCCGCCCCAGTCGTTGTCGACATTGATATCGCCGGTATTGATGTTGCCGTTGTTGATATTGTTGCCGCCGCCCGGCCGATTGCCGCTGCCCGGCCGTCCGCCGCCGACGCCGCCAACTCCACCGACGCCGCCAACGCCACCAACTCCGCCAACTCCGCCAACTCCGCCGACGCCGCCGACGCCGCCAACTCCACCGGCGCCGCCCACTCCACCGGGGCGACCCGCGCCGCCGACACCGCCGACACCGCCAGGACGTCCGGCTCCGCCGACTCCGCCTACGCCGCCGGGGCGGCCAGCACCGCCGACGCCGCCACGCCCGCCGCTGGGCATCTGCCCCGGCCGAGCGCCGCCAACTCCGCCGCGTCCGCCGCCGGGCAAAGTGCTCGGCCGGCTGTAGCTGCCGCCTCCTGGACGGCTGTAGCTGCCGCCGCGGCTGAACCCGGATCCTCCGACGCTGCTTCGATTGCCGCTGACGCCGCCGCGCCCGCCGGCACTGCCGCGTCCGTAGCTGCTGCCGCGGCTCATGCCTCCGCCGCGGCTCATCCCTCCGCCGCGGCTCATGCCTCCGCCTCCGCGGCTCATGCTGCTGGAGCCGCCGCGGCTGAAGCCGCCACCACCCCTGCCGCCGCCGCCGCGCCCGCCGCGGGCATCTGCCTCCTGGATAGTGAACGCCACCAGGCTCACGAAAGCGGTGAGCATGGTCATCCGATGCAGTTTGCCGCGCATGTTACTCTCCCTTGAAGGTGGCGAGCTGGATCCTCTTCGCGTTCGCGTCGGGCACGAAGGAGAAGTCCGCGTCAGTGAAGGCCGGATTCACTTGCCAGGTGAGGCGCGTCGAGAAGGTTGGCCTGCTCTGATCCGTACGGTCTACGATCACCAGCTTGCGAGGCAGCGGGTCGCCATCCCGCTGGATCCACACCTCCCAGTCAACATCCTCTTCGCGGAACGCGAAATGATCAGTTACCACGCCGTCGATCGTGGCGGTGCCAACCTTGTAGGCGGATTTCAGCGCTTGCAGCCGGGCGGCTCTCTCGCCCTCGTCCCACCTGAACAGGTCCTCGAGAGGCAAGGAAATGCCGAACTTGTTATAGATGGCGTCCAGCACCTCCCGGTTCGTTCCCGGCGCCGGGACCGACGCATAATAGCCCAGCTTGGGCGAATAGACGGTGAAGGTCTTGCCGTCGTAGATGAAGCGGCGGCTCTTGATGTCGCTGTTGTAATCGATGACGAACCCGGGGCGCCGGATCTTATATTCCGTCGTGCCGTCGAGCTGGATCCGCTGACCGTTATTGGTCACGACGTCCAGGCTTCCCACGGTGTTCACCTTCAGTGTGTTCGCCGATTTCAGGAAATTGCTCATTTCCTTGAGCGCATCGATCGCGCCGTCTTCGATGACGCCTTCATTGGCTATCGGATCGTCCATACCCGACCGTGGCATCGACATTCCGGATTCCGGCGGGGGAGACTGCGGCGCCGGCGTGTCCTGCCCCGATGCACTCTGGGCGGCAACCATGCCGATGGTCAGTCCGATGGCGAGGGCGGAAGTGCGAAGACCGGTCATTGCTCGTTCTCCAGAACTGGACGGGCTCACCTCCGGCCTAGCCCCGGAATGGGGCACATCTCATCGGGCTAATCCCTGAAGGGGAGGGGTAACGTCCCTGATCTCGCGCGATGGCGAAGCTCTTCCACCGCCGAAACCGGCGCAGTCGACAAGCGGATACTTGTTGATCGGCGAAATTGCTTTGGTTGTTTTCGCGCAGAATGTTGAGAGGCTTCAGGAAGGTGTCCGGGAAATGCTACAATATGGGTTTACCCCAATAGGAAATAATGATTCTGTTCGTACGAAATGGAGGAAGGCGCGCGGGCGCTGAGCCTGTTCCGGGAAACCGGGTGAAGCTCGGGGCCGCAGAGTAATCTTCAAGGCGAGCCGTGTGATTGCGTGCGCATGATACGAGCGGGGCAGCCGAGCATATGACGAGCCCAATCCGACGGATCATTATCGTAGACGATCACGACGCGATCCGTCGCGGTGTTCGCCAGCTCCTTGAAACGAAGCCCTACCTGCAGGTTGTCGGCGAGGCGACGGACGGCAGGACCGGTTTGAAGCTCGCGAGGGAAACGAAACCGGACATCGCGATCCTCGATTACTCGATTCCGGAAATGAACGGGCTGGACCTTGCCCATGCCCTGAAGCGCGAGCTGCCGCGCATCGAGATCCTCCTCTACACGATGCACGAACGGGAAGAGATCATCATGGACGGGCTCCAGGCCGGGGTCCGCGGATTCGTGCTCAAGTCGGATACCGAGCAGCATTTGATCGCCGCGCTGGAAGCGCTTTCCATCCACCGGCCCTATTTCTCCGGCGTCATTTCCGACACGCTTCTCGACCAGCTGTTGCAGAGCAAGCCACGCGCTCTGGCAGGCAGCCTCACCCACCGCGAGCGCGAGATCGTGCAACAGGTGGCCGAAGGGCGAATCAACAAGGAAATCGCCTACCGGCTGAATATCAGTATCAAGACCGTCGAGACCCATCGGGCAAGCGCGATGCGCAAGCTCAAGCTAAAGACGACAGCCGACCTTGTTCGCTACGCGGTTAGGAATCAGCTCATCCAGGCCTAGTGGCGGCTCGCGAGCGAGGCCGGTAGCCGCGGTCCCTTGCTGTCACGCCTTCAAGGGGACCCACGCAGCGATCCTCGAGCCGCGCTTCACCCTCCTGATTTCGAAGCGGCCGCCAACCTGCTCGATCCGGTACCGCATCCCTCGAAGCCCGACCCCGATCGTCTCTTGAAAGTCGGCAATGGTCGGCATGCCGATGCCGTTGTCGGAAATGAGCAACTTCAGGAAGCCTTCACCGCGCCTCAAGCTCACTCGCGCGGCCGTGGCTTGCGAATGGCGGTGGATGTTGACCAGAGCCTCTTGCGCGACGCGAAGCAGCGCCACCGATGCTGGTCCTTTCGAGGCCGGTACGTCGCCTTGAGAATCGAAGCTGATCTCGATGCCCGTTCGCCTCGAAAAGCCGATTGCGAGCATCCGAAGTGCGCCTGCGAGGCCGTGGGTGCCAAGCTCCGCCGGGCAATTCAGGAAGGAGAGCGAGCGTATCTCGCCATCGATCTGGCGAACCGTATCGCGGATCTCCTCGATCATGAGGTCGATTTCGCTCGTTTCGTGAACCTGCTTGAGATGGGCGATGCTCAGTTGCAGCGAGACCACCAGCTGGCCGGCGGAATCATGAAGTTCCTGGCCGATCCGGCGCCGTTCGTCATCGCGCGCTTCGAGCAGCTCATCGAAAATCTGGGCGGACGTCGACCGGGTTGCGCCAGGTGGCGCCGCGATCAGCGGCGAACCGTGGGACGTTTCCGCCGGTTCTTCAGCCCCGGGACGACCGGACCGGCCGCTGACGGAATCGAAATCCTGCAGCTCGGTAAGACCATCCATTCCGGAGCACCTGCTGAACCTCAGATCGGCACCCGACTTACATACATCAGTAATGGGTCAATGTCATGACAATTCCCTAGTAAATACCAAGCGATTAATGGGCAATACGTCAGGATCGGGGTAAACCCCGGCCAGCGGTCACAGCGTAAATGCCAAGTAAAACGAGTATGTTATGGAGATGCCGAGATTTTGCCGATCGATCGCATCGCACGACATGCTTGGTACAAACCCGTATAACAGCTGTTGGAATTGGCTATTGGGCCGGCCGCACTTGCGTTAGATCTTCAAGCCGCCTGCGAGCCGCATTGGCGAAATCGCGAGCGACCGACTTGATCGTGTTGGTCGTCGACAATGTGGCCGGCACGTCGAGCGGGTCGGGAGTTCGGCGTCGCACCGCGGCGAGGAGCAGCTCGTTGGTGCGGCCATCGTAGACCTCGACCGCGTAGAGCACCGACCCGGTCAGGCTGCCCTGCTTCCCGCGAACGCTCTTGAGCGCGCTCGTCGCGAAACCGAGCGGAGTTACCCGTGTTGCAGTCGCGATTCCGCCCCTGGTCTTCTGTGCACCGAGCAGCGTGACCTTGATCCTCATCGTGTTCGCCTGCGGCTTGGCCGGAGCGGGGAAAGACTTGGCGATCTCGGACCTTAGCTCGTTGGTCATGAGGTCCGCGAACCGTTGGCGATCTGCTTGCTCGACACCCTCGAACTGCGCATCGGGGCCCCGATAGACGAGCACCGGATCGATGATGACCGTCCTGTATTTGAGGAAAACGGTCGCGGGCTGCGCATAGGTCCAGGATTCGCTGCCCGGCCGGTCCTGTGTCATTTTCGATGATGAACGCAGTGAAACCGGCGCGTTGTCGCGCGTCTGGGCGCTGGCGGGGACTGCGGTCGCCAGCACGATCATCGGGATGGCGAGACGCAGGAGTGGAGAGCGGATTGGTTTCACGGCTTTTCACTCCAGCTGGTCGTGGCCAAACCGTCGCACCGGCACAAAGCCGACTCTATCGAGATAAACCCTGACCAGGTCGCGAGAATTTGCCCGTCAGTGTCCGGTTGGGCTTGCCTGGACGGGACTTTCGAATCCCGGCGGATATTTCTGCCACTGGTACCCAGCCTTCGCGGCCTCGAAGCCTACGCCGTAAAGGGAGCGCATATAGTTCGTGTCGAATTCCTCGTTGTGCGGCACGTTGAATGAGGCAGGAATATAGGTCAGGTTGAAGTCGATCCCGTCCCTCTGCGTCGTCGTGTAGATCCTGTAGAGGTCACCGATCCCCTGCGTTCTAGTGAGCGACGCGATCGCTCGCGTTGCGATGCTAAGGGTCCGACGTTCGACGCTGAGCCACTCGACGTCCATGCGCGCGTTACGAATGATATAAAGCACACGCTTGCGTTCGGGGGCTCCCGCGAACGAGAGGCTGGGCGGATATAGGAAAACCTGGGCCACCGTCCCGCCGTCGACATGCATTTCCTGATAGTGCGTTCCGCCCAGGCTGGAATCGATCATAACCGGTGGAAAGGCTCCCGGAATCGACGCCGACGCGAGCAGGATTTGCCTGAATAGCTTGATCGCTCCGGGATCCTTGCTCGCGGCGATGGCGCCCATGTTCCAAATGACCGGCTCGAGAGAGTCGAGATTGGTCGTCCCGATCAGGAGGACTCGCCCCTTCGCATATTCGGCCGCGATTTCGTCCAGGAACGGCTGGTTCACATAGGACGCAATGACGCTCGCGAGCGGGCGAGTGTCCGCGAGCCCGTCGCCGAAGATGCCTTTGATCAGGCCGCGCTTCTTGAAAATGTCCTTCTGGGAGGTTTGGGTGTAGACCCTCTGAAGCACGTAATCATATTTCGGGCCGAGGAACGCGAAGGGCGCGATCAGAGCGCCGGTGCTGATCCCGGTCACGCCCTTGAACTGCGGCCGGGTGCCCGATGCGGTCCACCCGTTAATGAAGCCGGCCCCGTAGGCGCCGTTGTCGCCGCCGCCGGAGATCGCGAGATAATAAGCGGGCGGAAGCGCGCCTGTGTTTCCCTGGCTTGCGAGCCATTGTCGCTCCTTGGCGAGTGCGCTTCGGGCCTCGGCCGCAAAGCTGTCGGATTCGCGCGCAACGAGAAAGCGTACGGGACCCTGTGCCGCGGCAGCCGCCTGGGGCAGGGACGCATAGGGCACGGCGGGCAGCCGATCTGGAGTGGCGCAGCCGGAAGCTCCGGTCAGCGCGAAAGCGAGTGCGAGCAGCGTTTTCTGCGGTTTTCCCAAGGCCATTCGACCCTCCTCAATGGGCGAACTGTAGCTTCCGCGCCGCAGTCCCGAAGATTCGGGTAAAGTTGTAAAAGCGGCCCAATTTATCGGGAGAATCCCGGATTTTTCTTCACTGGCACCTCGCCGAAGGTCCGCTCGTCTTAGTTGCCGGTGGATGAAAGTCCGGGGGCAAGGACGGACTCTACAGGGAGATAATCATGCGAAAGCTTCTCTTGTCTGGTGTGGCGCTGGCGTCGCTAGCCACCGTTTCGCCAGCCGATGCTAAGGATAATACGTTTTACGTGGGCACCGACATCGGCGCCGTCTGGCCAAAAAGCCAAAACATCTTCGGTGCGGTCGATTTCACCAGTACGTTGGTAACCGACATTCCCGAGACCGATATCGGCGAGCTGAAATATAAGACCGGCTTCGATGTCGACCTGATCGGCGGTTACGATTTCGGAATGTTCCGGGTCGAGGGCGAGCTTGGATACAAGCACGCCAAGGTCAAGGAACTCGATCTTGACGGTACCTTCTTCACCGGCATCAACACCGATGCCGGCGGCACCGTCATCGATATTTCCGACCTCGACGTCGATGAGAAGACCAACGTGTGGTCGGGAATGATCAATGGCTGGCTCGACTTCGGCGGTAACGACGGGTTCGGTGGCGGCGTCGGCGGCGGCGTCGGCTACGCCGGTGTCCATCAGTTTGGCGACAGCCATAGCAAGTTCGCCTGGCAGCTGCTTGCGCAGGCCTATTATCCGGTGAGCGAGAATATCGATGTCGGCCTAAAATATCGCTACTTCCATGCCGGAAAGAGCGACAACATCGAAAGCTTCGACTTCACCGGACCGGCAGTGTGCAATGCGCTTCCGCCCGCCGTCTGCTCCGGCGGAACCTTGTTCCTGGAGGATCGCACGCGGTTCGTTTCGCACAGCCTGTTGCTGAGCCTGGTGTACAACTTCTCGCCGCCGCCTCCGCCTCCTCCACCGCCGCCGCCGCCTCCGCCGCCTCCGCCGCCTCCTCCGGCGACGCAGACGTGCCCGGACGGCTCGGTAATCCTGGCGACGGACGTGTGCCCGGCACCGCCTCCGCCGCCGCCTCCTCCGCCGCCTGAGCCAGAGCGCGGCTAGTAAGAGTAAGCTTGGTTATTCGGTCCCGGCGGTCTCCCCCACCGCCGGGACTTTTTGCGTCCGCGGCAGGAACAGGGTCATCATCGCGACAGCGAAAGCACAGGCGATCCCGAACTGAAGAAGCCGGGTCGCCCATATCCCCGAGTTTGACGGGCCCGGCATCAGCGCCAGGCTGAGCAGAATGATGGCCTGGTTGGACGTGACCAGGACGACGGGTGCTCCCGACCCTGCGCGCGCGAGCCAGCCCGCGAAGAAGAAAGCGACAAGCAGGACGATGAGCGTCAGCGTCAGCAGTGACGGCGAAATCTGGAGGAATGCGTAGGACAGCAGCGCGATTATCCCGCCGATGAAATTGCCGAACATCATCGCCATCCCCTGCGCGTAGCCGCGTTTCGGATCGAAGTTCACGACCAGCACCACCGTGGTTATGAGGACGGGGAGCGCGTCGGTGAGTCCGAACATCAGGTAAACCAGCATGATCGGCATCACGATCGCGGTGCCGATCAGCGCATGTCTCATCGGCGAGGCTATCGGCGCACTTGCGGGAGGGCCCGCGCCTTTCACGATCTGCGGCCACAGCGCATGCACAACCCAGAGCGAGACGACAGCCACCGCCATTCCGCGAACGAACGCCTTCGGAAGCGCCCCGGCATGCTCGGGCGTCACCATCGTCACGACCGGGATTGTCGAGATCGCTATGAGCAGGAGGAGAAGTGGGAAGACGGCCCGCCCCTGGACCATGACCGAAAAGGAAAGGAACAGGATTAGGCCGATCGCGCCGAACAGGACGATCGGGACGCCAAGCAGCAGCGACGTAAGGGCATAGGCGCCGGTCGCCGCCAGCAACTGTACTAGGATCAGTACCAGTCCCGCCTTGAATGACAGTGGACCGGGAAGGCTGACTAGCAGGACGGCCGCGAGGATCGCGCCGAGGAACGAGGGATACCAGCCCATCGCCTCCGAAAGCACGAAGGCGCCTGTTACTCCGAGCGCGAAGCGAAGCATAGCGTTCGTGCGGTCGCGGACCTTCGGGTCGGGTCCCGCAATAGCTTCGGCGCGCGCCGTAGCCATCTTATTGGAGGTAGCTGAGCAGTGCGACGGCCTTGATCCAAAGCCAGCCCACCGGATTCAGGATCGAATGATCCTCGGTCAGGACGATCACGTTCGCCTGCGCGCCACTTCGTCCGAACTCGACCCTGGCATCCTTGAGCTCGTCTGGATGGAGCAGGATTCGGACCGGAAAGCGCTGCGGCTGGCGCAGCCAGCCCTGGTCGGGCTGCACAGTCGACAGCTGGCCGGTCGGGGCTTCGTCGCCCTGGCTGATGCCCCAGCCGATGCTTTGTACTCGCCCGTGGAACAGCTTGCCCGGCCTGACGTCCAGAGCGACGAGAACCTTCTGGCCCGGCCTCACGTTACCCAGCTGGTTTTCGCGCATCTCCGCCGAAATCCAGCGCGGTCCGTTTTCGAGGAAGCTGAGTACAGGCTGGCCGGGCGTGACGAACTGGCCGGCGGCCAGGCGCAGGTTGGTAACGAAGCCGTTGGCGGGGGCGATCACCTTGGTGTTGCGCAGGTCGAGCCGCGCCTGCCCGAGGGCGGCCAAGGCCTGGCGCACCTTGGGATTGGCGAGGCCCGGCGCTCCGAGGTTTGCTTCCGCTCGGCGCAGGTCCGCCTGCGCGCGAGCCAAATCCGCGACGGTCTTTGCGGTGTCGGCCTGGGCCCGGATACCCATCGTTTCGGCAAGAGCGCGCTTGCCGACGAGATTGGTCACGATCCCTCCGAGCTCCCGGCTGGCGGCGAGATCGGCGCGGGTCTTGCTGACCTGTGCGCGCGCCGAGGAAACGTCGGCGACCGAAACGTCCGCACCCTGGAGAGCGACCGCCAGATTCGCTTCGGCCGACCGGACCGCTAGCTCGTACGGCTCCGGGTCGATCCGGAACAGCAGCTGGCCTTTATGGACCGGGCTGTTGTCCTTCACCCCGACGTCGAGGACATCGCCCGTAACTTCGGGCGCGACCTGGGTCAGGAAGGTCTCCACGCGCGCCTGCGCCGTGTAGGGCGTGAAGCGATCCGACAGCACGTGATAGACGAATAGCGCCAGCAGTAACGCGAGCACGACTAGGATGATCTTGCGGACCGGGCTCGCCGGTGGTTCGGCCGCGACGGTCTCGCTCGCGACAGGCTCCGGCCGGGCCTGATCCCGCTCGCTCATCGGCCGTTCCTTGCGGCAGGCGAGGTCAGGGCGGGTGCGGGGACTCCTGCCGTCCAGTCGCCGCCCAACGCACGATAGAGCTCCACGAGCGCGCGCTCATAATCGCCCCGGGCCGAGGCCAGCTGCAGCTGCGCGTTGAACAGGCTTCGCTCGGAATCCAGGACGTCCAGATAATCGGAATAGCCGTTCTCGTAACGATCCCTGGCAAGCTCGACGCTGCGCTGCAGGTCGGCGACGCGGCGGACCAGCGTTTCACGAAGCTCCGCGCTGTGGCGCAGGTCGGCAAGCGAATCCTCGACGTCGCGAAATGCGTTCTGGACGACCTTCTCATAATTGGCGAAGGACTGGTCACGCCGGGCTTCGGCCTGGTCGACCGCGGCGGTCAGCCCCCCGCCGGTGTAAATCGGACCGGCGACGTCGCCGGTGAACGACCAGGTGTTTGCGGGACCTGTGAACAGATTGCCGAGCGCCGAGCTCGCGAAGCCGAACAGGCTCGTGAGCGTGATCCGCGGAAAGAAGAGGGCCCGGGCTGCACCGATCAGCGCATTCGAAGCGACGAGCTGCTGCTCCGCCTGACGGATGTCGGGACGCCGTATCAAAAGCTCTGACGGAAGGCCGGCCGGGACCGCCACGGCCCTTAGCGCGTCGAGCGACTGGGCGCGGGCGATCGGACCCGGATTCCGGCCGATGAGGACAGACAGGGCATTCTCCTGGACCGCGATCGCCTGCAGAATGAAGGGCCGCTGGGCGAGCGCGGACTCATATTCCGCCCGAGCGAGCGACATCTCGAACTCCGAGATCCAGCCGCCGTCGAGGCGCGTCTGGAACAGGTCGACCGTGTGCTTGCGCCCGACGATGGTCGCGTCCGTCGCCCGCAATTGCTCGTCGAGGTCGAGAAGGGTCATGTAGCTCGCGATGACCGACGAGACGATCGTCAGCGTCACCCCCGTTCGAGCTTCTTCCGTCGCAAACAGGTTTGCTCGGGCTGCTTCGGTTTCGCGCCGTATGCGGCCCCAGAGGTCGAGCTCCCAGCTCGCGGACAGGACGCTCGTCCAGCTCGTGCTCATCGGGTTGACGAACGGTGGAAGCTTTTCTTCGCTCGCTCGCGCGCGGCTGCCGCTCAGGCCATAGCCGACCTGCGGAAAGGCCTGCGAACGCGTTCCGGCGAGGATTGCAGCGAACTCATCGACGCGCCCGCTCGCGATCATCAGGTCGCGATTGTTCGCAAGCGCTTCGAGGACGAGATTGTCGAGGTCGCGGTCGCCAAAGCCGGTCCACCACGCTGTTTCGGGCGACTGCGCAACCGCATCGGGCTGGGTAGCGAACCGGTACGATGGCGGGACCTCGACGGACGGCTTGACGTAGTCGGGCCCCTGAACGCAGCCGCCAAGCAGCGACACGAAACCCAAGGCCGATAGCCGCTTCATCGCGGCCGACAGGATTGCGAACGCCCTTGCGCACGGGAATTAGGGGATTCCGCCGAACGCCTAGGGGATATCCATTAGGAGGCAGGCAAGCGCGCCGTGCCGCATCGCCCTAGTCAGTTATACCAATTGGCGGCTCCAAACGCCGCGCCGAATATGCCGCGGCAGATGGTGCGACGCCCAATCCAGGACACGCCTGTTTGGCAGGCTTACAACCGCAAGCGTTACGCCATCCTGTTTTATTCGCTGCTGCTGACAATGATCGCGATGCCGGTCGTAACGACGTTTGGATTGCCGGCCGTGCTGATCAGGCTCCTGCTGGCTGCAAGCCTGTTCGCGGCGGTGATGCCGAATGCGACGCGGCGCACGCGAGTCACGCTGTTCGTGGTCGTCCTGTTGCTGGTCGTGGTCAGATGGCTGGCCGATTACGATCTAATTCCGCTGAACCCGGGTCTGATGCCCGCGCTCATCGGTCTCGTCGGTTTGATAGCCGCGGCCGGCGCTCTGAGTTTCTTGGTCAATTCGCGCGATGTGGACAGCGAGACGCTCCATGCGGCGCTAGGGACCTATCTCCTCGCAGGCGTGTTCTTCGGCCAGATCTACTGGGCGCTCGAGAGCGCCTGGCCGGGAAGCCTCGTCGGCCCCGATCCGGTGACCCAGTTGAGCGCAATCTATTACAGCTTCGTCACCCTCGCGACCTTGGGCTACGGCGATTTCCTTCCGCGCACCGACATCGCCCGCGGCGTCGCGACTTTCGAGGTCATCGGCGGGCAGCTGTTCCTCGCCGTCATGGTGGCAAGGCTGATTGGCCTGTTCGCGAGCGAGCGCGAGCGGTCCTGACTACTCACTCGGCGGCTTGCAGCGTCGCCTTGTCGCCGGTCGCTTGCGGCGCGGACGTATCCAGCCATTCGCGCAGCAGAACCCATCCCACCGCCAGCAGGACCGCGCCGATGAACAAGCCGACGAGCCCATAGGCGATCACTCCCCCGATCACCCCCAGCAAAATAACGGGCATCGGAACTTCCAGTCCGTGACCGATCATCAGCGGCTTCAGGAAAGCATCGCTGAGGCCCGAGATGATGAACCAGACCGTGAATAGGATCGCGACCGTCGTGGTCTTCACAGAGAATGCATAGAGGATCGCAGGCAGGGTCACGAGAACTACGGGGACCTGGACCACTCCGAGAACCATGGCCAGAAGCGAAAGGATTCCCGCTCCCGGAATCCCGAGCACGAAGAAACCGATGCCGCAGAAGAGAGCCTGGACGAAGGCAACGCCTATGACTCCGTTGGCGACCGACCGAACGGTGGCACCCATGATGTCCATATAGTGCTGGGCATGTTCCCGGTCGCCGCACACGCGCGCGAAGATCGACAGGACGAAGGCGCGCGCGCTCTCCGCGTAAGCAAGTGTGATGGCCGCGAAGATCACTGCGAGGACGAGCGCCAGCACGGCTCCGAGCATTCCGCCTGCGACCTGGACCAGCCAACGGGTGAAGCTGGCAAGCTGCGGGCCGAACTCCTTCGCAAAAGCCGGCATGTCGGCCGACGCCTGCGACCAGGCTGAATGAATCTTCGGGCCGACGACTGGAATGTCCAATAGGCGGTCGGGCGGCGGCCGCACCTGCTGCTCGCCGCTTTGCATGCCGGAAACCAACGCGGGGACCGAGCTCGCCGCACTGATCGCGGCAATGGCGGTCGGAACTAGGATCAGTGCCGCAAGTCCGATCCCGATGATCGTCGCCGACACGCGATTGCTCATTCCCCGCGACGTGAGCCTGCGGTGGATCGGATAGAAGCAGACCGCAAGGATGATCGTCCACAGGAGAAGACCCACGAAGGGAATGAGGAGTTGCACGCACAAAGCGATCAGCAATGCCAGAAGGAACAGCGGCAGCAGGACCTCGACAAGCTTCCCCACGGCCGTCCTCGTGTTCGATGTCGAAGCCATGTTCACCACCTTTCGCGCGATGACGTTCGCGGGATGAAGCGATTTCGGGCCCAATGCGGCCGCTCGATCGTCCTATGCGCAGTGGCGGCGATGGCTATCCGGATTGTCCCTACCGTTCTGGGATCACCGGCATCGCCGAATCGAGCGCTTCGGCCTTGCCGCGGCCAAGCCAGTGGCCGAGCGGCCGCTCGACAAGCGTTTCGAGAAGCGCGATCTCCTCGGCGAACATTTCGCGCATATGGTCTTCAACCTCGCGGCTGACTTGCACCGGAGGGGCGGGCGCCCTGTTCCACCTGAGAAGTGACTTCCTGGCCCTCAGGACCCTGGCCGCGAAGCCTCCGCCGCCGTCATTTTTACCCTTGCCGACTCGCAGCTGATATTGCTCGCTGGCAAGTACGGAGATGGCAGCGCGCGGCGGGCGTTTCAGGATCCGCTGAAGCCATTCGATCTTGTATCCGGAACTCTCGCGCGCCGGGGTGAAATCCTGCTGAAAGTCGTCGGGAAGCCCGATGAAGTCGAGGACCTTCCGATATTGCCGTGCCGGGTCTGCGACGAGGTCATCGAAGACCGAGACGAAGCAGCGTTCTCGTCCGACGACGTTGAATAGCCGCTCTAGGTAGCTGCCAAGCCGCCCGGCTTCCCAATAATCGAGAAACCGCGGATCTGCGCACCGCCGAGGCACTTGGTGTCCCGCGCGCCGTTCCGGCACCGCGGCCCAGGCGCGATCGAAATCCTCGATTGTCTCGTCGCCGATGTAGCGAAGACGCTGGTGGAGCGAGGGCAGAAGCCGCAGCGGATCGCGGACGGCGACGATAAACCGGGCTTCCGGCCAAAGCCGAACGATCGGCTCGAGCTGCTCAGGCGTATAGAGATAGGTAACGGACGCCTCGACGAGGACGGGGGACTCGTGACAGTGAGGGAAGAAGCGGTCGAGATATTCGCTTCGGACCAGCCGTTCGAGCTCCGCCTCGCCGACGTTTCGCAAATCGTTGGCGGCGAAGAAATGCGGCTCCTTCACCTTCGAAAAGCATACCCAGGGGTGCCGGGCGAGATGCGAGGCCAGGAAGGTGGTCCCGCATCGTGGAGCTCCGACGATGAACACAAACGGCGTCGCACCGGTGAGGGTCATCGGGGCGAGCCGGTTCATGGGCGAACGCATACCGGTGCACTACCGGCCCAGATATCAGGGGTGTCCCGGAGACGGCAGCGCCGAAATTCGAAAGGATGGGCCGGCCTGCGCCCGGTTTTGAGCGATCGCATTGCGCTCGAGGACCACACCGAAACGACTATTGACCTACGCTCAGCCCACATCGGTTGGCCACCACAAGCTTGCCCCGGTCAAGTTACGCGGTTGACCTCCCGTTCGGGGCAATCGTTAACTGAATGTCTGGGAGAACGCTACACCGTTAAGAGTGCATTCAACCGGTAAAGCAGAAACTTATCCTAGTGAGTTGGCTCGGTAACCGCATGCCGGGACATGCCCGGTCGAAGCGAAATTGATCGGGCAATCCAGCCTCACCGATAGGGCAGGAGCATCAGTGGTTAGCCACGGTAGTAGCGGCGACGATGTATCGAACCGGGCGGTCGAGCTGAAAAGACAGGCTCCGCCATCCGGCCTCGCCATTTCGATCGAAGAAGATTTCCGAGCGCTCGTCGCGATTCTCTCGGAGGCCTCGGACGGCTCGGCCGTGTTCGAAGGGGAGCTTGCCGATCACCTGCGGCGCGCGAGGAAAGCCGCCGAACAAGGCCTGCGCCTGAGCGAGCGTCTCGTGAAGATGGCCGAGCTCGCTAGCGAAGGACAGCGCTCCTCCGGCTGAACTCAGCCAGTTGGGTGCGACGGGTCTCCCGCGAATCTTCTCCGGGTTTCCGCCGATGGACTCCGGCTGGCCTCGGATGGCCAAATGCGACGCCCGTATCGCGCGTCAAAACTCACACCAGGCCCGGGAGGGAATATCGGTATGTCTGGCCGCAAGCTCTTGTCTATCGTCGGAGCACTGATCTTCCTGATCCTCGCAGGCGCATGCCTCTACCGATTGCTCGTCGGCATCCCGATCACAATCGGGGGCCACATGATCGGGCAGACGGTGAGCTTCTTCGGGTTCGTCATCTTCTTGGCGATCAGCCTCATCCTCTTCCGCGCGGCTGCCGCCAGGGAGTAGCACTGCGCGTTTCCCCATGACGCGCCTCGGGGATTGCCCGAACTGACCGCGGCAAAGTCCAAACATAGGTTGGATCGGGAAATTCCGATGGCTTTGGCCGAGGGGGTCGTAATGCAGCGTGCAACCCTGTTCGCATCCGCGATCTTGCTGGTCTGGCCGTCAGTGGCGCTTGCCAGGACTGGCGCCGGCGAGGTTGCGGCAAACGCCACCACCCAGAACCCCGCGCCCATGGCTGCGGACGAGCGCGCGGCGCTGCTTCAGGAGATCGAAAACCTGAAGCGGCGCGTCGAAGCGCTGGAAACGCGTCCGGCTCCCGCGCCTACGCCCGTGGCGGCAGTTCCCGCGCCAAGGGAGAGGATTTCCGCCGACCATAATCTCGAGCTCTACGGATTCACGCAGCTCGATGCGATCCAGGATTTCAATCGCGTCGATCCCGATTGGGAAGCGTCATTGCGACCGTCGAAAATCCCGACGACCGAGGGCCAGTTCGGAAGCGACGGGCAGTCGATCTTCAGCGTTCGCCAGACGCGGCTGGGAGTGAAGGCGAACGGGACGCTTGCGGACAAGCCCTATGAGGCGAAGTTCGAGTTCGACCTGTTCGGTACGGGCGACGAAGCGGGCCAGACGCACATGCGGATCCGGCACATGTACGCGAGCTGGGGACCGTTCCTGGCCGGCCAGACGAATACCTTGTTCATGGATGGCGACATCGCGCCGAACAGCATCGAATATTGGGGGCCGCCGGGGATGGCCTGGCTTCGCAATCCGCAGGTCCGGTGGACGTTCTTCGACAGGAACGGGTTTACTGCAGCGGTCGCGCTCGAGCATCCGAGCGACGACATCGACCCGGGACGGATCCGGCTATTCGGCGAAGACATAGCCGCGAACATCCAGTCCGATGAGAAGCTTCCCGATTTCACGGCCGCAATCCGCTATGGCGGGGGCTGGGGGCACGTGCGTCTTGCCGGGCTCCTGCGCAGGGTCGGATATGAGACCCGGGGAACCGCCGGCAACGAGCCGCAGGGCAAGGAGACCGGCTGGGGCCTCGACCTCACGTCAGCGATCAATATCTCTCCCGTCACTCTGAAGCTGGGCGCGGTCTACGGACGAGGGCTCGCGACCTACATGAACGACGGCGGCATGGACCTCGCGCCGGCGGTTGACGTGACCGTGGTGGACGGCGTCATCACCGCCATTCCGCGAGCGGTAGCCGTCAAGCTGTTCGGCCTCTCGGCGTTCGCGGATGTCCAGTGGGCCAAGAACTGGAGCTCCACGATCGGGTACAGCTTCGACAAAGTCGACAACACCAATTTCCAGGAACCGACGGCCTTTCAGAGCGGCCACTACGCTTTGGTGAACGTGCTTTGGACTCCCGCCGATCCGATCATGACCGGAATCGAGCTCCAATGGGGCAAGCGCGAGGACAATGACGGAAACTCAGGCCACGACCTGCGGCTCCAGTACAGCTTCAAATGGTCGTTCTCGAGCAACAACATTTGGAGCTGGATCGACTGATCGGATTGGCTCTTAGTTAGCTGCTCGGGAAGAGCTGTGCGGCCTCCAGCGACGGGATCGCCGGCGCGGTCGCATTGCAGGTCTTGGCGGTGCCCTTAACGACCCTTTCGACCTGCTTTCGGACCCGGCCGAACGTCGGCTTGCCGGGCTTTGTGCCGACTTCGACTTCGCTATAGCCGACGGATTCACAGCCGCGCAGTCCCGCGATGATCCGGACGAACTCGCCCGAATGCTCGACGCTGACGACCAGGTCACTGACCGTGATCCCCGCTTCGCATTGCGATGGCGTGCAGGGTTCGGTGCCTTCCCACAGGTGCTTGGCGAACTGCCATTGACCCGGCGGCAGGGAGAAAAGGTCGTCCGGCCGAGCGACCTGCGCCTTGCTTTGCGGGACTTTCACAATCTCCTGCGCCCCGCCGCTTCCCGATGCGAACAGCAGGACCAGCAACGCAGTCCGCGTGACGTGCATCGTGCGCCTCCTTTGCGAACGGAGGCATCGGATTGCCATGCCGTGACGCGCGCGTAACTCGGGCCAATTCCCTAGGCCCGGGTCCCAACGGATGACGGATTGGGTCAGTGAGGCGGCGAACCCTGCCTCGTCATTTCGGTTGCGCAGGCACCCAGCAACGTCAGCGAGCCACCAAAGAAATCGTCCGCGACCTTGGCGAGAGCGCGCTTGCGCGCGTCCTCTTCCGACAGTCTCGCGATGAACAGGTCGGAGCAGCCGGCTCCCCGCTTGCCTGGGCGCCGGGACAGGATGCCCTTGGCCACCAGCCGCACGAGCATTGATCGAACGGCGCCGTTCGAAATCGGTTCGCCAAGCTCGAACTGCACCTGCTTCGCGGTCGCGAAGCCCCGCCGGTACACGATGGAGGCAATCTGCCGCTCGCGCCACGCGAGCTCGCTCACTTGCGGCGGCAGGTAGTTCCAATTTTCCTCGGCCGAACGGGACGCTGATCCGAAAGTCTGTCGCTGGATGTTCATTCTTCTATATAGTACGAAACGGACTTAAGTGTATAGAGGATCTGCTCGGCGGGTTGAGGCACAGAGACCTGTTGCCGATGTACAACAAGGGCAGAGGAAAAGTCCGTGTCGTACCAAAAACGCGTTGCGTCGAAGTGGCCGTAATCATTAGTGGTCCGATACGAACTATGAGGCGACGTGTCGCTCGAAGGGGAGAATGAGAATGCGTAACCGGATCATCCAGAGCCTGCTGGCGGGCACCATCTTCAGCGGGCTCGTCGTGGGCGCCTCACCGGCTCTCGCCCAAGACCAGGTTCCGCCGCCCGCGCCGGACACGCAGAATCCGCCGGACACCAGCTCCGTGCCGACGACTCCCGACACGGTCGGGCCGGTCGAGGGCTCTTCGCAGATTCCGAGCACTTCGGCGGCCGGCGAGCCGGTCAAGGCGAGCCAGGACATCATCGTCACCGGTTCGCGCATTCCGCAGCCGAACCTGGAATCCGCGAGCCCCGTCACCGTCGTATCGAGCCAGGAAGTAAAGCTTTCGGGCACGAGCCGAACGGAAGACCTCATCAACGCGCTTCCCCAGGTGTTCGCGACGCAGGGTTCCAACGTCTCGAACGGAGCGAGCGGCACTGCGGAAGTTTCTCTCCGCGGCATAGGCGCCAAGCGCAGCCTCGTACTGGTCAACGGCAAGCGCCTCCAGGCCGGAGACACGTTCAACCCCGTCGCCGACATCAATTTCGTGCCGTCGGCCTTGATCAAGCGAGTGGACATCCTGACCGGAGGCGCCTCGTCCGTTTACGGCGCCGATGCCGTGGGCGGCGTCGTTAACTTCATCATGGACACGAGCTTCACCGGCTTCCGAATCGACGGCCAGGCCAGCGTGTTCAATCACAACAACCACGCTGACGATCAGATCATCGCCGCCAACGAGGCCCGCGGCTTCCTTCCGCCGCGTGGCTGGACGACCGACGGCGGCGCGCAGGACCTCGCCGGCGTGTTCGGCGCAGCGTTCGACGATGGCCGCGGCCACGTCACCGCTTACGCCACCTACCGTACACAGGACCCAGTGCTTCAGTCGAAACGCGATTACTCCTTCTGCGGCTTCTCCGGAAAGACTCAGGACGATATCGACGCCGACCCGTCGAGCCGCTTCACATGCGGCGGGTCGGCTACCTCGGCGACCGGTACGTTCCTTCAATATGATCCGGTCTTCGACACGCTGACCCAGACCTTTGTCCCCGGGGCATTCACCGACCTTTTCCAGGTCCAGGGCAACGAGTTCGTCAATTACTACACGGCGTTCAACTTCAACCCGTACAACTACTTCCAGCGCCCCGACGAACGCTACACGTTCGGGGCGTTCGCCGATTACGAGATCAGCCCGGCGTTCAAGCCCTACGCCGAGATGATGTTCATGGACGATACCTCGGACGCAGTGATCGCGCCGTCCGGCGACTTTTTCGAAACCAACAGTATCGCTTGCGACAACGCGCTCCTTACGCAGGAGCAAGCCGACCGGCTCTGCATAACCGGTCCCTTCGGCGACAAGACGACGTTCGTCACTCCACTGAACGGAATGGCGGATGTGGAGCAGGCGTTTGTCTACGTCGGCCGGCGCAACGTCGAAGGCGGCGGCCGTACCGACCTCATCAACCACAACGCCTTCCGGATCGTCGGCGGCATGCGCGGCGATGCGGCCCGCGGCATTTCCTACGACTCATATTTCCAGTTTGGGCAGACGACACGCAATTACCGCAACGCGAACCAGTTCTCGGTGACCCGCCTGGAACGCGCGCTCGACGCGGTCGCGGTACTGGACGGGCAAATCGTGCCTCGCGGAACTCCCGGAGCGACCATCGTCTGCCGCGCAGCCTTCACCGGCATCGATCCGAACTGCGTTCCGTACAACATCTTCCAGGCTGGAGGAGTGACTCAGGGCGCGCTGGATTACCTATCGACCCCCGGCTTCCAGCGCGGCCTGATCCAGGAAACCGTGGCTCACGTCGACGCCACGATTTCCGGCGACGAATATGGCTGGCGGGTGCCGTGGGCCGAAGACGGAGTGGGCGTGAACGTCGGCGCCGAATACCGTCGGGAGCGTCTCGATTTCCGTGTCGACGACGTCTTCAGCTCCGGCGACATCGCCGGAAGCGGCGGACCGACTCTGCCGGTCGAAGGTCAGTTCGACGTCCGCGAGTTGTTTGCCGAAGTCCAGTTGCCGATCGTGCAGCATAACTTCATCGAGGATTTCACGGTGTCGGCAGGCTACCGGTTCTCAAACTATCATGTCGCCGACAACAGCTTCAACACCGACACCTACAAGATCCAGGCAGAGCTGGCGCCGATCCCGGACATCCGGCTCCGCGGCAGCTACAACCGGGCCGTTCGCGCGCCGAACATCGTCGAGCTGTTCACGCCGACGCAGCTCGGCTTATCCGGAATTGTCGACCCATGCGCCGGTGCGGTCGGGGCGAACGGCATCGTCGCAGGCGGCGCGACGTTCGCTCAGTGCCAGCTGACCGGAGTGACAGCCGCACAGTACGGCAATATCGCGCCCAATCCGGCGAACCAGTACAACGGGCTGTTCAGCGGTAACCCGAACCTTCTGCCCGAAAAGGCGGATACCTACACGCTCGGAGTCATCCTCCAGCCGCGGTTCGTCCCCGGCCTGGCGGTGACGGTCGACTACTGGAAAATCAAGATCAAGAACCTGATCAGCGCGCCCAGCTTTGCCGGCGTTTTCCAGTCCTGCTTCAACGGCGACGCGGCGTCTTGCGCGCTCGTCAATCGCGCACCGGGTACCGGATCGCTCTGGCTGGGCGAGCTCGGCTTCGTGGAACTGCCGATCCAGAATTTCGAAGGCACCGGCCTGTCCACGTCGGGAATCGACTTCCAGGCCAGCTACTCGCGCCGCCTCGGCGGCCTGGGCACCTTCAACGCGGCCTTCGTCGGCACCTATCTGAAAACGCTTGGCACGCCGTTCGATGACGAGCCTGGCGTGTTCGCGGGCACAACTCCCAGTCCCATCTGGAGGCATACGATGCGCGTTGGCCTCACCATGCCGAGCGGCCTCGGTGTCTCCGTCCGCTGGCGGCACTTCTCCGGAGTGGACTGCCGCACGGAAATCGACCCCCAGACCGGCAATCCGTTCGACCCGGGCTGCGGACGGGCCGACGATCCAGGTTCGATCCTCCCTGGCAACCTGCGCCTCAGCGCACAGGATTATTTCGACCTGTCGTTGAACGCCCGGATCGGGGACCGGCTGAACCTGCGGATGGGTGCGAACAATATCTTCGACAGAGATCCGCCGATCGCCGGCGACGACGTGATCCCGCCTGTGTTCGGCAACGGAAATACCTATCCGCAGGTCTACGATGCTCTCGGACGGTATCTGTTCGCCGGCTTTACCGTCGACTTCTAGCGAAGGAGGTTCACCTCCGTCGACGTAGTTGAGGAGAAATATTGGAGTCCTTGGCTGCGAAGGCGATCTTCAACGCCGGTCCGAAATTGGCGATTGAAGATCTGGAGGGCCGAGGGAACACGCAACGCAAATCCATCCCGCGTTGCGTGTTCCCTTGGCAATTAGCCTTGCTTGAATCCCGCTTTCCTAATGGGCTTTTTCATCGCGCCGTTCCGCTGTCAGCCGGCAGATCAGCTCGTCGAGCCATTCGGACTTCAGCCGAAGCGACTCCGCAGCGCTCTGGTAGATCAGGTCCTGATATGGCAGCTCGACCTCGCCGTTATATTTCTCGAGCTCCAGGCGGCGCTGCCGAACGAGCGCCTTGGCTTCCGCGACCCATTCCAGCTTTTCGTGCCTCGTGAGTACGTCGAATGACAGCACCCGCGTTCTCAACGGATCGTCCAGCACGATTCGCGATGAATCGAGATCGCGCACCCACTGCTTTACCGCCTCGCGTCCGGCCGCGGTGAGCTCGAGCTCCTCCGTGCCGCGCCGGTCGTCGGCCACCTGGCGCGCTTCGACCAGCTTGCGATCACGGAGCCGGCCAATCGCCGGATATACCTGTCCCTTGCTCGTGTTGATCGACGAGACAGGTGAATCCGCGAAAATGCGCATGACCTGGTACGCTGTCACCGGCTGCTCGCGGAGCACGAGCGCGAGAAGCATGCCTTCACGCTCGGTGAGGCTGTTCCTTGAACGATTTGATCGTGCGCCCATCCGCCCAACCCAAGCCGAGACACCGATGTCGGCTGCGCGACACCGCCACCCGAGCCATGGGCGAGCGGAAGAGAAGTGTAAACCGGCTTGTTCCGGCGGCCCGCGTCCGCTGGCGGCCGCTTCCCCTAGAGGATTCCTCCCCGGCGCTGTCCGCCGGGTTGGGGAGAAAGTTCGGCGCGGCGGAGAAATCGTTGAGCCGGGGCTGGTCTCGCCGGGCGTTTCTCCAGGACTCCGTTGCAGCCGGGGCAGTGATTGCCGAACGCGTGAGCGCAGGAGGCGCACCAGGTTTCCTCGAACGAACAGATGCGGGCGTTGGGACTGTCGGCCGGAAGCGCCCGGCCGCAATTCTCGCACTCTGTTTTCATTGCAAGCGAAAGGCTGCGATGAGTGGATTGCGAAGGTGTCTCGCGCCCCTGCCGGGGGGTCTGGTATCGAGAAAAAGCGCTCATCTCGTTCAGCATTTCATCACCCCCGACCTTTGCCGGCGGCTCCAGGGAGAAGAGCGGCCGGCAAGCCCGCATCGGGACCGCTTGCGATCGCTCGCGCCGCCGATACTGATGCTATAGACAGGCGAGGCGGCAAAACCCGTAATGCCGGCCGCGGCGGACACGATGAATCGGGCTCGGCTCGTGGACGAGGTGCAACCCAGCGCATGGTGGACGAGCAGAGGCTGAACAGATGGTTTTGCGAGTCGGTGCTGCCGCTCGAACCCGCGCTGACGCGTTTCATCAGGCGCAACTGGAAGGACGCAGCGGACGTCGTCGATCTTCGGCAGGAGATTTACGAGCGCGCTCTCATTGGCGCCAGGGCCGCAATCCCGACGCATACACGCCAATATGTCTACACTGTCGCGCGCAATCATTTGATCAACCGCGCCAAGCGGGAGCGGATCGTTTCGTTCGAGCTCGTCGCCGACATGACGGCGTTCGATCGGGGCGTGGACGCCTTCGGTGCGGAGCGACAGCTGAGCGCCCGCGACGAGCTGCGCCGGGCGCTGGCCGGCTTGAACCAGTTGCCGCCGCGCTGCCGCGAGATCATCCTCCTTCGGAAGGTTGAGGGGCTTACCACGAGAGAAACAGCGGAGCGGCTCGGGATCAGCATCAACACCGTCGAGAAGCAGATGACCCAAGGCATGCGGGCGCTCGTCGATCACATGCTGGGAGGGTCTGGTCGGATCCAGCGGCCATCGGTCCTCCGCCGGCGAAGCAAGGGGCCGCGACCGTGAACCGTCACGACACGATCGAAGAGCAGGCCGCGCTGTGGGTGATGCGCCGCGAGGAACCCGGCTGGTCTTCGTTCGATGAAGCCGCCCTCGACGACTGGCTCGACCAATCCGACTTGCACAAGGCGGCCTTCTGGCGGCTCGAACACGGCTGGCGACGCGCCGACAGGATTGCCTCAGCCGGAGTTGGAGCGCCGGAGCGGAAGAGCCCCCGCCAGCGGACCTGGCGCAACGCCGCGATGGCGCTCGCGGCATCGATGGCGCTGGTCTTCGCTCTCTTTTCGCTGCAGATCGTCCATCTTCCGGCCGAGAGCGGGCGGGAGGTCGCCGTCAGTCAGGCATCCACGGATATCGGCGGACGGAAATTGGTTCGCTTCGGCGACGGAACGCAAGTCGAGCTTAATACGGCCACCAAGATCAGGGCGGCGATGGGCGAGGGCCGTCGCGTCATCTGGCTGGATTCGGGCGAGGCGTTCTTCAGCGTCGCGAAGCTGAACGGAATGCCATTCGTGGTTCATTCGGGCGACCACGCGATCACGGTCCTCGGCACCAAATTCTCGGTCCACGCATCCGGGCGGACTGTCGATGTCGCCGTTGCCGAAGGCCGAGTTCGTCTCGACGACCGCGGCAGCGGACAGCCAGCCCGCTCGGCAGTCCTCACCGCCGGTCAGGTCGCGGTCGCCGGGGACAACAAGACGGTGATCGTGTCGGATCAAGCTGCGCTGGAACGGCACCTCGCGTGGCGGCGCGGCCTCCTGATGTTCGACGACGTGACGCTCGCCGATGCAGCCAGCGAGTTCAACCGGTACAACCGCAAGCAACTCGTCATCGCGGACTCGCGGAGCGCCGGGATTCGTATCGGCGGGAGCTTCCAGGCGGGGAACGTCGAGGCATTCGCGCGGCTTCTGCACGACGCTTACGGGCTCAAGGTCCGCACGATGCCCGACAAGATTTCCGTGTCGGCTTGAGCTCGGGGCCGTGATCCAGAGGGCGCGACAAACGATCCTTCGCAAGCGCACAGCTTTCCAGCTGCTTGCTGGCGGCGCGCTCCTGATCGCTGTGGCCAGTCCAGCGAAAGCGCAGGTACGGGAATTTTCGATTCCTGCGGGATCGCTGAAGTCGGCGCTGGATTCGTTTGCTCGACAGTCGGGCAAGCAGATCCTCTACCGGCTCGACGATGTCCGCTCGGTCCGGAGCAAGGGCATCAGCGGCCGCCGTAGCTTCGGGGCCGCATTGCACGAGTTGCTGGAAGGCACCGGCCTGCGTGCGCGGGCCGACTCCTCGGGCGCGCTGGCGATAATCCGCGCCGTTCCAGCCGCAAAACAACCTTTCGCGATCGCAGCGGCGCCCGCCCCGACACAGGTTGAGGCCGCATCCGCTTCAGCCCAGTCGATCATCGTCACCGGGTCCAGGCTTGCTCAACCGAACCTCGATTCCGCCGGCCCGGTTTCGGTGGTGAGCAGCCATGAAATCCAGCTGTCGGGCGTCTCGCGCACCGAAGACGCGATCAACGCACTTCCCCAGGCGTTCGCCGCGCAGGGCGCGAGTATTTCCAACGGAGCGAGCGGCACGGCGACCGTGAACCTGCGCGGCCTTGGCGAGGCGCGCAGCCTTGTCCTCGTCAACGGACGACGCCTGCAGCCTGGCGATGTCCTGTCGCCCTACGCCGACATCAACATGGTTCCGCCGGCGCTGATCAAGCGGGTTGAAGTGCTGACCGGTGGTGCGTCCTCGGTCTATGGCGCCGACGCGGTCGCCGGAGTGGTCAACTTCGTGCTGGACACCAGCTTCACCGGCATTCGCCTCGACGGGCAGGCGAGCGTCTTCAATCACTACAACGACACGAACGCCGACATTCTCAAGGCGAACGCGATCCGGGGCCTCTATCCGCCGCACGGCTGGAGCACGAACGGAGGCGCGCAGGATGTCACGGGCGTTTTCGGGGCTGCGTTCGACGACGATCGAGGTCACGTAACCGCGTTCGCGGCCTATCGCAGCCAGGATCCGATCCTCCAGTCGACGCGCGATTATTCGTTCTGCGCACTTGGAGCATTGCCCCAACCGCCGAGCTTTCCCGACATTCCCCGTTTCTTCTGCGGCGGACCGTCGGAATCCGCCAACGGAAGCTTCATCCAGCTCAACCCGCAAACCTTCGAGACGATCGACCTGTTTCAGGTGAGCGGACACTCGTTCGTTCCCGGCTTCACCAGCTTCAATCCGGCTCCGTACAATTATTACCAGCGGCCGGACGAACGCTATTCGTTCGGAGCCTTCGCCGATCACCGGCTCTCGGGCGAGATTTCGGCCTATGGCGAATTGCTGTTCATGGACGACCATTCGCTCGCCCAGATCGCACCGTCCGGCGATTTTCGGGATACGAACAGAATCGCCTGCGACAATGCGCTTCTCTCGCAGCAGCAGCGCGATCGAATCTGCGCCCCGGGACGGACGTTCACCGGGCCTCTGAACGGCGGTGAGAATGTCGAACAGACGCTGACCTACGTCATGCGCCGGAACGTCGAAGGCGGCGGCCGTGTCGACGACATCCGTCACACCGACTACCGGATTGTCGGGGGCCTTCGCGGCGATGCTACGCCCGGCGTCTCCTTCGATGCCTATTACCAGTTCGGACGAACGCTCCGGAACGAGACCTACCTCAACGATTTCTCGGTCACTCGCCTGGCCCGGGCGAGCGATGCAGTGGCAGTCGACGCGAACGGTCAGATCGTCGATCCCGGGACGCCCGGGTCCACGATCGTTTGCCGGTCGGTCGTTACAGGGATCGACACCAACTGCGTGCCGTACAATATCTTCCAGGAAGGATCCGTCACCCCCGAAGCTCTCGCGTATCTCGAAACTCCAGGCTTCCAGAGAGGCGTTATCGACGAGACGGTGGCGCATGGCGACCTTACGATCGAGGGAGACGATTACGGGCTGCGGATTCCCTGGGCAGAGACCGGCGTCCGGCTGAACGTCGGCGCAGAATATCGGAAGGAGAAGCTCGATTTCGATGTCGACGAGCAGTTCCGGAGCGGCGACCTCGCGGGAATAGGCGGCCCGATACCGCCGGTTCACGGCACGTTCGACGTTCGCGAGCTCTTTGCCGAAATCCAGCTTCCGATCGTACAGCATGATGTCATCGACGAACTCACTCTATCGGGCGGCTACCGCTTCTCGAACTATCGCGTAGCCGGCGACGGATTCCATACGGATACGTACAAGCTCGAGGCCGAGCTGGCCCCGGTTCGCGACATCAGGATCCGCGGCAGCTACAATCGGGCGGTCCGCGCGCCGAACATCACCGAGCTCTTCTTCCCGCAATCGCAGGGCATCGCGGCCAGCGCTGACCCGTGCGCCAATCCGTTCGGAACCAGCATGCCAGCCTGGACTGCCGAGCAATGCAGGCTAACCGGGGTCAGCGCCTCGCAATACGGGCACATCGTGGGTAATCCCGCGGGCCAGTACAATGTGCTCTTGGGCGGAAATCCCAGCCTCAGGCCGGAGAAGGCCGATACCTGGGTCGCCGGCGTCATCCTTCGGCCGAGCTTTATTCCGGGCCTCGCGGTCACCGCCGATTATTGGAAGATCAGGATCAAGAACCTGATCGGCCCGTCCGACTTCCGGGCCACGCTCGAAGCCTGCGCGGGCGTCGACCGTCCGCAGGACCCGGCGGCATGTGCGCTGATCCATCGCTCTCCCGGCACCGGGTCGCTGTGGCTCGGTTCCGGCTTTATCGACGTCACCAACAGGAACTTCGCCGGAATAGACCTCACCACCAACGGTTTCGATGTTCAGGGAAGCTACGAGCGGAGGATGCCTTCGCTGGGGACGTTGGGCATAAGCTTTTCAGGAACCCGGGTGTTCAACCGCGATCTGCCAGGACCCGGAAACGAGTGCGCCGGATATTTCGGGGGAATTTGCGGAACTCCCACGCCGGAATGGCGGCACAAGCTTCGAGTGAGCCTGTTCGGATCGAGGGCCGGGATCTCGGGCGCATGGCGGCATTTTTCTGGAGTGGACTCGAAGATGCCGGTCAATCCGGGGACATCGCGCTTGAGCGCCGCCGAATATTTCGATCTCGCCCTGCAGTTCCGGGCTTCTCGATGGGTCAATCTGCGGATCGGCGCAAACAACATCCTGGACCGCGAACCGCCGATCGGCGGAGGAGCAGTCGGCGTCGGGTTCGGCAACGGCAACACCTTCCCGCAAGTTTACGACGCGCTAGGCCGATACCTCTTCGCCGCATTCACGATCGATTATTAGGGATTGGCGGAGCGGGAGGCTGTCGAACCTCTAAGGGGAACTTGCTCGTCCTTGCTCGACGTTCCCACAGTAGCTACCCCAACTGGGAGAAACGTCCGCTGATCTCCAGTTATCTGCCCGTCGAAGGTGAGGATGACCATTTTGAGCTTAAGGGAAGCACTGCGTAAGCACGGCTCCTCTCGGCGAGAGTTTCGGAGCTCCTTCGTCGTGTCCGTTTTCGAACCATTCCGGACATTGCCTTACGGGATAGGCGACAGTCCTGTAGTCAGCATCCAGGCCGTGCCGGCGACGACAATCAGGTAAAGGCTCGTCAGGAACCAAAATTCGAATGGCTCGGAGTTGCGACCGAAGCCCCATCCTCGAGTCACAAGAGCTCGCCCGGTCTTCGCGGCGTCGATAAGGCGCCAGCCGCTCACCGCCGCGAGCGCCGACATGAAAATCCACCAGAACCACTGCCCTGTGTCGGCTGTCATCATCAGAACGTAGATTGTTGCGGCCACGGGGAAAAGTATGCCGCTTCTCGCGCGGTGGCGATCGGCAATAGCCGCCACGTGATCGGGGAATCCTTGGCCTGATCGAAAACTCTATTGTCCGCTTTCCACCCTGAGAAACACACTCTACGCGGGACATATGCGCGGGAACCGGCTGCACCAGTAAACGTTTTTATAATGGCGGTATTCGTTCCTTTCGCCCGCTGCGTTTGGCGTACCCAGGCCGCTCGGGAGGGGGCGGCCTTTTGATTCAAACCGGCCGCAGCACACTCACACGCGCCTGCTTCATCCCGCACCGCAGACTGCGGAAGCGCGCCAAGCTTTGTTTCACATGGGAACATCGAAAAGACGGCGGTGGAATGTGCAGTCGGTCGCCTATTGAAGCGCTTGCAACAACCCACGCCGTGCAGCCACCTGGCCCGTCCCTTCTCCGGGGCGGGCCACTTTCATTTTGGATGGAGCGGCGAGACTCGCCGGCGCGCGAGCCTAGCCGAGTGTCGAGGCGGCGAGTATCGGCAGCACCTTAGGATCGATTTAACCCCGAGTTCAACGAAATGGTAAGCGCCGGTCTATAATCTGAGGG
>JBKPOU010000071.1:0-32633 GCA_046733255.1 Pseudomonadota bacterium
CGGCCGTAACGAGTCAGGACCTCACGCAGAAGCAGGGCCCAGACAACCCGGCACTGAATCTTCCACGACTGGCTGAGGCTTGGTTGGCCGATGCTGTCGGGAACTGCGGGCATCAGCCGTGGTGTTCCCGCACGCCGGCGACCAGCAATTTCAGTATCCCCCAGATGACGAGGCCGAGGACCAAAGTGGCGAAAATGCCGCGCAGTCGCCGCGGCTCTGCCGCTTCATCGGGCATGCTGGGCTGGGCGATCCGCTCGACATAGGCCTGCTTGCGCCGCGCCTCGTCTTCGGCGTCTTGAAGCGAGTTCATTGCCGCCGCGAGCCGCCGGTCCGCATATTGGCGCTCCAGCTCGAGCCGCTCATACTGGACCGCCGTCTGCGAGAGCGATCGGCGGCTTCCCGCGACCTTGCCGGACTGTTGGTCGATCTGTTGCTGAAGGCTCGCGATTTTCGTTTCGAGAACGGGGACCTGAGGGTTTTCAGGCGCCATCTGGCGAAGCTGCTGCAATTGGACGCGCGCTCCGATCAGTTGGTCCTGGAGGTTCGAGATCATCTGAAGCTGCGCCTTCGCCTGCTCCTCGGGATCGACGACGCCGTGGCCATTCCGGAAGGCAGCAAGAGCGACTGCTGCGTTCCTCGCCGCGATTTGCGCGTCCTGCACCTCGTTCGCGGCGAATTGCACAACGTCCTTGCGGCCGCGCGTGTTGAGCCGATTGATCAGGCCCTCTGCGAGACCGAGCAATTGTAGATTGAATCGATGGGCGTCCTCCGGATTGAACGCCTTCACCCGCAAGGTTGCGATCGAGGACGTCGAATCGTACGCGACGGTGACTTTGCCCTGGTAGTAGTCGTAGAGATCCTCAAAAGTGCCGCTGAGCCCCACTGGATTGAAGCGGTCGAAGATCGACACCCCGTCGCGGGTGTAGGCGCGCTCGACCGAATCATTCTTGTTGAGTGCCCGAAGCGCATCGCGAGACTTTACATAGTCCTGTGCGATGTAGACCTCGTCGCCAGCATTCGAAAAACCGGTCGACTTCAACAGCACTCCAAGGCCGCTCGTCGCTGGCTTGTCGGGGCTTCGGACGACGAATTGCGCCTCCGAGACGTACACGTCGGAAGCAAAAAACCCGAAGTAGAGAATGGCCGACAGCGTTGGCAGGACCACCGCCAGGATAAAGAGCTTGTCGACCCTCGCGAACCGTGCGCGCACCGTCGACGGAAGCGACAGCACTTCGCTTTTGAACAACGGCTCTCGTATCTTCAACATGAGCGGAACACCCTAAAAACAATCAATATTTGTTGAGGCGTTCCCCCGCAACCGTCGGTTGGCCGACGGCCGCAGCCTCAGCATCACGCCGCGATGGATTCCATCGCAGACAGGAGCTTCTTGATCTCCTGAGACCGTCCGCGGGGCAAAATCAACAGACGTTGCCCGGCTGCGACGATAATCAGGTCGCGCACCCCCAGCGCCGCGACCTGAAGTCCGTCGCTCTGAATGTAGCAGTCATTGCAGTCAAGCGCGGTAATCGGACCGAGCTCCGCGGACGCCGCGGCCAGTTCCGCAAGCGCGTCCCAGCTGCCGAGGTCCGACCATCCCGGAGCCATCGGAACCACCGCTACGCGCTCCGAATGCTCCATCACCGCGTAATCGACGGACTCGCTCGGGCAGGCCTCGAGCGCGTCGGCATTTGCAGAAATCCGTATTCCCTCGCGATCGGCCAGTGCGACGGCCTGAAGCGCGGCGATCGCGACTGCAGGCGCGTGAAGCATCGCTTCTTCCAGGAACGTATCGGCCCTGAAGAGGAAGATGCCGGCATTCCAGAAATGCTGTCCGTCCGCCACCATGGCTTCGGCGATTTCGAGCTTCGGCTTTTCGACGAAGCGAAGAACACGCCTCACCCCGGCGCCGGTCGGCATTTCGCCGCCCGCCTGGATGTAGCCGAAGCCGGTGTCGGCACTCTTCGGGCGGATTCCGAACGTGACGATATTGCCTGCCCTCGCTGCAGCCTCTCCTGTCCCCACCGCCTCATGAAAGGCGGCGACATCGTCCATCAGATGGTCGCTCGGCATGACGAGGATCAGCGCATCGCCGCCATGGTGCTCGCGAGCGACGGCGGCCGCCATGGCGATTGCGGCTGCGGTATTCCGGGCGCACGGCTCGAGAACAAGGGTGGAATCCTGGTCATCCCCAAGCTCGCGCTCGCACAGCGATGCATGACGCTCACCGCCGACCACGATCGGCGAAGCGAACCGGCTGCGGTCCCTGACTCTGTCGAGCGTCAGCTGGAACAGGCTCTTGGAGCCCAGTAACGGCAAAAACTGCTTGGGAGCCTCCTCGGTCGAATATGGCCACAGCCGGCTTCCCGATCCCCCGCTGAGGATAACCGGGACGATAGCCCGGCATATGCCTTGGCCAGCTTTGCTCGACGAATCCCGGTCGCTCGGAGCCGAGGTCGGCGGCCAGGAATCGGCGTCCTTGAACGCGTCGCATTCCCGCTGATTCTCAAAGTCCATTTCGCTTTTGTGCCCTTTGCCAGCGACAGCCGACGGGCCGAGCGCCCCGCCGCCCCTCTGCGGAAAATTTAATCCCACCAATGTCTTGGCTCCCACTCGCCAAGCTGGAGCTTATAGTCAATAGACGAGGTCAATATCCAATGGCAGTTAGAACCATAAACGAACGCCTATAGCGAGAACAGCCTTCGAAACTGTTGTCTGGCGGACACGGTCGGACGTCGATTCGGGGGCGAGGGCTTTCACTGCTGATCGGACGGATTTCATGTTGTCATCGCGGCGGCGTCAAGTGTGGCACCGAGGCAACGTTCCTTCCAAATTACCGTTTGGGCGGAACTCAACCAGCAGTTTCTGCGTCTCGCCCGGTAACGTTGATGTATACGAGGTTAGTGGACGGCTTAAGTAATGGGTAACAGTGACCGGAGAAGGTCCGCGTCACCGGTGAGCAAAAGGGGTTCCAAAAAGTCCATGCTCGGTAACGTTCGGTCGAGACCAATCGGCCCAATCCATATGTCAGTTGAGTAGAAAGGGGTTTTATGACGATGAAGCTATTCCAAACCAGCGCTCTTGCGGCGCTCGCGTTGGCGATGACGGCGACCGCCGGTACCGCGGACGCCCAGGGGCTGCGCGGTTTCCGGGTTGAGGCGCAGACCGGATACGATCAGTTCAGCGCTGACGGCGACCACCACGGCAAGTGGGGATTCGGCGGCGCGGCCGGAGTCGATTTCGACCTCGGCGGTTTCGTGGTCGGGCCGGAAGTGACCTATTGGTGGGCACCGAACGAGGTGGAAACCGTGGACGGTCCCGGGCTTGCCGAGCACAAGTCGTTCCAGGAGTGGGGGCTTGGGCTTCGCGCTGGCGCGATGGTGACTCCGTCGACCCTCGTTTATGGCAAGGTCGCCTACGTCCGTAACGAACAGCGCAAGCGTTTCACGCCGTTCGATCCGGTTACCGGCGCTCTCGATAGCTCGGCTCCGGGCGCCTATTACGATCACTATAAAGTGAACGGTTGGCAGTGGGGCGCTGGCGTCAACCAGATGCTCACCGACATGTTCTATGTGAGCGCCGAGGGCCGCTATTCGGATTACAAGTCGAAAGCGAACTCCGGCGGTACACACCGCATCGTCGGCCTGATCGGCGTCGGCGTGTTGCTCGGGGCTCACGAAGCGGCGCCTCCGCCGCCTCCGCCGCCTCCGCCGCCGCCTCCGCCTCCGCCTCCGCCGGCAACGCAGACCTGCCCGGATGGAACGGTGATCCTGGCGACCGAGACCTGCCCGGTCCCGCCGCCTCCGCCTCCGCCGCCGCCTCCGGCGCCAGAGCGCGGTTAAGCATAGCGCAGTACGGGAAGGGCGGGCTTCGGTCCGCCCTTTCTCTTTGGTTGCATCCGTTCAATTTATTGCCTGCTGTGACTAACTTGCGTCAGTGGACCCAAAAAAGGCCGAAAGGGCCCTTCAGCCGGTTGAAGCCCGAGCCGCTGCTTGCGAAGGCAGGCACGCAATGAACGACGACCACGTCCGCTCCTGGCGCGATTCCGCACCCGACTTTGCATTGCCCGAGTTGGACGCTCCATCGGCCGACGAACGCGAGGACCTTCGTCGACCGGCGTCGCCGAATCCGAAATCGGTCAGGAAGCTTGAGCCGCGATTCGTCGAGAAGCCGTGGGGACGCACCAGGTTGCCGCCTCCATTCGCGAATGCAGCCGGCAAGCGGATCGGCGAGATCTGGCTTGGCAATGACGGCAGCCTGCCCCTGCTGGCGAAATATCTGTTCACCAGCGAGAACCTGTCCATCCAGGTGCACCCCGACGACCAGCAGGCTAAGCTGCGCGGCTTCGGCCGCGGCAAAAGTGAGTGCTGGCTGATCCTCGACGCCGAGCCTGAAGCCGTTATCGGACTTGGTCTGCGCCGCGAGGTCGCGGAGGATGAGTTGCGAGCGGCGGCACTCGACGGCTCGATCGAGAAGTTGATCGACTGGCGACCGGTCAAGGCGGGCGATTTCTTCTACGTCTCCGCCGGCACGATTCATGCCATCGGCGGTGGCATTTCATTGCTCGAGTTCCAGCAGAATTCGGGCGCCACCTTCCGGCTTTACGATTACGGCCGCGAACGGTCGCTGCACCTCGACGATGCCGTCGCGGTCGCGAACCGCGGACCGTACGCAGAGCCGACGGAGCACTTCGAGAAAGGGGACAATCGCATCCTCGTATCGGGGCCGCACTTCCGGGTCGTTCACTGTCATTCGGACTGCCTTCGGGACCGGCGGCGGTGGATCCTCCCGCTCGAGGGGAGAGTGACCTCGGCGGGACAAAGCGCCTCGCCCGGGGAATGCATGCTGCTCGAGGCGGGCGACGGGCTTGAAACCGACAACGCGCGGATGCTGATCGGCGCGGTCGCCTGACGGCCGTGCAGATTCGCTTCGCCCATTTCGCCTCCGCATCGGCTGAGCGCGGATTAGCGGATCGCGTGGCGGGAACAGACTCGGCCCTCTCGAGATTCTGGCGATTGCCGATCTGGGTCCTGGAACTCTTCACCGGCGCGAAGTCGTTTCGCGACAACCCGATCCTCGGATCGCGACGGTTGAACTCGCTGGGTCTCCACGTGTGGCGGTTAAAGGCGGCTCACGCGGTCGCGGGACGGCGCAGGGCGAGTCTGGCCCGCTTTGTCCCCGAATCCTTCCGCGAGCAGTTCGAGCGTAACGGGTTCGTTGTCGTCCCGAACGCGATTCCGGCTGAAGACTTTCCGCGCATCCAGCGGCGCGTCCTCGAAGGCGAGTTCGAGAGCCGATCGCAGCAGCAGGGGGATACGATAACCAGGAGGGTTCCGTTGGGAGCGGCCCTCCGCCGCCGAATTCCCGAGCTGGATTGCGTCATTCGACGAAGCCCGTGGCGGGCGTTGCTTGCCTATGTCGCAACGACGCGGAGCGAACCTCTATTCTACGTCCAGACTGTTTCGTCCGGGGTTTCGCAAGGGCCGCCCGACCCGCAGATCGAGCTCCATTCGGACACCTTCCATCCGTCTTTAAAGGCGTGGCTGTTCCTGACCGACGTCCATGAATCGGGCCAGCCCTTCACCTATGTGGCCGGCTCGCATCGCCTTACGGAGGCCCGGATCGAATGGGAGCGGGAAAAAAGCGTTGAGGTGCTGAGAAGTGGCGATCCGCTTTCGCAGCGGGGATCATTCAGGATCCGCCCTGGCGAATTGTCCCGGCTCGGATTGCCGCCGCCGACGCGCTTCTGCGTTCCGGCGAACACCCTCGTGATCGCCGACACTTGCGGGTTCCACGCCCGCGCCGCATCGCGCGAACCGGCCGTGAGGGTGGAGCTCTGGGCCTACTGCCGGCGCAATCCCTTCATCCCGTGGACCGCGGGCGGCATCCTGTCGTGGCGCCCGCTCGCCAGGCGCCAGGCGGAGCTTCTCTATCCCGTCCTCGACTGGCTCGATCGCTGCGGAATACGCAAGCAGCACTGGCAGCGTGCCGGCCGCCGCCGTCCGGGCGAGGCCTGAGGGGACTACAGGCTCCAGTATGCGATGTCGGGCCGAAGCGACCTGGCGTCGACGGTCGATCGCAGGTCGACGAGGATCCCGCCGGTTACAACCATATCGCCAAGGCGCGAATCTTCGATCGCCCGGATTTCATCGTGGGGCACGGCGACGATGAGTGCGGAAAGACCCGCGAACTCGGCAATCTCGCTCAGGCCGACGCCATAGGTCCGCTCGACGTCGACCGGATCCGCCACCGGATCGTGGACGATCGGATCGGCTCCGAAGGCCCGCAGCTCGCGATAGATGTCGACGATCTTGGAATTGCGGATGTCCGGCACGTTCTCCTTGAACGTGAAGCCGAGGATACCGACCCGGGCGTCGCGGATTGGCTGATCCCTTCGCGCCAGCAGCTTGACGACCCGCTGCGCGACATAGGCGCCCATTCCGTCGTTGATCTGCCGCCCGGAGAGGATGACCTGCGGGTGGTAGCCGAGCTCTTCGGCCTTGGCGGTCAAATAATAAGGGTCGACTCCGATGCAGTGACCGCCGACCAGCCCCGGATGGAATTTCAGGAAATTCCACTTCGTACCCGCGGCTTCGAGCACCTCGCTGGTTCGGATTCCGACGAGGTCGCAGATTTTCGAAATCTCGTTCATCAGGGCGATGTTTACGTCGCGCTGTGTGTTCTCGATAACCTTCGCGGCCTCGGCCACCTTGATCGAGCTCGCGCGGTGGATCCCCGCGTCTACGATGGCCCCATAGACGGCCGCGAGCCGGTCGAGGGTCTCCTGATCCTGACCGGAGACGATCTTGGTGATCGCGGTTATGGGACGCTCCTTGTCGCCGGGATTGATCCGCTCGGGACTGTAGCCGAGCTTGAAATCGATACCGGAGCGAAGGCCCGAAGCCTTGTCCAGGGCTGGAGCGCAAATCTCCTCCGTCACTCCGGGATAGACGGTGCTTTCGAAGACGACGACGGCGCCTTTCTCAAGAACGGCACCAACGATCTCGCACGCTTTCAGTATCGCCTCGAAATCGGGGCGGCGCGCCTTGTCGATCGGCGTGGGCACGGTGACGATGTAGACAGTGTGCCCAGCCAGGTCCGACGTCTCGTCGCTGAAGCGAAGCGTCGAATCCCGAAGCTCTGCCTCGGATATCTCGTTCGTCCAGTCCTCGCCCAATCGAAGCGCCTTCACGCGCTCGGGATTGATGTCGAACCCGAGGACGTCGAACTTGTTCGCGAGAGCGACAGCTAGCGGCAAACCCACATAGCCAAGTCCGACGACGGCAATCTTCTCTTTCGTCAACGTCGGACCTCCGCTCGGCACAACAGCCGCACTCCTCTAGAAGCCCGGGCCCCAATGCAAGCGAGCAGTCGTTTCCCTTGACTCCGTTCGCCAACGCGATCCACTGCCGCCGCCGCCCTCCCGATCCAACTGCTCTCATAGGAATATTGGAGTTTAGCTGCAGGCGCATGCAACGCATTTTCATCACCGGAACCGCGGGGTTCATCGGCTATCATCTGGCCGAGCTGCTTCTCGACCATGGGCATGCGGTCCACGGGTTTGACGGCATCACGCCTTATTACGACGTCCAGCTCAAGCGACGACGCCACCAGCAGCTGCTCCAGAAACCGAACTTCTCCGCGACCGAAGCGATGCTCGAGGATTTCGACAAGCTACGGAGCGCGGTTGCCGAGTTCCGGCCGGACGTCATCGTCCACCTCGCCGCTCAAGCGGGCGTCCGCTACAGCCTCGAAGAGCCGCGCGCCTATGTTGAGGCCAATATCGTCGGCACCTTCAATATTCTCGAGATCGCCCGCGAATGTCCGCTGCAGCATTTGCTGATCGCCTCGACCTCCTCGGTGTACGGCGCCAACACGGACATGCCGTTCGGCGAGACGGACAAAGCGGACACGCAGCTCAGCATCTACGCCGCGACGAAGAAAGCGACCGAATCGATGGCGCATTCCTATGCGCATTTGTTTTCGATCCCGACCACCATGTTCCGCTTCTTCACCGTCTACGGACCCTGGGGCCGGCCCGACCTGGCTCTGTTCAGGTTCGTCGACGCGATCCTCGATGATCGTCCGATCGACGTCTACAACAATGGCGACATGGAGCGGGACTTCACCTTCGTCGGCGACCTCGTCCGGGCGATCCAGTTGCTGATCCCGGTGGTGCCGCCCTCGCCGGACGGTGATCGAACGAAGATGCCCGACGGCGACTCATTGAGCCCGGCCGCTCCGTTCCGAATCGTCAACATCGGCAATTCGGCGCCAGTGAAGCTCCTCGATTTTATCGACGAGATCGAGGCCTGCCTTGGGAAGAAGGCGGTGCGCAATTATCTGCCGATGCAGCCTGGCGACGTCCAGGCTACCTGGGCAGATGCGGGACTGCTCGAGGCCCTGACCGGATATCGGCCGCAAACCGGCATCCGCGAAGGCGTCGCGGACTTTGTTGACTGGTTTCGGGACTATTACCAAAAATAGCTGGCACTCCGGCGCGTAAGATGGATTGTTGACCTTCATGCCGACGACCCACCTCGACAGGCTCGAATCCGAGAGCATCCACATCCTCCGCGAAACCGTCGCGGAAGCGGACAAGCCGGTGATGCTCTATTCGATCGGCAAGGATTCGGCTGTGATGCTGCACCTTGCGCAAAAGGCCTTCTATCCCGCGCCGCTGCCCTTCCCCCTGCTCCACGTCGACACGACCTGGAAGTTCAGGGCGATGTACGAGCTTCGCGACAAGATCGCCGCCGACCCGGCGGTCGAGCTGATCGTCTACAGGAACCCGGAAGCGCAGGAAAAGGGCATCAATCCGTTCGATCACGGTTCCATCCACACCGACATGTGGAAGACCGAAGGGCTGAAGCAGGCACTTGAGAAATACGGCTTCGACGCGGCCTTTGGGGGCGCTCGCCGCGACGAGGAGAAGAGCCGAGCGAAGGAGCGGATCTTCAGCTTTCGAACCGCCAACCACCGATGGGACCCGAAGCGCCAGCGGCCCGAGCTGTGGTCGCTCTTCAACGTGCGCAAGAACAAGGGCGAGAGCGTCCGCGTCTTCCCGTTGTCCAACTGGACCGAGCTCGACGTGTGGCAATACATCCTTCGCGAGAAGATCGAGATCGTCCCGCTCTACTTCGCCGACCTTCGGCCGACCGTGGTCCGCGATGGCCTAATCCTCATGATCGACGACGACCGGTTTCCGCTCAACGGCGAGGAGCCGGTGCAGCGCAAGGTGCGATTCCGGACGCTCGGCTGCTACCCGCTGACCGGGGCGGTCGAAAGCGAGGCGGCGACGGTCGAGGAAGTCGTTGCGGAGATGCTCCTCACGACGACGTCTGAGCGGCAGGGCCGTGCCATCGACAAGGAAGCGGGAAGCGCGTCGATGGAGAAAAAGAAGACGGAAGGCTATTTTTGATGTCGCGGGTTCTCGACCAGGATCGCGAGCTCGTCTCCCGCGATGTCTCCGAGTGGCTTTCGCGCCACCAGTCGAAGGAGATGCTCCGATTCATCACGTGCGGCAGCGTCGACGACGGCAAGTCGACGCTGATCGGGCGGCTGCTCTACGACTGCCGCCAGCTGTTCGACGACCAGCTCGAGCTCCTGGAGGCGGAAAGCAAGAAGGGCGCAAATGGAGGCAAGCTCGATTTCGCGCTCCTCGTCGACGGGCTGTCGGCGGAGCGGGAGCAGGGGATCACTATCGACGTCGCCTATCGCTTTTTCGCGAGCGAGAAACGCAAGTTCATCGTCGCCGATACCCCGGGCCACGAGCAATATACGCGCAACATGGTGACCGGCGCATCGACCGCCGATGCCGCCATCCTGCTGATCGACGCGCGCAAGGGCGTGCTTACCCAGACGCGTCGTCACGCGTTCCTCGCCCAGCTCGTCGGCATCCGCCACGTGCTTTTGGCGATCACCAAGATGGATCTGGTGGATTACGACCAGGCGGCGTTCCAGACGATTTGCGACGAATTCCGAGCCTTCGCGGAGAAAATCGGGATCATTGAGTGGCAAGCAATCCCGGTTTCCGGCGTCGAGGGCGCCAACGTCACCACAAGGACCGAAAGGACTCCCTGGTACTCGGGTCCGACTTTGATCGAATATCTGGACTCGGTCGAGATCGATGCGAGCGCCGACGCGAGCAAGGCGTTCCGGATGCCGGTGCAGTGGGTCAACCGCCCCGACCAGAATTTCCGCGGCTTTGCTGGACAGATTGCGTCCGGCAGCGTCGGGCCGGGATCGGAGGTCCGGATCCTCCCGTCCGGACGGGTCACCAGGATCGCCCGCATCGTGAGCTTCGACGGGGATCTCGAGCAGGCCGCGGCGGGACAGTCGGTCACCGTGACGCTTGCTGATGAAGTCGATTGCTCGCGCGGGGACGTAATCGCGGCGGCAGGCGACCCGCCCGAAGCTGCCGACCAGTTCGAAGCGACGCTCGTCTGGATGAGCGACGGCGAGCTTCTCCCGGGCCGCGGCTATTGGATGAAGATCGGCACGGAAACCGTCACCTCGACGGTCCACGAGCCGAAATATGAGGTGAACGTCAACACGCTCGAACGGCTCGCGGCGAAGACGCTCGGGCTCAATTCCATCGGCATTGCGGAGATCTCGACCGACCGCGAAATTGTCTTCGAACCCTATTCCGTCGAGGGAACGAGCCCGAACCGGACCCTGGGCGGGTTCATCCTCATCGACAAGGCGACCAACGCCACGGTCGCGGCGGGGATGCTGCACTTTGCGCTTCGCAGGGCGCTCAACATTCACCGTCAGCACTTGGAAATCGGACGGGAAACTCACGCCGCATTGAAGGGACAGAAGCCGGCGGTGTTGTGGTTCACTGGCCTGTCAGGTGCCGGCAAGTCGACGATCGCCAACCTCGTCGCGAAGAAGCTGGTCGCGCGCGGGCGGCATACCTATTTGCTCGACGGGGACAATGTCCGCCACGGGCTGAACCGCGACCTCGGGTTCACCGAAGCGGACCGGATCGAGAATATCCGCCGCGTCGGCGAGGTCGCGAGGCTGATGTCGGACGCGGGCCTGATCGTCCTCACCGCCTTCATATCCCCATTCCGCGCCGAACGGCACATGGTCCGGCGGATGGTGCCGGAAGGCGAGTTCATAGAGGTCTTCGTCGACACTCCGATCGAGGAAGCCGAGAAGCGCGATGTGAAGGGTCTCTACGCGAAAGCGCGCGCCGGCGAGCTAAAGAACTTCACCGGTATCGACAGCCCCTACGAAGTTCCCGAGAAGCCGGAAATCCATATCGACACGACAAAGATGGACGCCGACGAGGCCGCCGACGCAATTGTCGAGAAGCTGCTCAGCCGGCGCTGAGCTACCAGGTGTAGGCAAGCCCCGCGGCCGCCAGCCACTGGCCGGCGCTGCCGCGGTCCGAGACGATCGGCGAATCGTTGAAGTCGCCGACCAAATGCGAATATTGGCCGACCCCGAAGATGCTGAAGCCGTGGAGGAGGTCGCCCGTCAACGACTGGTTGACGAGCAGCCCCGCCTTCCAGTTCTTCATCCCGCCGTCGGCGTCGAACGGAGCGAGAAGCCCGCCTGTGGCGACCGACTGCGCAGGCGTGATCGTATAATAATAATCGGCGAATTTCCCGCTCACGAACTCCATCCCGACGTTCGCGCCTATGTAGGTTGAACGCGAAACTGGCGTCGAAAATTCGATGTTCGGGCTAATCACCGTCGATTCATGCGCGTTGCCGACGTCGTTCATCACATCGACTCGGAATGCCAGGCGATCGTAGGGATTGGTAAGCCCGTTATAGGCGATCCCGGCGAATGCACCGAGCTCATATGCCGTATTGGTATTGGGAAGAAGCTCAACCACGTCGTCTTCGATGTGGCTGCGCTTGTTGAAGCGCAGTCCCGCCATCGGGCCCAGCTCGATGTCCCACTTGCCGCTCCCGCGCGGGAGGACGTCGACATAGAGATAGGCGCCGCGGGTCGTGAAGCCGATACCGTGATAGCGCCCGCGGATGGCTCCGGCAGGAATCCAGCGATAGTCGTCCGAGCCTTCGTAATCGGGGGTTATCCCGACTCCGCCGGCGACCGTCAGCGTATCCCTGTTGTTGACCTCGTCAGGACTTGGAAGCGGTCCCGCCTGAGCGTGGCCCAGAGACGGCAAGGCCGCGCAGCAGACGGCGAGCGCGAGATGAGCGATGCGTCGCATAAGCTTTCCCCTGTTATTGCGGCAATATGCCAGCAGCCGCAGTTGTGGGGAAGCGGCGCAGGAAAAATCCGGCCAATATGGCGAACTTAGTCGCCTTCGCCGGCCTCGGGCGTGAAATATTTGTCGTACTTGCGCTCTTCGCCCTTATGCTCATCGGCGTCCGCGGGGCTGTCCTTCTTGCGCGTGATGTTGGGCCATTGCGCGGAGAAGGTCGTATTGAGCTCGAGCCACTTTTCGAGACCGCTCTCGGTGTCCGGGAGGATCGCCTCGGCGGGGCACTCCGGCTCGCACACCCCGCAGTCGATGCACTCGTTGGGATTGATGACCAGCATGTTCTCGCCCTCGTAGAAGCAGTCGACGGGGCAGACCTCGACGCAATCCATATATTTGCAGCGGATACAGGCGTCGGTGACGACGTAGGTCATGTTGGCGTTGCTCCCTTTGCCAGTTCGCTAGGTCGCGGCGCTTTGTCCGTCAACTTCCTCATAACAGGCCCTTGCTTCGCTCGCCGGGCCGCGACGGGCCGGGAGCGAAAGCACTTTGATAACACGCGTGCGTCCATGAAGCGGCAGCGCGACGACGCTCCCGGCGCTCACCACCTCGCTCGGCTTCTCGACGCGGCGCCCGTCTATGCGGACGTACCCGGTCTCGATGACCGACTGGGCTAGAGTCCGGCTTTTGACGAGGCGGATGCAGTGGAGGAAGCGGTCGATCCTCACTTGCGCCGCAACTTCTCCAGCTCGGCGAAGGCGTGGGAGGCGGGTTCCCTCGGCTGGGTTCGAGAACCGTGTCGCCCGCGCCAGCGCCAGGCGCCTTCCTTGCGGGCGAAGCCGACGTCGTTCATCAGCCTGGCAAGCGCGTCTTCACTCAGCCCGATCGAGGTCGCGAGCTCCGTATCGACCGGATCGTCGCCACCGGCTGATCGGACCTTGTGCGCATGGCTTGCGAGGCGATCGGCGAGATCGATCCGGACCCACTCGCGCCCGACACGGCGGTAGGCGAGAGCGGCTGCCCGCGGATCGGCATCGGCGGCTAGGGTTGCAGCGCCCGCCGGCGGCAGGTCCGGCATCGGCTCGCCCGAACGAACGGCGCGGAGCGCTGCACGCCAAAGTTGCGCTGCCGGCTTGAGAAGCGCGGGAACATAGACGTCCAGCGGACCCAAACGGACCTTCAGCCTGTACAGCAGCTGGCGGTCCTTTTGCTCGAGCGTTCCGATCGCGCTCACCACGGTTCGGCGAGGGAGGACGCCCGCAGCGTCGGCCAACATCGCGCCCAGCGCGCGCACGCTCGCCGAAGTCGCCGGATCGGTCGAGACGTCGGACAGCCGCTTGAGCGGCCGGAGATGGCTCTCGACTTGCCCATCGAGCCAGCGCTCGAGCCGGGCCCGGAGAGCCGCGCGGCTGTTCGCCGACAGCCGATCGAGGGGGCGGGCGGTGCGGACGGCGGGTTCGAGAATCGAGCGGCCGGGAGCGAGTCGGGCCAGCACGCTTCCGTTCCAGCCGATCGCGACCGAGCCTTCCGCGTCGGTGATCAGCTCGAACTCGCTGTCGGGCGCCTCGGTCAGCGCGCTGGCGCGGCGCTCGAGCTCGTCGCCCAGGCGGCGCTCGGCCGCGGCCAGCAGGAGCCTCTTGTCCGCAAGCCTGGCGGCCGGGTCGACTCGGAAGTCGAAACCGGTGAGGTGGCCGATGGGCTCCGGCCCGACGCTGACCTCCCCGTCCGCGGCGACGGTCACCGGTAGAGCGTCCGACCCGCGCGCGCCGATATCCCGAACGAGCACGGAGGTTCGCCGGTCGACGAACCTTTGGGTCAGCCTCTCGTGGAGTGCGTCCGAAAGCCGAGCCTCGACCTCGCGCGTCCGCTCCGCCCACTTCACCGGCTCCTTGAGCCAGTCGGCGCGGTGCGAGATATAGGCCCAGCTTCGGATCCCGGCGAGCCGGTCGGCGAGCATCTCGATATCCCCGCTGACGTTGTCGAGCCGGGCGACCTCGGCCGCAAACCATTCGTGCGGGATATGGCCGCCGTCGCCGATGTAGCTGAATAGCCGGCGCACCATCCGCGCATGGTGCATCGGCCCGACCTTTCGGAAGTCGGGCAACCCGCAGGCAGCCCATAGACGACGCGCCGCGAGCCCCCGCTTCGCGGCAATCGCAGGATCCTCGGCAATCGCCTTCAGCACGGCGAGGTCGATGGATTCAGGCGCAGCGCGAAGCAGAGGGTCGTCACTTGGCCGTTCGAGGCTGCCGATGAGCGCGCGGACGTCGGTGAAATCGAGATCGGGGTTGCGCCAGTAGAGGAAGTCGAGCGGGCGGAATCGATGCTCCTCTATCGCGTCGATTTCCTGATCCGAGAATTCGGCGCTGTGGTCGCCAAGGCCGAGCGTGCCGAACGTTCCGTCGCGCTGGTGGCGGCCTGCGCGCCCGGCGATTTGGGCCATCTCGGCGATGGTGAGGCGGCGGTCGCGGCGGCCGTCGAACTTCTCGAGGCCGGCGAAGGCGACGTGGGCGACGTCCATGTTGAGGCCCATGCCGATCGCGTCCGTCGCGACCAGATAATCGACCTCGCCGCGCTGGAACATCGCCACCTGTGCGTTGCGGGTAGCGGGCGACAATGCTCCCATGACCACGGCGGCGCCGCCTCTGAACCGGCGAAGCGCTTCGGCAAGCGCGTAAACCTGCTCGGCGGAGAAGGCGACGACGGCTGAGCGGGGGGGAAGGCGGGAAAGCTTGACGCTTCCCGCATAGCGCAAGGTCGAGAAGCGCGGGCGGCTGACGATTTCGGCTTCGGGAAGAAGCTCGCGGATCATCGGCCTTAGCGTGTCGGAGCCGAGGATGAGCGTCTCTTCGCGGCCTCGCACTCGAAGCATCCGGTCGGTGAAGACGTGACCGCGCTCCGGGTCGATCCCAAGCTGGGCCTCGTCGATCGCGGCGAACGCGACATCCCGGGCCTCGCCGCCCTCGCTGCCGACAGGCATGGATTCGGCGGTGCACAGGAAATAGCGGGCGTTGGATGGGACGATGCGCTCTTCGCCGGTCAGAAGAGCGACCTGTTTCTCGCCTTTAAGTGCGACGACCCTATCGTAGATTTCCCGGGCCAGAAGGCGAAGCGGGAAGCCGATTACTCCCGACGAATGGCCGCACATCCGCTCGATCGCGAGATACGTCTTGCCGGTGTTGGTCGGGCCGAGAATCGCCCGGACCGATGCGTCAGAACGGCGCGTCACGAAGAGGAATGTGGCACTGCTGGCGCAAAGCGCAAGGTTCCGATTTTAAACACCCTTTAACCCTGTTCGCCGCACATTCGCCCGACATGCTCGACGGATTTACAGGGAAGGCCGCGTCGGCCCGAGCCGCGCTGTCGCGCGCGAAGGCGAACAGCCGTGCAATCGCTCTTGTTCCCGGGCAGTTCAGCATGGTCGTCGATCTGGCCTCGGAACCGGTCGGGATCCGCTGGTTCCGCGGCGCAGCGACGCTTGCAGTCTTGTGCGCCGTCGCCCTGGCGCTGACGCCTGGTCTCGACCCTTTTTCACCGGCGCTCGCGCGAGCGGTCGTGCCGGCTGACCAATTCCAGGCGAACGCGATGCTGGTGGGCGATTCCGGCGCAGACAAGCCGGAAGCCTATCGCTTTCCGACCGACCCTGAGGAAGCGTCGAAGCCGGTGATCGCGTCGGAGGGATCCGACATCCGCGTCCAGGGAGCCGTGGTTGACGGCCTTTACTGGTCGCTTCGCGACGCAGGCGTGTCGCCGCAGGTCGCCGCGGCCTATCTCCATGCGCTGTCGACACGGATCGACGTGGGATCGGACGTCGCTCCCTATGACCGGTTCGATCTCGTCATGGCCAGGGCTCCCGGCCAGCCGCTTCTGTATGCGGCGCTGCACAGGATCGACGGCCCCGACGTCGAGCTGTTGAAATGGACCGCCGACGGCAGGACCGACTGGTTCGACACCGATGCGAGCGGCGCCGAGCGCTCCGCCGGCCTCATGACTCCGGTGGCGGGCCACATCACCTCGGGCTTTGGCCTCCGCTATCACCCGATCCTTCACTTCTCGCGGATGCATACGGGAATCGACTTCGGGGCAGCCTGGGGAAGCCCGATCGTCGCAGCCGCTGACGGCCAGGTCGTCGGAGCGGGCTGGACCGGCGGATATGGCCGCCAGGTCCGCGTCGCCCATCCGTCCGGAATCATGACGACCTATTCTCACATGAGCACGATTGCCGCCTCAGCCGGCGAGATGGTCCGCCAAGGCCAGGTGATCGGCTACGTAGGATCGAGCGGGCTCGCGACCGGGCCCCACCTCCATTTCGAGGTTCGGGTGAACGGCCAGCCGGTCGATCCAATGACCGTCCGGCTGCAGTCGCGCTCCGTCGTGGCGGGGGCCGACCGGCGGGCGTTCAACGCCCGCCTGAAGAAATTCCTGTCTATCGGCGAAAAGAAGGCCTGATCGCCGATCTCACATAAAAACAGCGCGGCGGAAGGGAGTCTCCGCCGCGCCGCTTTGTTGCCCAAGCTTAGCCTCGCTCGGGCGCCGGTGGCGGCGGTGGCGGAGGCGGAGGCGGCGCCGGGCACATATCCGTCGCCAGTATCACCGTTCCGTCCGGGCACGTCTGCGTCGCCGGAGGCGGCGGCGGAGGAGGCGGCGGCAGTGGAGGCGGCGGCGGTGCCGGCGGCGGCTCTGTATTGAAATTGTAGATCAGGCTGACCAGCAGGCTGTGCGACTTGAAGTCCGACCTGATGCGGTCACCTTCGATATCGTCCGAAATATTGCCGGCGTCGAAATAGCGATATTTCAGGCCGACATCGAAATAACGGAAGAGCGGGTAGCGAATTCCCGCGATCAGTTGCCAGGCAAAGCCGCTGTCCTTGAGCGAGAAGTTGTCGGTTCCTTCCTGAATCTCTTCGTGCATCCAGGCATAGCCGATCCCGCCGCCGGCGTAGAAGTTGATGCTGTCGTCCTTGCCGATGTCGAGGAGGACGTTGCCCATGAGGGAATAGCCGCTCGTGTGGCCGTCGGCGTCGAATGACTCGTCGTCGAACACGAATTTGTCGTGGTGCACCCACTTGTGGCCCGCCTCGACTTCGGTCCGGACCATGCCGAAATCCCATCCGCCGATCAGGTCACCGTCGACACCCAGCTCATTTTTGATCTTGAAGTCGTCGCTTCCGTCCGTGACGTCGGGAAATTCGACATCCGGGTCATCGGCCCACATGGGACCGACTTCGAGTCCGAAATAGCCGGAGTGATCCCGCGCCGCCGCAGGTGTAGCGACTAGCGCGGCTGCGGAAGCCGCAGCAAGAAGGTAGCGTTTCATTCCCGGTGCCCCCGATTGATTAGTAGCCGCATTGTAAACAGCGATTAATCAACCGTCGACAGCTAACTTTAGTAAAGCTTTTCGACAGCTCTACTGTGTCGTGAGCTTTCGCTTACCTGCCGTGTCCGCGCCAACGCTTGACGGTGCGCTGGATAATACCTTCCTCGCCGCCGGTTTCACGCCATAGGGCCGCGAAGCTCGGGTCGGACGAGGCCGGCCGCTTTTCGGGCTCGAGATCGTCGAAGCGAACGCGGATCGGGATCGAAACGCCCTCGCCGCAGACGATGCACTCGCGGTTGCGAAGCGCGGGGATTGCGTCGAGGAAGCCGCGAGCGCCTTCCGGCATCGCGGCCCGCACGCAGGCCTGGTCTCGATCGTTGTTCAGGCGCATCGAGATGATCGTGCCGCACTGCGACAGGACGCCTTCGGCAAGGTCCGACGGACGCTGCGTGATGAGGCCGAGCGAGACTCCGTACTTGCGGCCCTCCTTGGCGATACGCTCTAGGATCTTGCGGACCGCCTGGGCACCGGAATTCTCGTCCTTCGGAACGTAGCGGTGCGCCTCTTCGCAGACGAGAAGGATCGGGCGCTGCGCCTCTGTCCGCGACCAGATCGCATAGTCGAACACCATTCGGGCGAGAACGGAGACGACGACCGACGTGATTTCCGACGGAACGCCGGAGACGTCGACGATCGAGATCGGCCGGCCGTTCGCCGGTAGCCGGAACAGGCGCGAGAGGAAGGAGGGCATCGAGTCCGACACCAGCATTCCCGAGAACATGAAGGTGTAGCGCGGATCGGCCTTGAGCTCGTCCAGCTTCTGCTTGAGCCGCTGGTACGGGAGCGTGTCGCCGGCGCGGTCCAGCTTGCCCATCTCATTGGTGATGATCGTCGTCAGGTCCGTAAGCAGATAGGGGATCGGCGAGTCGACCGTGACCTTGCCGAACTGGCTAACGTCCTTCCCCTTTGTGCGGGCTGCCAGCACGCATTTGGCGAGGATGTCGGCATCGCGCTCGCGCTCGGCACCGTGCGTGGTCAGCAGGACCTCGCAATGCTCCTCGAAGTTCATCAGCCAGTAGGGGAGCTGGAGGTTGTCGACGTTGAACAGCTCGCCGCAGCCCTTGAAGGCCGCCGAATATTCGCCGTGCGGGTCGATCATGACGATATGACCCTCGGGGCTGAGCTCCGAAATCCGGTGGAGGATCAGCGAGACGGAGGTCGATTTGCCGGTACCGGTCGATCCCAGGACTGCAAAATGCTTCGAGAGCATCGGGTCGACGTAAAGAGCGCCGCGGATGTCGTCGGTCGGATAGACGGTGCCAATTTCGATGTGCGGGCTGTCGTCGGCGGCGAAGACGGCCCGAAGGTCGTCCGTCGTGACGGGCATCACCGCGCAGCCGGGAATTGGATAGCGGGTAACGCCGCGCCGGAAGTGGCTCATCTTCCCCGAGCTTGCCCGGCTTCCCTCGCCGAGGAAGTCGACGTGGGCCGTGACTTCGCCCTTGTCGTCCGAGGCGAGCGTGCGGACGTTGGCGATCAGCCATGCATTGCCCACGACCATCTTCACCTGGCTGCCCACCTGACCCGACATGGCCACAGAGGGATCGGAATGGTTCTGGAGAGAAGCGAGAGTTGCGCCCTGCATCCGGATCCGCGAGCCGGAGCCCGCGATTTCGACAACGTCGCCGATCGACGGCAGGTCCGGGGCCTTGCTCACGGGCTGCTTCGGCGCAGCCTCCTCATCGAAGCTGCTCATCTCGTCGATGAACTTATGCAGATTCGGCTGTTCGTCCATGCTGAAGCCCCAACTCCCTAGATACGCCGGGTCTTCGCTACCGCAGAGCCGTTAAAATTTACCTTAGATATTAGAAACGACGGCGGAAAATCGCGGCCGCAGACCAGCCGAGGGCCAACGACAGGAAGACCGCGAAGAGGCCGTAGAGCGCCGAATGACGCCGCGCCGCAAGCGCGACGAACCGCTCGAACCCGCTCTTCCCGATCTGGATGTCGCGCGTCGCGGCCGCGAGAACCCTGCCGTCGTCGACCAGGAAGGTTTCGGCCGTGTACGTGCCTACCGGCACCTGGCTGGGGATGGTGATGGTGGCCCTGTAGAGGACGCCGTTGCTGATCTCCACGCCGTGCGAATCTTCGCGATAGAGGCCCTGGCGGAGGCGGAGGTCGAGAAGCCCGGATTCGAAGCGGCGCGCCTTCTCGGGAAGCGCGCTGCTCCCCGGCGAAAGCTGGAGGTTGTGAACCCCGAGCTCGTAGATGGCTGCGGTTCGGTCATCCACCAGGTTGGAAATCGGCCGCGATGAATCGACGGCATAGAATGACGGCGCCGAGCGGAAGCGGCTCGAATCCGCATTCATCCAGATGCCCGCGATCCTCTGCTTCTCGCGGACGATGATCGGCTCGGAAGGGCCCTTCACGACAACGACGACGTCGGGGGTATGTTCGGGTATCCGGCCGCCCGGATAGACGATGGCCCCGAACAGCAGCAGCTGGGCGCCGGCGAAAGTGTAGCGGATCTCGATGTTGCGGGCCGATACGTCGGGAACGAGCGTGGGCTTGCTCGCTCCGAGGAGCACCAGCGAGACAAGGGCCAAAGACGTGGCGGACAGGCGCTTCATAGATAGGCGATCGAGTAGATTTCGTCCGGCCGCCAGGCGAGGCCGAAGGCCATCCGAAGCGCTACCAGCAGGATCAGGACCGCCAGAGCGAGCCGAAGCAGGTCAGGCTTGATCCGGGTGGCAAGGACGGCGCCGTACTGGGCGCCGAATACACCGCCGACGAGAAGCAGGCCGGCGAGCACGATGTCGACCGAATGGGTGGTCACCGAATGGACGAAGGTGCTCCACGCGCTGACCGCGAGCATCATCGCCAGCGACGTCCCGACGACGACGCGCGCCGGCATTCCGAGCAAATAGATCATCGCGGGCACCAGGATGAACCCGCCGCCGACGCCGAGCAGAACCGTCAGCATGCCGGCTCCAAGGCCGAGCGCCAGAGGTGCGATTGGCGAGATGTAGAGCCCGGAAACCGAAAAACGCCAGCGTAGCGGCAGCGAGGCGAGCCATTTCGTATGGCGCTGCGCCTGGATGTCGGGAGACCGCTTGATGTAACCGAGGGTTACAACGGCGTCCCACAGCATCAGCCCACCGATCCAGCCGAGGAGGACGACGTACAGGAAGCCGATGACGAGGTCGATCTGCCCGGTCGTCTGGAGCATCCGGAACAGGAGCGCGCCGAGCGCCGACCCGAAGAGCCCTCCTACGGTCATCACTGCCGCCATTCGAAGGTCGGCTCCGCCGCGCCGGAGGTGGACCGCAACTCCGGCCACGCTCGCCCCGGTGATCTGGGTCGCGGCGGAGGCGACGGCGACCGGCGGGGGGATTCCGTAGAAAATCAGGAGTGGCGTCGTCAGGAACCCGCCGCCGACGCCGAACATGCCCGACAAGATGCCGACCAGCGCGCCAAGCGCGATGATCAGGAGCGCGTTGACCGACTGGCCCGCGATGGGGAGGTAGATGTCCATCTGCCCGACGAACGACTAGCCGCAAAGGCGGCTGTGTCCAAACCCCCATCCCAACCCCTCGCCCGGAGGGGAGGGGAGGAAAGGGAGGGAAAATTAGAAATCGGCCGCGAGTGTTACTGCGGGGCCTGACGCCGGCTCGGCGCTTCCGGCGAGGCGCTGTCTCCAGTCGAGATGCGCGTAGAGATTGTCGCGGATCCGGAAGGAGACGCGCGGGCCCGCGTCCACCCGGTAGAGTCCTGGCTGGATCCCGCCCCACACGCCTATTCCGGCGGAGAAGCGTCCCCACACCGGCCGCGTGAACGCGAGCGCCCCGTCGGCGAACAGGTCGCGGCCGTCGAGGCCTACGATCCCGGCCTGGACATAGGCGTCAAGGTTGAATTTCCATGGCATCGGATGGCGGTAGAGCCCGCCCTCGGCGAAGAGCGCGAAGGCGGAACGGCCGTTGCCGCTACGGCTGATCGATTGCCTCCGCTCCGCGGTGATCGCGACCGGGATCGATCGAAATGGCGTGAAGCGAACGCCGCCGGCGACCTCCGCGCCGCTCGAGCCGCCTATGGGACTTGTCGTTCGAAGCGAGGCGGCTAGCCAGCGGTTGAAGGCATAGGTCAGTCTCGCTCCCGCCTGGCTCCCTCCGAGCGTGCCTCCGGTCGCGAGGGAGTCGGAATTGGGCGAGCCTCGAAGCATGGCCCAGCTGCTCAGTTGGAGACGGTCCAGACGCGGCTGAAGCGCGACCTGGACCGGCACGCTCTGCGACGGACTGCTCCGGCGCTGCGGAAAGGCCGCCAGGCCGGAAACTTGCCATTCGTCGCCAGGCTGCAGTCCAAAGGTCGAAGCGCCCGAGCCCGGAAGATGCCATTCCGGCCTGGGCGGTATCGGTTCGGGAGCAGGCGATGACCGAATGACGTACGGATATGGCAGATAATAATTGCGTGGGGCGATGTTCGGGGCAGGCGAATAGTTCGCCGCATAGAGCTGCGAAGCCCAAGGCGGTGTCGCCCCCGGGTCGACGGGAGGCAAAGGCGGGAACTCGGTCGCGACCAGCGGCGGCAGCGTGTCGGCCGGCATTTCCTTCGCATAGCTCACCGTGAATCCCGGCACCGCGCCAAGCGTGACGGTGCGCACCCCCGCCCAGCCGAGAACCACTATCGCGAGGAACCGGACCGGAGCGCTCAAGTCAGGCCTCGTTCGGCAGGTCTTGGGGGAACGTGTGTCGCGTCTTGTCCCACGCAGGCGGGCTTCGGCCGATGTAGAGCAGGATCGCTCGTGCCGCAGCGGCGATCGCGATCAGATTGCCGACCACAAGCCGGGGGACGGACCGAAGTCCCTCGCGCCAGCCGTACGCCGACGTCGTGAAAACGGCGCGCATCGCGACACGCCAGAGGAGAAGCCATAGGTTGATCCGAAGCAAGGTGGCCAGCATCGGGTCGATCCGGACCTGCACCGGCGCGCCGATCATTCTCGCGAGCCACATCTGGCTCCAGATCAGGGCGGCGAGATAGCCCGATACGAGAAGCAGCGCTGCGATCGGCCCGCGGCGGTCGCGCATCCGCATCCAGCGCTCGCCGATCCCTCCGCGCCAGCCGAGACGGTCCCAGCCCGTAAGCGCTATCCCGCCGAGCCAGCGCGCCTTCTGGCGCACCGCTTCGCCGAAGGTGGAGGGGAAATGGCCCCGGCTGGCGACAACTCCCCGGTTGCCGGGGACTGCCGGCATCCGGACGAACATCGTCTTCATGCCGAGTGCGCCGATGCGCAGGCCAAGCTCATAATCCTCGGTCATGCTTCCGCCGGCGAACGGGTGGCCTTCGTGAATGGCCGCGAGACGCGCGAGCGGGCCGCGGGCGATCGCGCAGCCGACGCCCGCCAGTGGGATCGCCGCGCCGATCGCTTCGCGCACCACCAGTTCCTTGGCGTGCGCCTCGGCGAACTCGTCGCAATAATGGCCCGCGACCCAGCGCGAGCGACGATCGGGAAGCGGATGGACGGGAAGCTGGACGACTCCCGCCCGGTCGATCAGGCTGTTGAAGACCGTCAGCTCGAGAGGGTGAACCACGTCTTCGGAATCATGAAGCACGACCGCGACCGCCGGCCTGTCCTCCGTCAGCTCGTAAGCCAGCAGCGCGTCGTAGAGATGATTGAGGCAATCCGCCTTGGTCGTCGGTCCCATGGACGCGACGAGCACAGGCTCGATCCGCGCGTCGGAGACCGACGCGATTGCGGCGGCCGTTGCGGGATCGTTCTCATAATGGCCGACGAAGATCCGGTAGTTGCGATATTCCAGCCGGTCGAGCGTGCTTTTCAGCATCGGCGCGATGACCGCGGATTCGTCCCATGCGGGCACGAAGATCGCGATGAACCTCTGCTCCTCGTCGCGCTCGGCGAGCGTTTGGCCGAAGGTCTTGGGGAAGCGCCGATAGATTGTGGCGGATCGCCACAGCCTGCGGCCGAAATAAATCGCGTCGACGGCAAGGTCGTTGATTGCGAACAGCAGGAAACCGACCGCGCTGAAAAGCGCCAGTTCGGCTGCGACACGCGTCAATATGGCGGCGAACGTCATTCGCCGTCGGCTCGCGCTCGATTACGTCCGGCAGATACTCGGTGCACGGACCCCACCCTTGGTCACATTTTTACCGAGCGAGCGAAGTGATGCCACATCGAAACTCATCGCTCAAGTTTGGATGGTTATCGCCCGGTAACGGATGCGCTAGGCTTCGCCCGATGCGCTTTTGGATCGCAGCCTCCGTCATCGCCATATGCGCCTCGGGTGCGCAGGCGGCGCGCATCGTCTTCGCCGGCGGGGGCTGGGCGGCGATCGACTTCGGAGCGCAGTGCGAAGCACGCACGAAAGGCTTGTGGGCGAAAACAGGCACCGAGCCTTACGCCGGCTTTGCGTTCGAGCCCGGGCGCGCTCGTCAGGGACAGTTCTATGTTCACCTGAGCCGGCCTGCCCGGGACGGTGCGAGTGCGATCGCCACCATCGGTTCCCAGCCTTTCCTTCTGGCGGGACGTGGGCAGTGGGGCTGGAGCCGCAATGCCGAGCAGCAGCGGGCGATCGTGAACGCAGCGCGCTTTGGCCAGGGGCTGCGTGTCGAATCCCGCGACCGGCGCGGGAGACGCATTCTCGACCATTATGCGCTTGCCGGAGCGGCCTCGGCAATCGACGCGGCGGCGGCGGCCTGTGCTGGCAAAACGCGCTGACCGGCACTACATGCGCGGCCTGCCATGAGCGCCGAGACCGCCCTGATGCCGATCGCAGGCAGACAAGAACCCGTGCCTGTTCCGCGCGGGAGCGAGGCTGCGCGCCGCGCGGACGGCAAGACGAACCTCGTCGGATTGTCGAAAGACGGGCTTCGCGACGCGCTTGAATCTCAAGGGTTGGACCCGAAGCAGGCGAAGCTTCGCGCCAAGCAGCTCTGGCACTGGACCTACAACCGCGGCGCCACCGACTTTGACTCGATGACCGACATCGCCAAGGCGCAAAGGCCCTGGCTCGCCGACCGCTTCGTGATCGCCCGGCCGCAGGTCGTCGAGGCGCAGGTCTCTTCGGACGGAACGCGCAAGTGGCTGCTTCGGACCGTGGACGGAAACGAATTCGAAATGGTGTTCATCCCGGACGCCGACCGCGGAACCTTGTGCGTGTCCAGCCAGGTCGGATGCACGCTGAATTGCCGTTTCTGCCACACCGGGACGATGCGTCTCGTGCGCAACCTGGAGCCGTCGGAGATCGTCGGCCAGGTCATGCTGGCCCGCGACGCGCTGGGCGAATGGCCGAGCCAGCCTGAGGGGCGCATGCTCACCAACATCGTCATGATGGGCATGGGCGAGCCGCTTTATAACTTTGACAATGTCCGCGATGCGCTGAACATCGTGATGGACGGTGACGGCCTCGGATTGAGCAAGCGCCGGATCACTCTGTCGACGAGCGGCGTCGTGCCGATGATGGAGCGCGCCGGCGAAGAGATCGGCGTGAACCTGGCGGTTTCCCTCCACGCAGTGACCAAGGAAGTCCGCGACGAGATCGTTCCCTTGAACCGCAAGTACGGAATCGAGCAGCTGCTCGAGGCGTGTGCGGCCTATCCGGGCGCGAACAATGCCCGGCGCATCACTTTCGAATATGTGATGCTGAAGGACAAGAACGACAGCGACCAGGACGCGCGCGAGCTTGTCCGGCTGATCCGAAAGTACAAACTCCCCGCGAAAGTGAACCTGATCCCGTTCAATCCCTGGCCGGGAGCGCCTTACGAATGCTCGACGCCCGAGCGGATCAAGGCCTTCAGCAACATTGTCTTCGAAGCCGGAATTTCGGCGCCGGTCCGGACTCCGCGCGGACGCGACATCGAAGCGGCCTGCGGCCAGCTGAAGACGGCGAGCGAGCGCAAGCGAAAGACGGCGATCTGACGGTTACCCTGCCTTTGGGTGGACTGCATTGCCTTGCTGTGACTAAATTCCATCCGTGAGTGCATGTGACGGGGAGTTTTGATGTCACTGATCGGGACGATGATCGACAAGCTGCTCAAGACCGGCAGCATCACTATTATCGAACCCGGCAAAAAGCCGCAGAGCTACGGGCCGGGCGGCGGCCGGGAGTTGACGGTTCGCCTTGCCGATCGAAAGGTCCCGTTCGAGATCCTCAAGAACCCGCGGCTCGGCTTCGGGGAAGCCTATATGGACGGCCGCGTCGTCATCAAAGGGGGGACGATCCTCGACTTTCTCGAAATGATTATGGGATCCAATCCGTGGGAAGAAGGAAGACCCGCCCGCAAGCTGCTGAATAAGCGGATGACCACGCTCAAGCGGCTGTTCGCCCGAAACGATACCAAGCGCGCCCGACGCAACGTCGCTCACCATTATGACCTCGGCGACGAACTGTACGAGACCTTCCTCGATTCCGACCGGCAGTACAGCTGCGCCTATTTCACGGACACCGACAACGAGCTCGAGCAGGCGCAGTGGGAAAAAAAGGCCCACATCGCGTCGAAGCTCTACCTGAAACCCGGGCAAAGGGTGCTTGACATCGGTTCCGGCTGGGGCGGGCTGGCGCTCTACCTTCACCAGCAGGCGGGAGTGGACGTCCTCGGGATCACGCTTTCGGAAGACCAGCTGCGCGTTGCGCGCGAGCGCGCCGAGGAAGCGGGCGTATCAGACCACGTGAAGTTCGAGCTCATCGACTATCGCGTTCTCGAGGGCGAGTTCGACCGGATCGTGTCCGTCGGGATGTTCGAGCATGTTGGGCTGGAATTTTATGACGAGTTCTTCGCGTCCTGCAGGCGCCTGCTGAAGCGGGACGGAGTGATGCTTCTTCACACGATCGGGAAGTTCGGCATTTCGAAGAAGCCGGATCCATTCACCGACAAGTGGATCTTCCCGGGCTATCATCTCCCGTCGCTGAGCCAGATGACGACCGCAAGCGAGAAGGCGCGGCTCATCGTCAGCGACCTCGAGACGCTGCGGCTGCACTATGCCTATACATTGCGGCTCTGGTGGACGCGCGTTCACGACAACCGGGAAAAAATCGAGGCGATGTACGACGCCCGCTTCTTCCGGATGTGGGAATTCTACCTGGCCGGCGGGATCGTCATGTTCGAGAGCGGCAGCGGGTGCAATTACCAGGTGCAATATATCCGCGACCGCCACGCCTTGCCGATTACCCGGGACTATATGGCTGAGGCGGAGAAAAAGCTTCGGGTTCCCAACACCGGCAGGAAAAAGCGCCCGTCGCAGTCGCGCCGAGCGTCTTCGAAGGAATCCGAGCCCGCCTAGCGGCGCCCGGCGCTGCCGTGCATGCCCTTGTGGGCCGCACGCATCTCGTCGCGGGTGAGAGTCCCGTCGTGATTTGAGTCGGCTTTGTCGAAATGGGCCGCGGCAGCGCTGGTCGCCTCCTGGATCGATACGCGACCGTCCTTGTCCGAGTCCGCCATCTCGAACAGGTGGCCGCCGAAGCGCATGCCCATATTATGCATGCGGATCCGGGTGTCGCCATCCTCGCCGTCCTTGATGACGATGACCTTCCGCTCGTTGATCTGCGGCTTTGCGGAGGTGAATTCGTCGCGGCTGATGGAGCCGTCGTGGTTGGCGTCGAGCCGATCGAAAACGGCTCCGCGGTCGGGCATTCCGACCCCGTCGCCGGCAAGGCGATTCTCGATCCGATCGTGCATTTCCGACTGCATGCTCGCGCGCGCGCTGTCGGCTTCGTCCTTGGTGACGAAGCCGTCGCGATTCTTGTCGAGCTTCGCGAAATGCTCCTGGACCTTCTGCACCATCGCCGTGCGGGTCATCGGTTGCATCTGCATTATGTGAACTTCGGTCGCAGCGCTCTGCGCAAGGGCCGGAGAAATGGCGGCTGCCGCAACGGCGGCCGCCGACAATAGCATCGTCTTCATGGAACCGCCTCCCTGCGAACGTTGCCGAACCGCTAACCTGCCAAGCCTGTATCGTTGTTGAATGCGAGGCTGCTTGGAGGCAGAGGCGTCAGGATGGGCGAGGCACGAAGGACTGCAGCGGGTGTTCGGGAGGAAGTCGAGGCGCCGCAGCCCCGGCAGTGGTGGGAAACGCCTACGTTCATCGCCTTCGTACTGGTCCTGTCGGCGGCGCCGTTGCTCTACCCGAAGATCCCGCCGCTCGTGGACCTGTTCGGCCACATGGGCCGCTACCGCGTTCAGCTCGACATCGACCATTCGGCATGGCTTCGCGACTATTACGGCTTCCACTGGGCGGCGATCGGGAACCTCGGCGTCGACCTGCTGGTGATGCCGCTCGGCCGGCTGATCGGGCTTGAGCCAGCGGTGAAGCTGATCGTGCTCGCAATTCCCCCGATGACCGTCGCGGGCTTCCTTTGGGTGGCGCGAGAGGTTCATGGCCGAATTCCGCCCACGGCCTTCTTCGCTCTCCCCTTCGCTTACGGCCATCCCTTCCTGTTCGGATTCGTCAATTTTGCCTTGTCGATGGCGCTCGCTTTGCTTGCCTTCGCTTTGTGGCTGAGGCTGGGGAGACTCGAAAAGACGCGGCTGCGCGGGTGGCTGTTCGTTCCGATCTCCCTCCTCATCTTCTTCTGCCATACATACGGGTGGGGCGTCCTGGGACTGCTTTGCTTCTCGGGCGAGGCGGTCAGGCTGCACGACCGCGGAATGCCCTGGTTCAAGGCGGGCATTCGGGCGGCCATGCATGCCTCCGTCATGGCTTTGCCGATCGTTGTGATGCTCGCCTGGCGAAGCGAAACTCACGGCGGCGCGACCGCCGACTGGTTCAACTGGAAAGCGAAGTGGCGCTGGGTGCAAATGGCCCTCAGGGACCGGTGGGAGACCTGGGACAAGTCCTCGCTCATCGTCTGTGGCCTCGTGTTCCTGCTGGCGGTCGTAAGCCGCAAGCTCAGCTTCTCGAGGAACCTCGCCTTTTCCGTCCTGGTCCTCCTTGCCGGCTATTTGATCCTTCCGCGGATTATTTTCGGCTCCGCTTATGCCGACATGCGGCTCGTGCCTTATGCACTGGCGGTCGCGCTCCTCGCGATACGCTTCCGCAGTAGCCTTCCCTCGAAGCTCGCTACAGGACTGGCGGCGGCGGGCCTCGTCTTTTGCATTGCGAGATTCGGCGGCACGACCGCGAGCCTGGCCATCGCCGCGAACGACCAGCAGGCAAAGCTTGCCGCTCTCGAGCAGGTTCCCATGGGCGCCCGCGTGGCCACCTTGGTCGGCGATCCCTGCGGCTATTTCTGGCCGCTTCCGCGCAACAGCCATCTCGGCGCGATGGTCGTCGTCCGAAAGCAGGGATTTTCAAACGACCAGTGGGTGATGGAGGGCCTGAACCTTCTGGACCTCCGCTACCGGCCGGCGGGGCACTTCGCCTCCGATCCGTCGCAGCGCGTCAGGCGCGAAGGCTGCGGGGTGGGGTCGCTGTGGACGATCGACCATGCGTTGAGCGGGCTTCCGCGGCAGGCGTTCGACTATGTCTGGCTGGTCGACCCGCCGCCCTTCGACCCTTCACTGACCACGGGAATGCAACAGGTCTGGCGCGGACCGGGGTCAGTCCTCTATCGTTTGCATTGATGCCAAAGCTTTCCATCGTCGTCCCCTGCTACAATGAGGAGGCGTGCCTCGACGCGCTTCACCGGCGGCTGGGCACAGCCGCCCGGGCAAGCGTCGGCGACGATTATGAAATCCTCCTGGTGAACGACGGCTCCCGCGACCGGACGTGGGAGATAATGCAAGGCGTTGCCGCGTCGGACCCGCATGTGGTCGGCGTGAACCTGTCGCGCAATCACGGGCACCAGCTGGCCCTCACAGCCGGCCTCGACCTCGCTCGAGGCGAGCTCATCCTGGTAATCGACGCCGATCTGCAGGACCCGCCGGAGCTTCTTCCCGCCATGATCGAGGCGATGCGCTCGCAGAAGGCGGACGTCGTCTTCGGCGTGCGCAAAAGCCGCAGGGGCGAGACGGCTTTCAAGCGGGCGACGGCGCACGGCTTCTACCGGCTGCTGGCGCGGGCCACGGAGGTCGACATCCCGCTCGATGCGGGAGACTTCCGGCTGATGAGCCGCCGAGCGCTCGACGTTCTGCTCGCTATGCCGGAGCAGGCGCGGTTCATACGGGGAATGGTCGCCTGGATCGGGTTCAGGCAGGTGCCGATCCTCTACGACCGCGACGAGCGTTTCGCCGGCGAGACCAAATACCCGCTCGGCAAGATGCTTCGTTTCGCATTGGACGCGCTGACCGGCTTCTCCTCGGCGCCGCTGAAGCTCGCCAGCCACGCGGGGCTGGCGCTTTCGGTCGGCTCGCTGCTGATCGTGCTTTACATCCTCTATGCCTGGATCGCCGGCCACAATGTCGCGGGCTGGACCTCGCTCATGTTAGTCGTGGTCGTGCTCGGCGCAGTCCAGATGTTCGTCCTCGCGCTGATGGGGGAATATATCGGCCGGCTCTACAATGAGGCGAAGCGGCGGCCGCTTTATATCGTCCAGGAGATCGCCGGGGCCGACAACCGCGTCGGCACCCTGGGTCAGGTCGCCGAAGCCAGTGCGAACAGCGACAGCCCTGGCGGCAGCGGCACCGTCCCGATGAGGCGCCGCTCGGCCGCGAAGGCGCGCTCGAACAAATAGTTCAGCGGGCGGGGCGGCAGCTTGTCCTCCCCTCCGCCGCGGCCAAGCGCCTTGGACGCCATGCGCGAAGCGACCGCCAGCGGGAACAGGAAACTGTTGAAATATCCGATTTCGTCGAGCCTTAGCGGCGATTGCTCGATCAGCCGAGCCAGGCCGCGCTTCGAATAGCGGCGCTTGTGATGGTTGAGGTCGTCGTGCGCCGACCACATCCACTGGTGCGCCGGAACTGTCAGCAGAAGCGTCCCGCCGGGTTTCAGGCAGGAGCCCAACGAGGCAATCGCCGAGCGGTCGTCCTCGACGTGCTCGACGACATCGAGCGCCGCGACGAGGTCGTAGGCGCCGCGCTCGATCCCGCGCAGTTCCGGGAGCGCGGCCGAGGCAATGGTCCGCCCGAGCCGTTTCTCTGCGATCGCTCGCGCTTCCGCGTCGATCTCGATTCCGTCGGCTGACCCGAAGCGCTCGAGCATTTTGAGATTGTGACCCGTGCCGCAGCCCACTTCGAGAATGCGGGCGTTCGGGGGCAGCTTGACGGATTTGCGGATCAGCGATTCGAGCACGTCGCGCCGCGCCCGGTACCACCAGTGAAGCTCGTCGAGCTCCGCCATCCGGTCGTAGATGATCCGCTCCATCAGCGGAAAACCCACTCGCGGTTGAGAAGGAAAGTCACCGCCGGAGTGACGAACGCCATGGGAACGATCGGGATCGCCGCCCCGAGATTGAGATAGGTGAAGAAGAGCCAGACCCAGAAGCTGTTGAGACCGTAACTGATCAGCGACACGACGAAGAACTTGAACTTGGTCGCATGGGTCCGCTCCCCGCCGTGGCCGCGGAAGCTCCAGCTGCTGTGCATGTTGTAGCCGACGGCGGTCGCGGCAAGGTAGGCGAGCAGGTTGCCGAGCTGCGGGTGCCATTTCAGCACCAGCGCGACGAGTGCATAGACGCCGATGCCGAGCGCGGTGACGAACGCCCCGGTAATGATGAAGCGGACCAGCTGGGCGACCATCGTTCGGTGGTGAGGGGGAAGATTGCTGATCAAGGGATGTCCGGTGAGGGCGGCGCGCCGCTTGTTCTTTACCTTTGAGCGGCTACAGCGCGAAACATGCTGAAGCGCAAGGACGACGTGCCCGTTGAACGCATTCTTGCGTTCACAGAACGGCATTGGAAGCTGATCACGATCGGGGCCTGGCTGCTGTTCTGCGCCTGGTTCCTCTACTCGCGCTGGGCCAACATCCGCGCTTTCGAACTCGGCGACACCGACGACAACATGCGTATGATGCAGGTGCGCGCGCTCCTGCACGGTCAGGACTGGTTCGACCTCAGGCAATACCGGCTGAATCCGCCGTTCGGAGCGAACATCCACTGGAGCCGTGTGGTCGACCTGCCGATCGCGGCGATCATCCTCGCGACGCGGCCCTTCGTCGGCGGACCGGATGCCGAGCGCACTGCCGCCGCGATCGCGCCGATGCTGCCTTATGTGGTGCTCCTCTTCGGAGCGGCGCTGACGGCGCGGCGGCTGATCGACGGGCGGGCGTTCGTGCTGCCGCTGATCGCAATGATCGTCGCGGGCCTGACGAACAGCATGTTCATGCCGGAACGGCTCGATCACCACGGCTGGCAGCTCGCTCTCCTCTCCGTCAGCATGGCGGGTCTCGCCGATCCCAAGCGGCTCCGCGGCGGGCTCACACTCGGTATTTCGACGGCGCTGTCGATCGCCATCGGGATCGAGATGATCATCTATCTCGCGCTCGCCGGGGCAGCGGTGGCCTTGTTCTGGGTCGTCGATCCCGACGAGCGGCGGCGAGCTGCCGCCTATGCGGTAAGCCTGGGCGGGGCGCTTGCCTTGTCCTTCCTCCTCTTCGTTTCCTACGCGAACCGCGGGCCGGTTTGCGACGCCTTGTCGCCGGTATGGCTGTCATCGCTCTCGGTCGCCTGCGCGCTCCTCCTCATGCTCGCCTGGCTGAGCCCGGCCGACTGGCGCTACCGATTGGCGCTAGCGGTCGCGGCCGGGCTGACCGTCGCGCTCTTCCACGCCTTGATGTGGCCGCAGTGCCTCAACCGGCTGGAAGGCGTTTCTCCCGAGGTCAAATATCTCTGGCTTAGCCACGTCCGGGAAGCTCGCCCGGTCTATCGCCACGGTTGGCAAGCGGCGAGCCTCATCCTGGCGTTGCCGGTGACCGGCACGCTGGGATGGGCGCTCCTTTGCTGGCGCAATCGTGCGGACCGCGACCTGCTGAAGCGCACGCTCGCCGTCTGGTCGGTCGCGTTGACGGCGATGCTGCTCCTCTTCTGGCAGACCCGCACCGGGCCGGCCGCGCAAATGCTCGCCGTGGTCGGCGCGGTCGCCATCGCATGGATCCTCGGGCCCGTGTTCGATCGCGCGCGCAACCCGATCCTGCGTACCCTGGGAGTCGCGCTGGTGGCGCTGGTCAGCCTTGGCGCGATCGTCCCCCTGGCGCTCAAGGTCGTGCCTGTCCACCGGATGAGTCCGCGCGAGGTTCAGGTCGAACATTCGAAT
>JBKPOU010000072.1:0-5773 GCA_046733255.1 Pseudomonadota bacterium
AAGCTCGGCGTGCTAATCGCTCCCCTCGCTTTCGCCGTGGCGCGGTGGTCGAGCAATCCGGCTTGCCAGTCGAGCCCAATGAAATCGATGACCGGACGAAGCGCGCCTTCGGGGTCGCTGACGACATTTTCGTAAGCGACGGTCCGAAAATTCAGCCCGAACGCATCGCAGGCCCGAGTCCAGAAGGTCAGCACCGCGTCGTAATAATTGGCCGCATCCCGAATATCGAGAAAGCAGGCCATCGCATTATTGAGCGCGAAAGCCTGCATGTAGCCGCTCAGGACGCAATCGCACGGATGGCGCTGAGCGAAGACGATGCGGAGGTCCGGGAACATCGCGTGGAGATAGGGCACCGCGAGGAGCTTGAGTGGGAGCTTGTCGACGACAACGCGTCCGGCATCCGCCGGCAGATGCTTGGCCATTTCGTCGAGATAGGCCGAGCGCGCCTCCGCGAGCTCCGCCGCCGACCGTTCCGGCAGGTCCGGGATTTTTCCGAGGATCCGCTCGACGGGATCGAGGAACTCGATCTCCTCGAGCACCGTCACGTCAGGGTGCCCCATGAGCAAGGTGTCGAGAAGCGTCGTGCCCGACCGGGGAAAGCCGACGAGCGACACCGGGGCCTGACGCTCGCTCCCCGAAAGGCGATTCAGCTTCGCAGCCCAATCCACGGTCATCGTCTCGGACAGGCCGCGCACCCATTGCAATTGGCTCTGGGCAGTGCGGCGCCACTGATCATAGCCTTCGACCGACCGGTTCATCGCCTCGGCTTCCGCAAAGGCAGTTTCGCTTTCGCCGAGCGAGTCGGCGATCCTCGCCATCATCCAGTGCCAGCGAAGCGGATCGACCCCCGGGCTCTCGGCCGACAGAAGGCGCCTGGCCTCCGCGGCGTCGCCGGCTCGAAGCGCGACCGCGGCGGCTGGATAGCCGAGCCGTTCGCGCTCGATTCCTCGTGCTTCCGCGGCGTCGAACAGTTCGCCCAGCATTTCCATCCGGCTCATCCGCTCGAGCACCGCCCCAATTTCGCGCAGAAGGTCGATGTCGATCCTGCCGGACGCGGCGGCGATATCGAGGAGTCCCTGCGAGTTCCCGCTCCAGTCTTTCCCTGTCGCCACGCGCGCCGCCTCGTTCAACTGCGCATAGGCTTCGTCCCTGCGGCCGAGGTTGGCGAGCAGCCGCGCCACCACGACCCGGTTGAACGCGTCGGGCGGCGATGCCTCCACCCACCGGCGAAGCTCGTCAGCGCTCTCGTTGTGTTTCCCGGCGCGCGCCAGCGCCTTCGCCAGGCTTCGCCGCAGATCGACCTCTTGGGGGTTCAGCCGGACGGCCTGCTCGGAGGCTCGGCTGGCTTCGGCCCATCGCTCCCCGGCGGCCAGCGCTTCGGCATAGTCGCGCCAGATGCGCCAGTCGCCGATCCCCGCCGAGCACAGCCGGGCGAGGGCCTGAAGCACGAGATCCTTGCGACTCGCGGCTTCCGCGGCCTCCGCCCTGACATTCCATAGAGCAAGCTCGGGCGGCGTGGTCCCCTCGGGGGGGCGAGCCGCGTCGAGCGCCTCTGCGGCGCGTCCGTCATCGACCAGCGCCCTTGCCAGCATGACCCGGTATCCGATGTTGCCCGGCTCGGCCTCGCTGGACTTGCGAAGCCAGTCGATTCCCGCGGCGAGGCGACCGCTTCGACATTCGATGAGGCCAAGAAGATGCTGAACCTGTGGCGAGGTGCGTGCTTCGTTTGCCACTTGCGCAAGCGCGCGCGCCTGATCGAGGTCGCCGCGCCGGAACGCGTCGAGTGCTTCTTTCAATCCGGCCGACGATGTCATCGCGCCCGCTATCGGCGGGCCGGCGGGCGAGCGTCAACTAGCTGGAGGTGGAGTCTCCGCCGTCCGGGTGAAGGACCTGCCCGGTCATATAGCTGGCGTCCTCGCAAGCGAGGAACAGGAAGGAGGGCGCGACCTCGTTGGGCTGGCCGGGGCGGCCCATCGGAGTGTCCTTGCCGAACTCCGGAATCTTTTCCTTCGGCTGGCCGCCCGAGGGGTTGAGAGGAGTCCAGATCGGTCCGGGCGCAACGGCATTCACCCGGATTCCCTCCTCGGCAAGATTCTTCGCGAGCGATCGCGTGAAGGCGGTGATCGCGCCTTTCGTCGAGCTGTAGTCGAGAAGGATCGGCGAGCCCTTGTACATCGTCACCGACGTGCAGTTGACAATCGCCGAGCCCTTCTTGAGGTGCGGCCGCGCCGCCTGGGTCAGGAAGAACATGCCGAAGATGTTGGTCTGGAACGTCCGGCGGAGCTGGTCCTCGCTGATGTCGGTGATGTCCTTGTCCCAATGCTGCTCGCCGGCATTGTTGACGAGGATGTCGAGCCCTCCGAGCTCATCGACGGTCTTCCGGACGGCTTCGTCGCAATAGTCCTTGCTGCCGATATCGCCGCGGAGAAGGATCGCCTTTCGCCCTTCGCTTTCGACGATCTCCTTCGTTTTCTTCGCATCCTCATCTTCGCAGAGATAGGCGATCGCGACGTCCGCGCCTTCGCGCGCGAACAGCGCCGCCACGGCCCGGCCGATGCCGCTGTCGGCTCCGGTGACGAGCGCGACCTTGTCTTTCAGCCGTCCGGAACCCGGATAGCGCGGATGCCACTCGGGCTTCGGATCGAGCCTCGCTTCGCTCCCGGGAAGGTCGTCCTTCGCCTCCTCATGCCTTGGGATGAGGACGTCGGTTTCGTCGGCCATGTCAGCCTCTCCGCGTGTCGCTTCCGCGGAGCTTCTGGTCTCTGTCCGCGGAGGCCCGCGGCTTTTCGGGCCGGCATTCGGCAAGGAGGCTCGGGAAGTCGAAGTTGGTATGCTTCATCAGCGTAGCGGGAGCCGCGGCGGCGCAGGCCGCTTCGCTTTCATAGCGGGTCGGCACTGTCATCACCGGCGTGCACTGGGTCGAGCCGTCGGCGCACCCGAGGATCGCGATGAGAAAATAGCCCGCTTCCATGATGATTTACCCGTCGTTGCGTTTAATTCGAAAACCGCTCAAAAAATCTGCGGTTCCAAATCTTTCGGTGCAAATGCGGCGGCTCGCGTTTGCCCGCCGCGGCGGCGGCCCCTACCTACAGGCGATGGCGGCAGCGGCAAATTCGAAGAAGGCGGAAATTGGTACCTTCGCTCCGCTGATTCGATTCCTGCCGATGCTCTGGCCGAAAGGCGAGACCGAGCTGAAGGCCCGGGTCGTCGCCGCGGTCGTCCTGGTCCTCGCCGGCAAGGCAGCGGTTCTTGCGATGCCCTTCGCCTACAAGGCGGTCATCGACCGCATGTCGGGGCGGGGGACCGCCGACGCTTTCGAAATCGTCGCTGCACTGGTGCTCGCTTATGCCGCCGCCCGGTTCGCGGGAGTCCTTTCGGACAACCTGCGAAATGCGGTCTTCGAGAAAGTCGGGCAGGACGCCGCTCGGCGGCTCGCCGGGCAGGTGTTCCGCCACATTCATTCGCTGTCGCTGCGATTCCACCTGGAACGGCGGACCGGGTCGCTGACCAAGGTCGTCGAGCGCGGGACGAAGAGCATCGACATGATGCTCTATTTCCTGCTGTTCAACATCGGCCCGACCTTGATCGAGCTGACCGCCACCTGCGTCATCTTCTTCATCAAGTTCGGCGCGGGGCTGGTGGCCGCGACCCTGGCGATGGTCGTCGTCTACATCAGCTTCACCCGGCGAGTGACCGAGTGGCGCGCGAACCTCCAGCGCGAGATGAACGAAGTCGACAATCGCGCGATCGGGCGAGCGGTCGATTCCCTGCTCAACTACGAGACCGTCAAATATTTCAGCGCGGAGGAGCGCGAGGCTCGCCGCTACGACCAGGCTGTCGGCCAGTTCGCCCGGGCGACGGTCCGCAACGAGGTCTCGCTCGCGTGGCTCAACATCGGCCAGTCCTTCATCACCAACCTGATGATGGCCGGGGCGATGATCTTCACCGTGTGGGGCTGGAGCCGCGGCCGGTTCACTCCGGGCGATGTCGTCTTCATCAATACGATGCTCATGCAGCTGTTCCGGCCGCTGGACATGCTCGGCTGGGTCTATCGGACGATCCGCCAGGGCCTGATCGACATGGAAGCGATGTTCTCGCTCGTCGACACGCCCGCCGAGATCAAGGACTCGCCCGACGCCGCGCCGCTTCACGTGAAAGGCGGGCATGTCCGGTTCGAGGACGTGCATTTCGGTTACGAGCCGAGCCGCGAGATTCTGAAAGGGTTGAGCTTCGATGCGCCGCCGGGGACGCGGCTGGCGATCGTCGGCCCTTCGGGCGCGGGCAAGTCGACGATCGCGCGGCTGCTCTATCGCTTCTACGACCCGACCGGAGGACGAATCTGCATCGACGGCGAGGATATCGCGCACGTCATGCAGGCGAGCCTTCGCGAAGCGATCGGCATCGTCCCGCAGGACACCGTCCTGTTCAACGACACGATCGGCTACAACATCGGCTACGGAGCCGAAGGCGCGACCCGGCAGCAGGTCGAGGAGGCGGCGAAAGGCGCGGCGATTGACGGCTTCGTCGAGTCGCTACCCGGCAAATATGAGTCGATGGTCGGCGAGCGCGGGCTGAAGCTGTCGGGGGGCGAGAAGCAACGCGTCGCGATCGCCCGGACATTGCTCAAGAACCCGCCGATCCTGATTCTCGACGAGGCCACCAGCGCGCTCGACAGCAAGACCGAGGACGCAATCCTTTCGACGCTCGACCGGCTGGCTCGCGACCGGACGACGATCACCATCGCCCACCGCCTTTCGACCGTCGTCAACTCCGACGTGATTCTCGTCCTCGACGAAGGATGCGTCGCCGAAAGCGGAACCCACGAACAGCTGCTCGACCGCGGCGGAATCTATGCTGATATGTGGTACCGCCAGGCCGCCGAGAGGTTGGAAGAAGCGGCGGAAGCCGCGGAATGAAAACCTGCTGGGTTTACCTGATGCCGGCGTTCCGGCAGCCTTGAAGTACGCTCGGTCACAGCAGATGCGGGAGTGTATGTGACCGGCACGTGTCACGAGATTCTTGGAAATGTCTTCGGATTCCGCGCCTTTCGCGGGGTGCAGGAACAGGTCGTCGAGCGTGTGATGGAAGGCCGCCACTCGCTCGCAGTGATGCCGACCGGCGCGGGAAAATCGCTCTGCTACCAGCTTCCAGCGCTCGCCCGGGAAGGAACAGCGCTAGTGGTCTCCCCGCTGATCGCTCTGATGCACGACCAGATCCGCTCGGCCGACGCGCTGGGGATTCGTGCGGCATCGCTGACGTCTGCCGACAGCGGCAATGCGGACACCGTGTCGCGACTTCGCGCAGGCGATCTCGACCTCCTTTACGTCGCACCGGAACGCGCGACGACGAGCGCTTTCCGGCGCCTGATTGCCGGGGTCCCGCTCGCGCTGATTGCGATCGACGAGGCCCATTGCGTCAGCGAATGGGGCCACGACTTCCGCCCCGATTATCGCCAGCTGAGAAGCCTGCTCGACGAGCATCTCGACGTGCCCAGGCTGGCACTGACCGCGACCGCAGATGAGCGCACTCGAAGCGACATCCTGCTGCAGCTCGGCATTCCGGCGGAAGGGTTGATCGTCGCCGGCTTCGATCGGCCAAACATCCGCTACCATGTCCAACCGCGCCGGAGCGTCGGATCGCAGCTGAGGGAGCTGCTGGCGCGCGTGAAAGGGCCGGGGATCGTCTATGTGCCCAGCCGCGACAAGGCTGAGCGGATCGCGGAGAAGCTGGCGTCGAAAGGCCGCCGCGCCCTTCCCTATCACGCTGGCCTCGA
>JBKPOU010000073.1:0-4502 GCA_046733255.1 Pseudomonadota bacterium
CCCAATTGTCGGGGAAAGTCTTACATTTGCGCGCGTCCAATGAATAGGGGCGCGTCAGTCGCCCTCGCCGATCGGCATTCCCGGCGGAACCTGCGGCAGGCGGGCGGGGTCGGCGATGACCTTGTCGAGCGCTTCGCGGTCGCCGAGCAGGGCCGCGAGCCCCCGCGCCCAATCCTGCTGCGCTCCTTCGCCGCGGGTCCTTTCCAGGCGCTCTGCGAGCCGGTCCATCCGCCCCACGAGCTGGAGCTGCACGGTCGGCGACAGCGCTACGCTCCGCTGCACGCGGGCGAGGGCCAGGATCGACGTCGTCGCGATCCGGCGGCCGACCTCGTCTCCGGCCGCGCCGAGACTGCGTTCGATCAGCAGGTCGAATAGCTGCGCCGGCTCGGGCACCGAAGAGTCCGCCGAATGCTGCACCTCCAGGCGATTGAGACGTTCCGGCGCGAGAAGCGAGTTCAAAGTCTGCATCGCGCCCACTTCCGTGGCCTTCAGGGGGTCGAACACCGGCCCTCCGGCGGTCGGAATGATCTCGATCGCGGTCTGCCGGTCAGGTCCGCCGCCGAACCCGCTCGATAGCAGTGGCTGGAGATGACTCGGGACGGTCAGCTCTGGCGGCGACAAGGTGTCGAGAAGCGCATGGAGCGCCGCCCATTGAGTCGCGCCCGGAACGGTCTGAGCAACATCCCCCTCGCCGTTCACTGCATAAGGGAAGTTCACTCCGCCGAGCGACTTCGCCGCAGCCTCGACCTGATAGCGGTCGAGAAGCCAGATTGGGACGAACGCCCGCCGAAGGTCGGCGAGCGACTGACCGGCCGGAATCGCAGCGGTCCCAAAGCGCTCGACCGCGACCCTTCGAACCTCCATCATCCGCCTCAGCTCGGCAACGGGATCGGCACTGTCGTCCCACAGCGAGCCTTTCGGATGACCCGCGCCCACCGCGCGGGCGTCATTGTCGGCGACGAATCGAAGGCCATTCGCGCGGGCCTCGGCGGCGATCGGGCGAGCGGCCGCATCGGTCGAAGCGTAGAGCCACTTCACGGCAAACCGGTCCCACGGCCCGACCCCCACCCCATAGGCATCGCGAAGGCTCGGGAGGCCATTGTCGAGCTCGATCCTCGGAGCCGGATAATCCATCACCGAATAACGGCCCTGCGTGCTTGCAGCGAAATTGTGCGACAGCCCGATGGCGTGGCCGACCTCGTGAGCGCCGAGCTGGCGAATGCGTGCCAGGGCGGCCGAGATCGGATCGTTGGCGTCACCGGTCCCCGTCAGCCCGGCGCCCACCAGCGCCTGGAAGATCGTCATGTCCTGCCGGACCCGGAGCGAGCCCAGCAGCACCGAGCCCTTGAGGATTTCGCCGGTCCTGGGATCGTCGATCGGTTGCCCGTAGGACCAGCCTCGCGTGGCGCGGTCCACCCAGTTGACGACATTGTAGCGCACATCGAGCGGATCGGCGCCTTCCGGCAGGACGCCGACGCTGAAGGCGTTTTCGTATCCTGCCGCGTCGAAGGCCGCGCTCCACCAGCTCACGCCCTCCCTCAGCGCGCTCCTCACCGGCTCGGGCGCCGCACGGTCGATGTAGAAAATGATCGGCTTCTTCACCGGCGACCGGGCCGCGGCGGGATCGGCCTTCTCCAGCCGGAACCGCCGGGCAAGCTGGACCACTACCGGCTGTCCGAGCGGGGTTGAGAAGTCGACCTGTTCGCGGCCTAGCGAATAGCCGTACGGGTCGGTCCGCTGAACGTAACCCGGTTCCGGGAGCGCGATCAGCGAGTGACGAAGGACGAGGCTCAGGGTGTTCCCGGTGACGATGTTCGTCACTTCGTCCTTGGGTTCGTCGGAGCGAAAGGTCAGCCGCGCAGCGAACTCGGCGTTGCGCGGAAAGACTTTCACGAAATTGGGATCGGCGGCGCTGAGCTCGGGCACGAACTTGAATTCGCCACCGCCGCCGCGCTTGATCGCCTGGACAGCGCCGAGATCGTCGCGAGCGAGGAATCCCGACAGATCGACTGTAAAGGAGCCGTCGGGCAGCGTCTTGGCCACGTCGCCGAGCCACAAGGTCGAGGTCGCGAACGAGTTGCGCGCGGCGCGCTTCTCATCGGCATCGCCGCTCGCGACGAACTTGCTGTTCTCGACTTCCGCCGCGACCTTCTTGCCCAGCCGCCGGAAGACGAGGATCCGGGTCTCGTTCGCCGCCGCGCGGTCGAGCCCGATCGGCGCGGAGCCGAGGCCCGTCTCGAGCTGCGTGAGGTAAATGTAGCGCGCCGAAATGCCGTCCGCGTCCGGCTTGGGGAAGGTCGCGATGATCTTGCCGGTCACGCGATCTGCGTTGACCTTGAGTAGCGGCTTTTCCGACGGTGCCGTTGCGGTTGGAGCGGCGACTGCACTGCCTGCGAGCGTCGAGAGCGCGAAGAGAAGCGCAAGCGAAACGGACGAACTGAACAGGCGGCGACGCATTGGAAAGACCTCCCCGGCAGGTGCGCGGACGCTAGTCAGGCCTTTTCGGGCTGTCCACGCCCTTGCGCCGCCGCGCTCTACGCCGCAGACCCCTTTCCATGCCCAGCCGCCAGCTCTTCCCGACATTGCTCTACGAAGCCGATTTGGACGGCTCCTCGCTGCCGGAACTCGCGCATTCGATCCGCTCGCTCGCCGCCGACGACGGGGCCGGCAAACGCTGGAGCGACGAGCATCGCTACGCGGGCTACACGAGCTATGCGTCGCTCAACGATCTGCCAAGGCGCGACCCGGCGTTCGCCGATGTCGGCAGGCTGCTCACCCGCCACGCTCGCACCTTCGCGAAGGAGCTTTGCTGGAAGGTCAGGCCGAAGCTGGACAGCCTGTGGGTAAACCTGTTGAAAAGTACGGGAAATCACAGCGGCCACATCCATCCGCATAGCATTCTGTCAGGCACGCTTTATGTGGAGGTCCCAGCGGGTTCGGGAGCGATCCGCTTCGAGGACCCGCGTCTCCCGCTGATGATGGCGGCCCCGGCTCGCGACGATGCGTTCGTGACCGTTCAGCCGCGTCCCGGCCTCCTGCTCCTGTGGGAAAGCTGGCTAAGGCACGAAGTCCTGCCCGGCCGAGGCAAAGGCAACCGACTCAGCATCAGCTTCAACTTCGCCTAGCGCGGAGTCTTCTCCGCGACCCTGAGCCCGCGCTTCACCGCCGGCCGTGCAAGCCCGCTTGCGAGCCACCGGTCGACATGTGCGAGCTTGTGGTAATCCACGAGGTGCGCCGCCTCGTAATAATTGACGAGGTTCCGGACCCAGCCGAGCAAGGCGATGTCGGCGATCGTATACTCCTCGTCCATCACCCATTCGCGTCCTTCGAGCCGCGCATCGAGCATCTCGAGCAGCCGCTTCGACTCGTCCGCGTAGCGCTGAAGGGGGCGCTTGTCCTCCCACGCGCGCCCCGCGAATTTGTAGAAGAATCCGACCTGTCCGAACATCGGCCCGACATGCCCCATCTGCCACATCAGCCACTGGATGGTCTCATATCGCCGCGCGCCTTCGGGCAGCAGCTTGCCGGTCTTCTCGGCGAGATAGAGGAGGATGGCTCCGGATTCGGCCAGACCGATCGCCTTTCCATCCGGGCCCTCCGGATCGAGGATCGCCGGAATTTTGCCGTTCGGGTTCAGCGAAAGATATTCCTCGGTCCAGCTTTCATTCGCCGCGAGATCGACCATGTGAGCCTCGTAGGGCAGCCCGATCTCCTCGAGCATGATCGAGACTTTGACGCCGTTGGGCGTGTTGAGCGAATAGAGCTGGAGCCGGTCGGGATGCTCGGGCTTCCAGCGGCGCGTGATCGGAAAATCTGAAAGGTCTGTCATCGGGCCGAGCTAGGGAGCCGAGCCCGGGCTTTCAAACTTCAGGCTAGGATGCCGCGAGTGGCGGAGCCGGCACCTCGACTTCGAAAGGCGATGCTCCCGCAAGTCGCGCCCTTGCCGCATCGGCCATCTGCTTGAACCGCGGATCGTCGCGGACCGGGTCCATGTCCGGATCGGCTCCGCAATGCTTGAGCTCGGACACGCTGACCCGCTCGAAATAGGGGCCGAGCAATTCGATGGCCGCGTCACCGTCCTTCAGATAGTTCGCAAGGGCACAAGCGAGGTTGTAGCGCATCGTGTTGTTTTCGGGGTCGATCATCAGCGCACGATCGATCCATTCGCGTGCCCGTATCCTGTCGCCCAGGGTAGCGAGCGCGCAGGCTCCATAGCCGAGAGCGGCGCCGTTGCTCGCATCCTGCGCCACGGCCTTCTCCGCCCGCTCCTGGGTCATTTCGGCGGCGCGACGCACGCCATCGGCATCGCCGAGCGCCTGGTAGCAGGTGATCAGCATTCCGGTGTCGTGATAATCGCCGTCCATGAGGGACGCGGCTTTCGAGAAGTACGCGAGCGCCTCCTTGATGTGGCCCTGCCGGAACGTCAGCCGTCCGGCCTCCTTGTTGGCCTCGAACGACTCCGGATCGAGGCGAAGCGCGGTCTCCACCAGCTCGCTCGCCTC
>JBKPOU010000074.1:0-6378 GCA_046733255.1 Pseudomonadota bacterium
CGGCAACATCATCGAATATGAAGGCGGCATCTGGCGCGCCGTGAAGATCCAGCACACCCAGCCGGGCAAGGGCGGCGCCTACATGCAGGTCGAGATGAAGAACCTCATCGACGGCCGCAAGACCAACGTCCGCTTCCGCAGCGCCGAGACCGTCGAGCGCGTTCGGCTCGACACCAAGGACTTCCAGTATCTCTACCATGACGGCGACATGCTCGTTTTCATGGACAAGGATACGTACGAGCAGATTTCGATCCCCGAAGACGTGATCGGGGAGCCCGCGGCCTTCCTCCAGGACGGCATGGACGTGGTGATGGAGCTCTACGAGGAGAGGCCGATCAGCGTTCAGCTGCCCGACCAGATCGAGGCGACGATCGTCGAGGCCGATGCGGTGGTGAAGGGGCAGACGGCCTCGTCCAGCTACAAGCCGGCGGTTCTCGACAATGGCGTCCGAGTGATGGTCCCGCCGCACATCAGTAGCGGAACGCGCATCGTCGTCGACACCTACAGCCGCGAATATGTGAAACGCGCGGATTGATCATTCCTCCCCTCCCGCGAGCGGGAGGGGATCGAGGGGAGGGCCTGTCCCGTCTCTCGAACCCACCCCCAGCCCCTCCCGCAGGCGGGAGGGGGGAGAGCTTATGGTTTCCCACTCCGGCCTCATCACCGTCATGCAGCGCGCCGTTCGCAAGGCGGCGCCCCGGCTGAGGCGCGACTTTGGCGAAGTCGAGCAGCTGCAGGTCAGCCGCAAGGGCCCGGCCGACTTCGTGTCGATGGCCGACAAGCGTGCCGAGCAGACGATCGTCGACGAGCTGCGCAACGCTCGGCCCGACTGGGAAATGGTGCTGGAGGAAGGCGGCGAGGTCGAAGGCAATCCCTCCAAGCCGCGCTGGATCGTCGACCCGCTCGACGGGACGACCAACTTCCTTCACGGAATCCCTCATTTCTCGATTTCGATCGCGGTCGAGGAGAAAAAGCCGGGCGGCGGAACCGAGATCACGCACGCGATGGTCTACCAGCCGCTGAACGACGAAGAATTCTGGGCGGAAAAGGGCAGGGGCGCCTGGGTCCAGGACCGGCGCCTCCGCGTTTCCGCCCGCCGCGACCTGTCCGAAACCGTGATCGGGACCGGAATTCCGCATTGCGGCCGGGGAACGCCGGAGAGCTGGGCGAAAATCTACAATGCGGTCGCTCCGCATGTTTCCGGGATTCGCCGTTTCGGTTCGGCCGCGCTCGATCTCGCCTGGGTCGCGGCGGGGCGGATGGACGGCTTCTGGGAGGATGATCTCGACCTTTGGGACACGGCCGCGGGCGTGTTGCTGGTCAAGGAAGCAGGCGGTTTCGTCACCGATTATCGGGGCTCCGACCGCGCGTTCGAGCGGCGCGAATATATCGCCGCCTCGTCGGCCATCCACAGCAAGCTGCAAAAGCTCGTCGCGGGGGCGCTCCGATAGGGCCTCGGCGGGTTGCGACCTGCAACTCCCTGTCCTAAAGCGCGGCCACGTTTCCGACCCCTGGAGTTTCCCTTGGCCGCCGTTGCTGCCGGTTACCTGCCGATCCTCTTGTTCCTGCTGGTCGCTTTGGGCCTGTCCGGCGCCTTCGTGGTGCTTCCGATGATCGTGTCGCGCTTCACCGGCGCCCACCAGCCGGACCCGCAGAAGCTCGCCGAATATGAGTGCGGCTTCCCTGCGTTCGAGGACAGCCGCTCGCAGTTCGACGTGCGCTTCTACCTGATCGCGATCCTGTTCATCGTCTTCGATCTCGAAGCGGCATTCCTGTTCCCCTGGGCGGTGTCGCTCGGCGTCACGAAGCTCGCGGGCTGGCTCGCGATGATGATCTTCCTCGCCGAACTCGGTTTCGGCCTCGCTTATGCGTGGAAGAAGGGGGCTCTCGAATGGGAGTGATGCTCCGCCCCGGCGAAGACCCTATGCCGACGGAGGAGGAGCTGGCTCGCGCCGCAGGCCTGACTCCCGGCGACGTCGACATGCGCAAGTTCGAGGACATGCGCTCCGATCTCGACAACAAGGGCTTCCTGGTCACCACGACCGAAGACCTTTTCACCTGGGCGCGGACCGGCTCCTTGTGGTGGATGACCTTCGGCCTCGCCTGCTGCGCGGTCGAGATGATCCATGTGAACATGCCGCGCTATGATCTTGAAAGATTTGGAGTTGCTCCGCGCGCGAGCCCGCGCCAGTCGGACGTGATGATCGTCGCCGGGACGCTGTGCAACAAGATGGCTGCCGCGCTCCGCCGGGTCTACGACCAGATGAGCGAGCCGCGCTACGTCATCTCGATGGGAAGCTGCGCCAACGGCGGCGGCTACTATCATTACAGCTATTCTGTGGTTCGCGGCTGCGACCGGATCGTCCCCGTCGACATCTACGTCCCGGGCTGCCCGCCCACGGCCGAGGCATTGCTTTACGGGATCCTCCAGCTCCAGCGGAAGATCCGCCGCGAAGGGACCATCGAAAGATGAGTGGCGCGCGCTGATGGCCGTCCAGTTCGCTCCGCATGTGCCCCGGATGGCACCGGACGACGGCGTGATCGATGCCGCCAGGGCCGCGATCGGCGATGCGCTGATCAAGGCGAAGGACAAGGTCGGCGAGATCGGCCTGACCGTCCGGCGCGAGAGTATCGTCGACGTTTGCCGAGCGCTGAGGGACACGCCGGGCCTCGAATATCAACAGCTGATGGAGATGGCGGGCGTCGACTATCCCGACCGTGCCGAGCGGTTCGAAGTGGTCTATCACCTGCTGTCGCTGACGAAGAACCGGCGAATCCGGGTCAAGGTGTCGACCGACGAGACGACCCCGGTGCCGAGCGTCACGTCGCTGTGGCCGGTCGCGGGCTGGCTCGAGCGCGAAGTCTACGACATGTACGGCGTCCTGTTCGAAGGGAATGCCGACCTTCGCCGGATCCTCACCGATTACGGCTTCGAGGGCTTCCCGCAGCGCAAGGACTTTCCGCTGACCGGCCATGTCGAGCTTCGCTATTCCGAGGCGGACAAGCGCGTCGTCTATGAGCCGGTCGACTTGCCGCAGGACTTCCGCGCGTTCGACTTCCTGATGCCGTGGCAGGGCCCGGAATATCGCCTTCCCGGCGACGAGAAGGCGACGCCGGAGGAAGCCGGTGCGCCATCGCCCGCGCCGTCGCCGACCGGCACGACGAAGGTGAACCCCGAAACTCCGGCAAAGACTCCGAAGACGACCGACAAGCCGTCCGACACCGGCGCAGGCGAGCCTGCCGACAAGAAGGCCACGGCCGAAGCCCGCAAGCCGCGAGCGAAAAAGGCGGAAAGCCAGGTCGACAAGGACGACAGCAACCTGCCCGAGCCCCGGCCCAAAAGCCGTAACCGCCGCCGCCCGACGGGGGCTGCATGACCGACTCGCGCACAGTCGAGATGACGGTCGGCGCGGCGGGGGCTGCGGACGTCGCCGCCGTCCGCGAGAGCGCGGAAGGGGCGGTCGAGGAGTCGATCAACAACTACACGATCAACTTCGGCCCCCAGCACCCGGCCGCGCATGGCGTCCTCCGGCTCATCATGGAGCTGGACGGCGAGATCGTGGAGCGCGTGGACCCGCACATCGGGCTTCTACACCGAGGCACCGAAAAGCTGATCGAGTACAAGACCTACCAGCAGGCTTTGCCCTACTTCGACCGGCTCGATTACTGCTCGCCGATGTGCATGGAGCACAGCTTCGTGCTCGCGATCGAGAAGCTGATGGGCCTCGAGATCCCGATCCGCGCCCAGTACATCCGAGTGCTGATGGCGGAGCTGACCCGCATCTCCAACCACATGCTCAACCTCGGAAGCCACATCATGGACGTCGGCGCCATGACTCCGAACCTGTGGCTGTTCGAGGTGCGCGAGGACACGCTGCAATTCTACGAGCGGGCGTCGGGGGCGCGGATGCACGCCAACTATTTCCGCGTTGGCGGCGTCCGCTACGACTTGCCCGAAAAGATGCTCGCCGACCTCGGCGACTGGCTCGACCACCGGCTGCAGCTGTTCGAGGACGCGATCAGCCTCGTCGCCGACAACCGCATCTTCAAGCAGCGCAACGTCGACATCGGCATCGTCCACAAGGACGACGCGATCGCCTGGGGGTTCTCGGGGCCGATGATCCGCGCCGCCGGAATCCCGTGGGACATCCGCCGCTCGCAGCCCTACGAGGTCTATGACCGGATGGAGTTCGACATCCCGGTCGGCACCAACAGCGACTGCTACGACCGGTTCATGGTCCGGGTCGAGGAAGTGCGGCAGTCGGCCAAGATCATGCGCCAGTGCCTCAAGCAAATGCCGAAGGGCCCCGTCGGGACCGAGGACCGCAAGGTGTTCCCGCCGCCGCGCGCCGAGATGAAGACCTCGATGGAGGCCCTCATCCACCACTTCAAGCTCTATACCGAGGGCTTTCACGTGCCCGCGGGCGAAGTGTACGTCGCGACCGAAAGCCCAAAGGGCGAGTTCGGAGTCTATCTCGTCTCCGACGGCACCAACCGCCCCTACCGCTGCAAGATCCGGCCGACCGCGTTCAGCCACCTCCAGGCGATGGACTTCATGATGAAGGGCCACATGCTCGCCGACACCACGGCGGTGCTCAGCGCGATCGACGTCGTCTTCGGGGAGTGCGACCGCTAATGGCCGTCATCACGCCCTTTGAGGATCCTGAGGTCCTCGCCCGCTGGGCGGACTTCGACTGGACGCCCGAGAACCGGAAGAAGGCCGAAGTCGCCATCGCCAAATATCCCGCGGGTCGGCAGCATTCGGCGGTTCTTCCGCTGCTCGACCTCGCCCAGCGGCAGATCGGGGCGGAAACGGGGACTCAGGGCTGGCTCCCGATCCCGGTGCTGGAGTTCGTCGGGCGGCAGATCGACATGCCATACGTCCGCGTGCTCGAGGTCGCGACCTTCTACACGATGTTCAACCTGCGCCCCGTGGGCAAATTCCACGTGCAGGTGTGCGGGACGACGCCGTGCATGATCCGCGGGTCCGATGACCTGTTCACGGCCTGCAAGAAGCGCGGGCTCGCCAAGGGCCAAACGACCGACGACGGCCTGTTCACGCTTAGCGAGGTCGAATGCCTCGGCGCGTGCGCCAACGCGCCTATGGTGCAGATCAATGACGACAATTACGAGGACCTGACCGAGGCGAGCATGGGCGCGATCCTCGACGCCCTGGCCAAGGGCGAAATCCCGAAGCCGGGCCCGCAGGTCGACCGCCAGACAAGCTGCCCCGAAGGCGGTCCGACGACGCTCAAGAAGATGGCCGAGCGCAATTACGATTACCGGCCGCTGTGGACCGCCACGGCCGGGGAGGGGGCGCAATGATCGGACTGCTCATCGCCGTCATCGTCGGCATCCTGATGGTCGGGCTGCTGTTCAAGCTGCTGAAGGTCGCGATCATCCTTGCGCTGTGCGTCGGAGCCGTGATCTTCCTTCAGAACAAGCTCGGTCAAAAGAACGATTCCGAGCGGATTCGCTGATGGGCTACACCGGACCTCTCGCGGACAAGGACCGCATCTTCACCAACGTCTACGGCTTCCAGTCGCCATACCTGAAGGCGGCGCAGGCACGCGGCGACTGGGACGACACGAAGAAGCTGATGCAGGTCGGCGAGGACGCGATCATCGAGGCCATCAAGGCGTCTGGGCTTCGCGGCCGCGGCGGCGCGGGCTTCCCGACCGGCATGAAGTGGGGCTTCATGCCCAAGGAGCCCAAGCCGGGTAAGCCGAACTTCCTCGTCATCAACGCCGACGAATCCGAGCCGGGATCGTGCAAGGACCGCGAGATCATCCGCCACGATCCGCACAAGCTGATCGAAGGTGCGCTGATCGCGTCGTTCGCGATGCGGGCGCGTGCGGGCTACATCTACATCCGCGGCGAATTCATCCGCGAGGCGGAGGTTCTCGAAAGAGCCGTCGCCGAGGCCTATGACGCCGGCCTGCTCGGCAAGAACGCCGCGGGTTCGGGATACGATTTCGACCTGTTCGTCCACCGCGGCGCAGGCGCCTACATCTGCGGCGAAGAAACCGCGATGCTCAACAGCCTGGAGGGCAAGAAAGGTTTTCCGAGGCTCAAGCCCCCATTTCCCGCGGGCGCGGGCCTCTACGGCTGCCCGACGACGGTCAACAACGTGGAGTCGATCGCGGTCGTCCCGACGATCCTCCGCCGGGGCGCGGAATGGTTCGCGGGGATCGGCAATCCCAAGAACGAGGGCACGAAGCTGTTCCAGCTGTCGGGCCACGTGAACACGCCCTGCGTCGTCGAGGAATCCATGGGGATCAGCTTCCGCGAGCTGATCAGCCGCCACGGCGGCGGCGTCACCGGTGGAAAGAATGTCGACGATTTCAGCAACTTGCTGGCCGTCATTCCCGGCGGATC
>JBKPOU010000075.1:0-11683 GCA_046733255.1 Pseudomonadota bacterium
CGTTCGTGCCGTCGATGTCGATCGTGAGCGTTTCGCTGTCGCTGGCGCCCGCGTCGTCGGTGACGGTCAGCGTGAAGGCGACCTGGTCGCCGCCCTTCAGCGCTTCGATTGCCGTGTCGTTCGGGACGAACTCGTATGCGCCGTTGGAGCTGTTGAGATAGAGCGTCCCGTAAGAGCTCGACGAGGAGAAATCGTAACCGGGGCGGCTGTCGTCCGCGACTCCGTCGCTGACCGAGTAGGCCGCGTGATCGCCGCTGTCCGGGTCGACCGTGCTGAGCGTGCCGGTGATGCTGGAGAACGAATCGTCGTCGCTCGTGTCTGTATATGTCCCCGCGGTGACGGAGGCCGCGAGCACGGGCTCGTCGTTCGTCCCCGTGATCGTGATCGTGACGTCCTGCGCGTCGGTTCCGCCGTTCCCGTCGTCGCTGGTCAGCGTGTAGGTGAGCGTCAGCTCCTGGCCTTCGGCGAGGAAGTCGAACGCTTCCGATCCGGAGTCGAACGACCAATGCAGGTTGTGCAGATCACCGCTGTCCGCCGCGAGATCAGCGCCGGTGCCATCGGTGAGGTCGAACATCGCCAGCAGGTCGTCGGCGCTCAGCGTCCCCGTGTTGCCCGAAAACGCGAGTGTCGCGGTCGTGCTGATGGTGTCGCTCGTGTCGGGATCGGTGACCGTCAGCGTTCCCGACGCGGTCAGCCCGGAATTGCCCTCGTCGCGATCCGCGCCGATGCTGTCGCCGGTTTCTGCCCGAATGTCGGGGCCATCGTTCTCGCCGGTAACGGTGACGGTGACCGTTTCGATGATCTCGCCGCCATGTCCATCATCGATTGTAACGTCGTATTTTTCGACTGCAGATTCGCCGAACGCGAGATATTCAGCCGCTTCATTGTCGACGGTGTAGGTCCAGCCGACGGACCCGTTCGATGCATTTACCGCCTCCGTGGCGGAAGAATCGACTACGAACGTGCCGAGCGCCGTTCCGTTGGCCGGATTGGCCGCCGCGCTGGCCGTGTGCCCGTCGCTGAGATCGGCATCGGTAAAACTGATGCTGCCGCCGACCGAAGTGCCGTCCTCGGATATTTCCTCCGACTGTTCGCCGCTCGTGATGACTACGCCGTCGTTGCTGCCGCGGATGGTGATCGTCACATCCTGCGTGTCGGTCGCGCCTTCATCGTCAGTGCTGGTTAGCGTGTAGGTGAGTGTCAGCTCCTCCCCGTCAGCGAGGAAATCGAATGCCTGGCTGCCCGAGTTGAAGGTCCAGTCGAGGTTGTTCACGTCGCCCGTATTCGCTTGGAGATCGACATCGCCTTCGAGGCCGAGCATCCCCAGCACGTCGCTCGGGATTAGCCCGCCCGTTGTGCCGCCAAGGGTCACGGAGCTGACCTCCGTGCCGACCACGTTGGATGTATCGGCGTCAGTGACCGTCAGCGTGCCCGAGGTGGTCAGGGCCGCGTCCGTCTCGTCCAGCGTCTCGGCGGCGCTGTCGCCGTCGGCGATCGCGATGACCGGATCGTCATTCGTGCCGGTCACAGTCAGGGTCACGGTGCCGGTATTGGACACGGCGTCGTGCGCGTCGGTCGCCGTGTAGGTGAAACTGACCTGCCTGGTTTCACCCTCGGCGAGATCCTGGAAGTCGCCACCCGGATCGAAGCTGAAGGTGCCGTCATTGTTGTTGACGACCGAGCCTTCGCCAGGACCGGACGTGATGGTGTAGGTCAGCGTAGACGGGCTGTCGTCGCTGTCGACATCGTCGCCCGAAAAGCTGCCGCCGACCGCGGGGCCGTCTTCAGCCGGTGTCGTCACCGAGACGTTGTTCACGACCGGCGCGTCGTTGGTGCCGGTGATTGTGATCGTCAGGTTCGCGGGAGCCGAAGTGGCGTTCAGCTGGTCTGTCGCCGTGAACGGGATCGTGAGAACCAGCGGCTCTCCCTCGGCCAGGCTGTCATAGCTGGCGGCGTCGAACGTGTAGCTGCCGTCGGTGTGAAAGGTGAGGCCGGCGGGTGCAGCGCCCGTCAGCGCGTAGGTCAGCGTGGCGCCATCGTCCGCGTCGGTCGCCCCGATGTTGCCGCTTACGGACGTATCTTCGTCCAGGCTGTTGCTGGCCGCTTGCGCGACCGGCGTGTCGTTGGTGCCGGTGACGGTGATGGTGACGCTCGACGTCGAGGTCGCGCCGTGCTCGTCCTGCATCGTGTAATTGACGACGACGTTCTCGGTTACGCCCTGCGCGAGATGGTCGAAGTCTGTGCCGGGGTTGAACTGGACCTGGTTGCCGACGACGCTCGCCGTCCCTTTGCCTGAAGGCGCGCTTGCCGCCGTCACCGTCAGCACAGTACCGTCGTCGGGGTCGGTATCGTTCGCCAGGACGTTGATCGTCAGGACCTGGTTTTCCCCGCCGCCGGCGGTGTCGGCGTTCGCTGTAGGCCCGTCATTCGTACCGGTGACCGTGATCGTCAGCGTCGACGTGGAGCTGCCGCCATGGCCATCGCTGATCGAGTAGGTGACGACGACGTTCTCGGTGGCTCCCTGCGCGAGATGGTCAAACGCCGCTCCCGGGTCGAAGCGGACCTGGTTGCCGACAACGCTAGCAATCCCCTTGCCGGGAGGTGCGCTGGCCGAAGTCACGGTTAGCGTGTCGGCCGAATCCGGGTCGGTATCGTTCCCAACCACGTTGACGGTCAGAGCGCTGTTCTCTCCCGTCCCCGAAGCGTCCGCGTTCGCCGCAGGGCCGTCGTTTGCGCCCAGGATGTTGACCGTGACGGTCGCCTTGCTGAGCGTGCCGTTGCCGAGCCGGATCGCGTAAACGAACGTGTCGTTGACGACGCTGTCGGCAACGCCGAGCGAATTGACGTCGCGGGCCATGTTCGGGTCGAAAGGGTGCGCGGTGTCGGCGATCCGGTACTCGATCTTGCCGTTGACGATACGGATCCAGTTGCCGCTTGCCGTGAGCTCCCACTGCGATGCGCCCGCCGTGTCCAGGGTATCCTTGTCGAGAAGCGTCGTGTCTCCGGCGATGGGATTCCCCCAGTCGTCCTCGACCGAGAACAGGGACTTCGCATTGCCGCCGAGGTCGTTCGACATGACGTCGAACGTGAAGGTCTTGCTGGTCGTATTATAATTGTAGAGCCCCGGGCTCGCGAGGATCTCATCCTCGCGCAGCGTATAATAATCGGGATTAGCCTGAGGCGTATTGTTGAACGATGTGAGCGAGCCACCGCCCGTCGTCTGCGTACCCATTACTAAACCCCCGAACCCGGTCGCGATCCGCCCCGCGCGAATCGGTTAACCATTTGTTTACCAAACCAGATTTGTAATCTTTTCCAATCCTTACCCTTCGTAAGTATGTGTCAAAGCGGGATTTTCTCCGATTCCAATTCCGCGGTTTCCGGCACGCCTTGAGCGCCGTCGCCGCAGATGCTCAAAGGCCGTGTGCGGAGCGGCTGGACATTCGCGATCGATCGCGGCGGCACTTTCACCGACGTCATTGCCCATTCGCCCGAAGGCGACGTCATCGTCGAAAAGCTGTTGTCGGAGAATCCCGGCCAGTATGAGGATGCGGCGCTCGAAGCGATCCGGCGCGTCCTTGCCGCCAATGGCGGCGGCGAAGTCAGCTCTGTGCGGATGGGAACGACGGTCGCGACCAATGCGCTGCTTGAACGCAAGGGCGACCGCGTGGCACTGGCGATCACCCGCGGCTTCGGCGATGCGCTGAGGATCGGCTACCAGGCGCGGCCGGAGATATTCGCCCGGCATATCCTTTTGCCCGACCAGCCTTACGAGCGAGTTATCGAAATCCACGAGCGAATCGGTGCCGATGGCGAACTCGTGGAAGTGCTCGATGAGGAACGGGCTCGCGAGGCGCTCCAGGACGTTCTGGCTTGCGGAATAGAGTCGCTGGCGATCGTCCTTGTTCACGGATGGCGGTTCACTGCCAACGAGCGCCGGCTGGCCGAAATCGCGCGCGAAACCGGCTTCGCGCAGGTCTCCGTCAGCCACGAGGTCGCGCCGCTGATCAAGCTCGTGGGACGAGGCGACACGACACTGGTCGATGCCTATTTGTCACCCGTCCTGCGCCGCTATGTCGACCGCGTCTCGGCGGGCCTCCCGGCGGAAACGCGGCTCCAGTTTATGCAATCGAACGGTGGGCTCGCGGACGCGCGGGCCTTTCGAGGGAAAGATGCGATCCTGTCGGGCCCGGCTGGAGGGGTTGTCGGAATGGTGGCGGCCGGAGAGCCGCACTTCGATGGCGAACCCGTTCGCCTGATCGGATTCGACATGGGCGGCACGTCGACCGACGTTTCCCATTATGCGGGCCGGTTCGAGCTTGCCGACGAGAGCGTCGTCGCGGGCGTTCGAATCCGGGCACCGATGATGCAGGTCAACACGGTCGCGGCGGGCGGCGGCTCGATCTGCAGCTTCGACGGAATGCGCTTCCGCGTGGGGCCGCAGAGCGCCGGCGCCAATCCTGGGCCGGCCTGCTATCGCAACGGCGGGCCGCTGACGGTCACCGACTGCAACCTGTTCCTCGGACGGATCGATGCGAGCGCTTTCCCGGCGGTGTTCGGCCGGGGCGGCGACGAGCCGCTCGACCCCAAAGCGTCGCGAGACAAGCTGCAGGAAATCGCGGACTCGCTCGGCGGTTCGAAATCGCTCGAAGCGATCGCCGAGGGCTTCCTCGCCATCGCGGTCGACAATATGGCCAAGGCGATCCGCAAGATCTCGATCGCGCGGGGCCATGACGTCACCCGCTATACGCTCGCCTGCTTCGGTGGCGCCGGCGGGCAGTTGGCGTGCCGGGTGGCGGACTCGCTCGGGATCGAGCGTATCCTGATTCATCCCTTTGCAGGCGTGCTGTCGGCCTATGGAATCGGCCTCGCCGACGTGAAGGCGATCCGCGAGGAGAGCTGGCTGAAGCCGCTCGGCGAGGATGTAGCGAAGCCGCTGCAGTCGCTCGAGCAAGTCGCCAAAGAATCGCTTCTGGAACAGGGCGTCGAACGGAACGCGATCGAGTTGCACCGCCGCGCACGGCTCCGCTACGCCGGAAGCGACACGACGCTGGAGCTTCCGCTCGACACGCCGGAGCGGATGCGCAGCGAGTTCGAAAAGCTCCACCGGTCGAGGTTCGGCTATATCGACGAGCAGGCTGACGTGGTTGTCGATGCGCTGGTTGTTGATGGCGTCGGCCATAATTCTCCCACCCTGCATTTGCAGGGGAGGGAGAACAGCGAAGCTGGTGGAGCGGACCCTTACGTCAGCTCCGCGGCCACCTCCCCGGGAAATCCGGGGGAGGAAATTCCCGGTCCAGCCGTTATCACGGAGGCGACCTCGACGACCGTGGTCGAACACGGCTGGACCGCAACCCGCGCAGCCGACGGCACGCTCATTCTCACCCGCGCTGTTCCCGCAAGCCGCGCCCACGCCATCGGCACCCATGCCGACCCCGTCATGCTCGAGATCTTCAACAACCTCTTCATGGCGATTGCTGAGGAAATGGGAGTCGCTCTCCAGTCGACGGCAACCAGCGTCAACATCAAGGAGCGGCTCGACTTCTCCTGCGCGCTGTTCGACAGCACCGGCGCCTTGATCGCCAACGCCCCGCATATCCCGGTCCACCTCGGATCGATGGGCGAGAGCATCCGTCACATCATCGAGGCCCGCGGCGATGCGCGGGACGGCCGCGGGATCTGGCGCGGCGACGCTTATGTCCTCAACGATCCCTATCGCGGCGGGACCCACCTACCGGACATCACGGTAATCATGCCCGTCTTCTATACGGACGATTGCGCGGAGCCGTCGGCTTTCGTCGCTGGTCGCGGTCACCATGCCGACATCGGCGGGATCGCGCCTGGTTCGATGCCGCCCGAGAGCCGGACGATCGACGACGAAGGCGTGCTCATCGACAATGTACTGATGGTCGACGAAGGGCGCTTCCGGGAAGCGGAAATGCGCGCGTTGCTCAGCTCGGGCCCGAATCAGGCGCGCAATATCGACCGCAACATATCCGACCTCCGCGCCCAGCTCGCAGCCTGCGTTCGCGGAGCCGAGGGCCTGGTCGAGGCGGTGCGCGATTATGGCGCAGAGGTCATCCATGCCTACATGCACCACGTCCTCGCCAATGCGGAGGAGTCCGTGCGCCGCCTCCTCGGCCGGCTCGAGGATGGCGAGTTCGATTACGAGATGGACAATGGTGCGCATGTCCGCGTAGCGATCCGTATCGACACAGACGCGCGCTCCGCGATCTTCGACTTCACCGGCACCAGCCGCCAGCTCCCCGATAATTTCAATGCGCCTTATTCAATCGTCCGCGCCGCTTCGCTTTATGTTCTGCGGACCCTCATCGACGATCCGATTCCGATGAACGACGGCTGCCTTCGTCCGGTCGACCTGATCGTGCCCGAAGGCTCGATGCTCAGCCCGCGCTATCCAGCCGCAGTCGTCGCCGGCAATGTCGAGACGAGCCAGGTCATCACCGACGCCCTGTTCGCAGCGACCGGCCGGCTTGCACCGAGCCAGGGGACAATGAACAACTTCACCTTCGGGAATGAGCGGCACCAATATTATGAAACCATCGCAGGCGGGTCCGGGGCGGGGCCGGATCATGACGGGACGAGCGCTGTTCAGACCCACATGACCAACAGCCGGCTCACCGATCCGGAAATCCTCGAGACCCGCCACCCGGTCCGCCTTGAGCGCTTCGCGATCCGGACTGGGTCTGGTGGAGATGGAGAGCATCGCGGCGGCGACGGAGTGATACGCGACGTGCGTTTCCTCGAGCCGATGCGTGCGAATATCCTCGCCAACCGCAGGCGCGTGCCGCCGCGCGGAATCAAGGGCGGCGGCGACGCGAAGCCTGGGCGCAACTGGGTCGAGCGCGTCGACGGTGCGGTCGAAGAGCTGACGGCGACCGATTCCGCCGAGATGCAGGCGGGCGACCGCTTCGTCATCGAGACGCCGGGCGGCGGCGGATATGGTTCCTCCCTACCGCAAGGCGCTGGGGAGGAACGATCGTGACCTACCTCCCGCTCCTCGGGATCGCGCTGGTCGTCATCGGCTTCGCGCTTCGCTTCAATCCGTTGCTGGTCGTTGCGGTCGCCGCAGTCGCAACGGGCCTGCTTGCCGGAGTCCCGTTCGTGAGAGTGCTCGCGACGCTGGGCCACGCGTTCAATGAGAACCGCTACGTTTCCATCATCTGGATCGTTCTGCCGGTGATCGGCGTGCTCGAACGCTACGGCTTGCAGCAACAGGCTCGAACTCTGATCGGGCGAATGCGCGGTGCGACCACCGGCCGAATCCTGATCGTCTATCTCGCTTTCCGGCAGATTCTCGCCGCTCTCGGTCTGACATCGGTGGCAGGTCACCCGCAGACCGTCCGGCCTTTGGTCGCGCCGATGGCCGAAGCGGCGGCAGAGAAGCAGCACGGCAACCTCGACGACAACATTCGCGAGAAGGTGAAGGCGCTTTCCGCCGCGACCGACAATGTCGGCCTTTTCTTCGGCGAGGACATCTTCATCGCCATCGGCTCGATCCTGCTGATCCAGGGGTCGATGCACGGGTTCGGAATCGAATTGTCGCCGATCCACCTGTCCTTGTGGGCGATCCCGACCGCGATCTGCGCCTTCCTGATCCACGGCACCCGGCTGCTGCTGTTCGATCGCGGCTTAGCTGCTCTCCGGCGAAGGCCGGGGTCCAGCCCAAATCAGGTGAATGGCGAGGTAGCGCCGCCTCGGCCCCGGCCTTCGCCGGGGAACAAGCCATGATCACACTCCAGTGGCTCTACCTTCTCGCGGGAGCGATGTTCGCCGCCTTCGCGGTGCTGAGCCTGCGCGACACGACCAATGCGAAGCGGTTCGGCAATGGCGTCTTCTGGGCGCTTGTGGCGATCAGCTTCTGGTTCGGCAATTTCCTCGGCGACCTTGGCAACGGCATCCTGGTCCTCGCGATCGTCACGATCCCCGGCGCCCGATTCTTCGGTCGCGGAACGCTTGTTTCGACCACGGTCGACCAACGCATCGAGCTTGCAAAAACTTACGGAAGCAAGCTGTTCCTGCCGGCGCTGATCATCCCGATCACGGCCTTCTTCGGTACGTTGCTGTTCAACTATACGCCGCTGAAGGACACCGGTCTCATCGATCCCAAGGCGACAACCCTCGTCCTTCTTGGGCTCGGCGTGCTGATCGCGCTCGGCGTCTGTTACGCCTGGCTACGCCCGCCGGTGCTGGCGCCGGTCGACGAAGGCCGGCGGCTGATGGATTCCATTGGCTGGGCGGCGATCCTTCCGCAAATGCTGGCCGCGCTTGGAGCGGTTTTCGCGGCGGCGGGAGTCGGTGACATCATCGGCGGCGTTGCCGGCGAAATCATCCCCAGCGGGAGCGTGTTCCTGGCCGTCGTTCTCTATGCGGTCGGAATGGCGCTGTTCACGATCATCATGGGGAATGCCTTCGCCGCCTTCCCGGTGATGGTGGCGGCGGTCGGAGTCCCGATCCTGATCCACGGCGCCGGCGCCGACCCGGCGGTCATCGGTGCGGTCGGGATGCTGAGCGGATTCTGCGGGACCCTGCTCACGCCCATGGCGGCCAACTTCAACATCGTGCCCGCCGCGCTGCTCGAGCTGAAGGACCAATATGGCGTGATTCGGATGCAGGTCGCGACGGCCATTCCGCTGTTCATTTGCAACGTCCTGATCCTTTATTTCGCGGGCTACGCATGGTCGCGCTGAACCTCGACGCCGCATCGAAGATGGCTCGGATCGCGCTCGGCCACGTGGCCAGGGAATATCCGCAGAAGCTCGACCAGGTGCTCCTCGGCGACGAGGATCTCGCTCCACCCCGCCAGCTCCATCCCATCTTTTTCGGAAGCTTCGACTGGCACAGCTGCGTCCATGGCTGGTGGAGCCTCCTGACGCTTCGCCGCATGTTCCCAGACATGGCGGAGGCGCTGGCGATCGAGGAGCTGGCCAACGTCAGCTTCATTTCGGAGAAGGTCGGCATCGAACGGGCCTATCTCGACCGGCCGCTCACCGCCGGTTTCGAGCGTCCCTATGGCTGGGCGTGGCTACTGATGCTTCACCTGGAAGCGAGTCGGCATCACGACGGGACGTGGGGCCGGGAGCTGGAGCCGCTGGCCCGGGCGTTCGCCGACCGGTTCCGGCATTACCTTCAAATCCTCACCTATCCGATCCGGGCGGGGACTCACTCCAACACGGCATTTGCGCTGGTGCTGGCATTGGAGTGGGCCGACCAGTTCGACCGGGCCCTGGCCGAGCTGACCAGGGCGAGAGCGAAGCACTGGTTCTCCCGGGACCGCGACTGCCAGGCCTGGGAGCCGAGCGGCGACGACTTCCTGTCGCCCGCACTGATCGAGGCGCTGCTGATGCGGCGCGTCATCGACGAGCAGTTCGAAGCGTGGTTCGCCCATTTCCTGCCCCGCATCGAAGAGCGGCAACCGGCGACGCTTTTCACCCCCGCCACCGTCAGCGACCGGAGCGACGGCAAGATCGCCCACCTCGACGGACTCAACCTCAGCCGGGCATGGTGCTGGCGCTCGCTGGGCTATCCCGAATTCGCGGAGAACCATCTGGAAGCGGCGCTTCCGCACCTCTCGGGCGACTATATGGGCGAGCACTGGCTGCAGAGCTTCGCGCTGCTGGCGCTGCTCAGTGGCACTTGAAGCGGTCGAACGGCTCCTGACAGCTCCTGCAGCGCCACTGCGCCTTGCAGGGAGTCGAGCCAAAGCGGCTGACCTCCTCAGTATCGGTTGAGCCGCAGCGCGGGCATTCCGCCTGTGTGTTCGGGTGCGGCGGATCGATGCCGTAGGCCTTGAGCCGTTCCTTGCCGCGATCGCTGATCCAGTCGGTCGTCCATGGCGGGAACAGCACGCGCTCGACGAAGACGTTGCGGAAGCCGTTGGCGTCGAGCGCCTCGCGGATCGCGTCCTCGATGGCCAGTGTCGCCGGGCAGCCGGTGTAGGTCGGGCTGATGAACACCCGGGCCGGATCGGTTGTGACCGAACGGACGATCCCGAGGTCAGTGATCGAGACGACCGGGATTTCGGGGTCCATCACCTTGTCGAGGACCGCCAGGATCGCGTCTTCGCTGAGGTCTGCCGCGACCGTCGCCATGGCCCATTCTACACCCGTTCGAGTGCGAGAGCGATTCCCTGTCCGACGCCGATGCACATGGTTGCGAGTGCGAGTTTTCCGCCGCTTCGCTGAAGCTCCTCGGTTGCGGTGAGAGCGAGCCGCGCGCCCGACATTCCGAGCGGGTGCCCGAGCGCGATGGCGCCGCCGTTCGGGTTCACTCGCGCATCGTCGTCGGCAATCCCGAGCTGGCGGAGAACGGCGAGACCCTGCGCCGCGAACGCCTCATTGAGCTCGATCACGTCGAAATCGCCGATCTTGAGCCCCAGCCGCTTCATCAGCTTTTCGGAGGCAGGCGCCGGGCCGATTCCCATGATGCGCGGCGGCACCCCGGCAACCGCAGCGCCGAGCACGCGCGCCTTCGGAGAAAGGCCGTTGCGCTTTGCAGACTCTTCGCTGGCAATAATCAACGCCGCGGCGCCGTCGTTGACGCCCGAAGCGTTGCCCGCCGTCACCGTGCCGTCGGATCGGACGATTGGCCGCAGCTTTGCGAGCGCTTCCATGCTGGTCGTGCGCGGATGCTCGTCCTTGTCGACAATGAGCAGGGCGCCCTTTCTCTGGGGTATTTCAACCGGCACGATCTCGGCCGCGAGACGGCCATTGGCTTGAGCGGCGGCGGCCTTCTCCTGGCTCCTCAGGGCGAAGGCGTCCTGGTCCTCGCGGCTGACCTGGAACTCCTGGGCGACATTCTCGCCGGTGCTCGGCATCGTGTCGTCGCCGTAGGCCGACTTCATCTTCGGATTGACGAAGCGCCAGCCGATGGTGGTGTCGTACATCTCCGCATTGCGGTCGAACGCACTCGTCGCCTTGGCCATGACGAAAGGCGCTCGGCTCATGCTCTCGGAGCCCCCCGCGACGATGATGTCGGACTCGCTTCCACGGATCGCGCGCGCAGCCATCGCCACCGCGTCGAGGCCCGAGCCGCAGAGGCGATTGAGGGTCACTCCGCCCAAGCTGTCGGGAAGACCAGCCAGCAGCCCCGCCATGCGAGCGAGGTTGCGATTGTCCTCTCCGGCCTGGTTGGCGCAGCCGAGGATCACGTCGTCCAGCTCAGACCAGTCGACGCCGGGGTTGCGATCGATCAGCGCCTTGATCGGGATTGCCGCAAGATCGTCGGCGCGGACGTGCGCGAGCGCCCCGCCGTAGCGGCCGATGGGAGTGCGGACATAGTCGCAAATGAACGCTTCGGTCAGAGGACTCCCCTTCGCATCTGGTCGAGCTCGATGCTCTCGAACAGCGCCTTGAAATTTCCTTCGCCAAAGCCTTCGTTGCCCTTGCGCTGGATGATCTCGAAGAAGATCGGGCCGATCACGTTCTGGGTGAAGATTTGCAGCAGCAGGCCCTGCCCTTCGGTCGGCGCGCCGTCCATCAGGATCCGGCGCTTCTCCAGCTCCGGAATGCTCTCGTCGTGACCCTGGATGCGCTCGGGAAGCATCTCGTAATAGGTGTCGGGCGTGTCCTGGAAGGGGATGCCGCGCGCACGGATGATGTCGACGGACTTGTAGATATCGTCGGAGCCGAGCGCGATGTGCTGGATGCCCTCGCCCTTATAT
>JBKPOU010000076.1:0-14934 GCA_046733255.1 Pseudomonadota bacterium
TCAGCGTGCCCGACTTGCGGTCGAGGTGCAGGTAGTCGAGCCCGACATTGTGGAGGAAGCCGAGCCGCTCGTTGATCTCCTTGAGGATGACGCGCGCGATCTCGTTCTGCTGGGGCGTCAGCTTCTCGTGGAGGCTAGCGAACCATTTGAGCGCGTCGGCGACGCTTCGCATCGAGGCGGAGCTGATATGCTCGCCGGCGATCTTCACGCTCAGCGCCTCGGGCTTGAGGCGCGCGCCGCCGCAGACCTCGCACGGGCGGCTGCCCTGGTAACGCGACAGCTCTTCGCGCATCCACGCGCTCTCGGTCTGGTTGAAGCGCCGCTGCAAATTGGCGAGCACGCCCTCGAAGGGCTTCTTCACCTCGTAGCTCTTGCGGCCGTCCATGAAGCGAAGGACGACCGGCCGGCCCTCGGTGCCGTAGAGGACAACGCGCTGCGCCTGCTCGGACAGGTCGCGCCACGGCACGTCGAGCGTGAAGTCGTAGGCGCGGGCGAGGCTGCTCAGAACCTGCATGTAATAGGGGCTTGGCGGCTGCGACTTGGCCCACGGGGCGACCGCGCCCCTGGCGATGGTGAGCGCGTGGTTGGGGACGACGAGGTCCTCGTCGAACACGAGCTTTTCGCCGAGGCCGTCGCAGGCGGGGCAGGCGCCCTGCGGCGCGTTGAACGAGAAGAGGCGCGGCTCGATCTCGGCGATGGTGAAGCCGGATACGGGGCAGGCGAACTTCTCGGAAAAGACAATCCGGCCGGCAACTCCGAAGTCGAGCTTCATTCCGCTCGTGCCCACCCCTTCGCCGCTATCGCGGCTCATCCCCTCCCGCTCGCGGGAGGGGGCAGGGGGTGGGTCGGCGGGATCAAGATACGCCAGGCCCTCCGCCAGCTTCAACGCGGTCTCGAAGCTGTCGGCAAGCCGCGCCTCGATGCCTTCGCGGATGACGATTCGGTCGACGACCAGCTCGACATCGTGCTTGTACTTCTTGTCGAGCGCGGGCGCGTCCTCGATGTCGTGGAACTGGCCGTCGATGCGGACCCGCGTGAAGCCCGCCTTCTGCCACTCGGCGAGCTCCCTGCGATATTCGCCCTTGCGGCCGCGGACCACCGGAGCGAGCAAAAAGTGCCGCGAACCCTCCGGGAGCGCCATCGTCCGGTCGACCATCTGGCTGACCTGCTGAGCTTCGATCGGAAGGCCGGTTGCGGGCGAATAGGGAATTCCCACGCGTGCCCACAGGAGCCGCATGTAATCGTAGATTTCGGTGACGGTCGCGACGGTCGAGCGCGGGTTCTTCGAGGTCGTCTTCTGCTCGATCGAGATTGCCGGCGAAAGGCCGTCGATATGCTCGACGTCCGGCTTCTGCATCATCTCCAGGAACTGGCGCGCGTAGGCGGAGAGCGACTCGACGTAGCGCCGCTGGCCTTCCGCGTAGATGGTGTCGAAGGCGAGGCTGGACTTGCCCGATCCCGACAGTCCCGTGATGACCGTCAGGCTCTCGCGCGGGATCTCGACATCGATCCCCTTGAGGTTGTGCTCGCGCGCGCCGCGTACTGAAATATGCGTAAGCATAGAGCGGTTATGTTCCGTTTATGTTCTAATCTAGCGTGAGTAGCCGCGCCCGGTCAACGCGGCATTGCTGCAAATGGGCATTGTTGCTGTCGATTGCCAGCATTGGAAGTCGCCGGATTTCGGCTAAGCTGCGGCGCAGGGGGCGAAATATGGCGACAGCCGTAGCAAATGCCGAACCCGCGCCGCGCCGGTGGCGGCTACGGCTTCCCGAGCGGCTGCCGAACCTCAAGGGCAAGTGGCTCACTGCCTATTCGATCCTCTGGGCGATCCTGCTGCCGATCGCCATCGCCGGTGCGGTGCGCGGCACGTACATCTTCCTGACCGTGGTCCCGATGTGGTCGCCCTATGGCATTGCCACCACCGACACGCCGCGAGGTCTGAGCGTCGACAGCGTCATGAACGCCGAGGCTCGAGCACAGGGAATTCGTGCCGGCGATTATGTCGTCGCGGTCGACGGCTGGGTTCTGCCCTCGACCGGAGCGCGAGCGGCGGCACGGACCCGGGTAATCAAGCCGGATGGGGCCACGACAGTGTTCAGGATGCGGCGGCCGAGCGGAGAAACCTATGAGGCCCGGCTCGTCCGGAGCATGGCCTACGACCGGGAGCGATTCCGAGAGGCGGGCGTAAGTTGGCCGGTCGCATGGACCGTGCAGAAGGCGGGTACGCTGATGCTGCCCATATTGTTCATCGGGGCAGCGGTCCTCCTGTTCATCCGGCGCAGGCGCGAAGCGGTACCGGCACTGCTCTCGATCGCATTTCTCGTCTTCGGCGGCATCGTGAACGGGGCCGACCTTTCCGGGGTCGGCGCTCGCGCGCTTGAATTGGTGTCGACGGTCGGAAACGTCTGCCTGTTCCTCGCTCTGCTGGTCTTTCCATCAGGGCGCTTCGAGCCGCGATGGACGCTGGTTCCGGCCCTGGCTCTTCCGATTATCGCGGCGATAGACCCTGAAGGGGCAACGGGTTCCGCGGCAGGCGGCTTCCTCATGCTGTCCATCCTGGCGGCACTGATCAGCCGCTACCGCCGCGTCGGCGAGGGGACCGAGCGCCTTCAGCTCCGCTGGGCTTTCCTGGGGCTGGTAGTCGGAACCTCCTTTTTTCTGATATCTCTCGCGGGCAATGCCGCGGTCGCCGCATGGCAAGCCGAAGATCCCCGATGGATCGTATGGCAATTTGCGTTCTTCCAGGTCGTGGGCACGTGGGGGCTGGGGATCATGGCACTGGGCCTGATTATCTCCATCCTTCGCTACCGGCTTTACGATGCGGACACGGTGATCGGACGGTCGGCCGCCTATGCCGTGCTTACGATCGGCTTCGTTTCGCTGTTCGCGGCCAGCGAGAAAGTCATCGAGCTGCTCGGCCAGGAATATTTCGGACAGAATTTGGGTGCATTCGCCGGCGGCGTTGCGGCAGCGCTGGCGGCTTTCGCGGTAGCGCCGATGCATGCCCGAACGCATCGCTGGGCCGAGAAACGGTTCCAGGCGGGGCTGTATCGGCTCCGCCATTCTCTTCCTCCACTGGTCGGTGACCTGCGCGAGACCGCCGGCTTGGAACAGATCGCCGGAGCAACGCTCGACAGCCTTGTCGAAGGCGTGCGGGCGAGTCGCGCGGCAATGATCGCGGCGGACCAGCCGATCGACGCGCGCGAGGTCCAGCGCGACGAGGTGAGCGATTGGTGGCGGAACTGGAACCCGCCGTCGCGCGAAGGAGTCGATTGCGATCGTAGCGATGCGCTGTTTCCCATCCGGGTTCCGCTGGAAGCGGAGGGCCACGGGCGCATCGGCTGGCTGCTCCTTGGCCCGCGACCGGACGGAAGCCTGTTCGGCAAGGGCGAGTGCGACGCAATCGAGGAGATCGCCGAACCGGTCGCGCGAGCTGTGCAGGTGGTGTTACGACGGCAGGAGCGGGAGCAGGAAGTGGAAGGCCGGTTTCAGGCAATCGAGCAAGCGATCTCGAAACTCACGCGGAAGACGGCTCCCCGGCCCAGATCGGCCTAGATCATCCGGCAGAAGGGCGGCACATTCTTCTCGGTGCAAACGTCGGGCCTGGTGTGCGATGTTTTCCAGTAGCTCAGGAGACCGAGCTGTTTCGCGACAGCCGGAAAGCCGGGATCGTTTAGAACTCCGCGCATGCTTCGAAGCCAGAACAGCCACGGTCTCTCGCTCGCCATCGCCAACGCCTCGTGGTTCGCGCCCAGCGCTCCCAGCATTGTGACGACCCAATCGCGTTGCTGGTCTTTGGGCAACGCAGCCAGCGCGGCGATAGCCTCCGTCTTCGCCTGGGGGTCGCCCGAGGCCAGCGCCTGGTAACCTGCCACCAGGGCGCCAAGGGTGTCCTCGGACATCTGGAACTGCCCGCTGCGAAGAGCGGTGACGGCAGCCGCGTATTCGCCGGTTTCGGTGCCTTCGGTGGCAGCGACCCACTGCGCATAGTTCGACGAAATGCTGAGATCGATCGCTGCGTCGAAATGCGGCCTCGCCTCGTCTGCCTTGCCCGTCGCCACAAGCAAGTGAGCCAGAGCGGCCTGGGAGTCAGGCCACAGGGCCAGCATGTCGGTGGCGGCACGTTGTTGCTCGATTGCATCGTCAAGCCGTCCGACGCTTCGCAACATCAGGCCGTAGCCGTAGTGCTGGCATCCGCAATCAAGCGGCTTGGCCGCGATTGATCGCTTGTACAGAGCCTCCCGGCCGACCCAATCGTGCAGATCCATCAGGTAAGTCTTGCGGTCCAGGGCCTCGCTGTTCTCCGGGTCGAGGGCAAGCGCTTTGTCCGCGGCCTGGAGCCCTGCCACTCGCAGCTGCTCGGCGCGCTGGCTATCCTGCTCTGCCTGGAACGCCTGCATGAAGCCGGTCTGGACCGCAGACCAGCCCCAGGAGAAATCGGGAAGAGCAGCGACGACGCGTTGCGCGGGAAGAAGAGTCTTGGTTCCCCCGTAGGCCCAGGATTCCTGACAATATTGCATATAGTCCTTGAGGACCGCGTCCGGCAGCGACTTGCGATAAGTCGACGCGCCGGACAGCCCGCAACGAATCACAATTCCGGCGTCGACTGCGATCTTGTGAGGAATTTTCGCGACCTGGTCGGCGGCGTAGTCAATGCTGTCGGACCATAGGATCGCGCCGGAACGCTCGTTCGTGAAACGGGTAATTACGCGGATGGAGTCACCAACCCTGTGGATCGTCCCGCCGAGCGCATAGGCAGGTGCCGAGCCAGGCGGAGGAGCCGCGGCGGTTGAAGCGCCGATAACGCCGTCGGCGTTGAATGCGGCCGCAATTTCGGAGTCCACAGCATCATGAATGCTTGTGGGAAGATCGGTCGACAATAATTGGAACCCCGCCAGGCGAACCGTCATGGCGTGAGCTGCCGCATGGGGCGGCCGCAGCAGCCACCACGCCCCGGCGGCGATAACCAGCAGAAGCAACCCCACGCTCGCGGCAATCGGAATCCGACGCCGAGATAAAAATGCCCTGCGGCCCGGAGCGTGTGCGGAAGGCGTGCTCGCAACGGGTTCGGCGTTTGAAATCTGCCCAATGCGGCCGACTAGCGAATCGATCGAATGGTCCCATCCCTCAAACGCATCGATCCATTGGCGCGTCGACAATTCGTAGGCGAAAGCGTCGCTAGGCTCGACGTCCTCGATCCTCAAGGCCATCACCGGCACGTGATAACGGCTGGCGAGCGACAGTTCCTTCTTGATCTCGTCGCTGTTGTTCGCCGCATTGGAAAAAACCAGCACCATCGCCCGCGCAGTGCGGATCGATTGGACGATGGCCTCCTGGTAATTCTCTCCCGGCGCGACATCGCGGCAGGAGATCCAGCACTTCGTGCCGCGACGCTCGATCGCTTTGCAGACCGAGAGCGCCTCCTTCCGGTCGGCGGTAGCATAACTGACGAAGACGGGCCGCGTCTGCTGCTCTTCCCCGGGTACTTGCTCCGGTTTGTTCACGACGCCCCCCGGGCCGGAAACGCAATGATTATGGCGATCCGAAGGAAATGAGAAGCGGCAATCGCGTCCCGTCTAGAAGACCTTGCGCAGGCTCTGTCCGGGCGATCTGAGCGTATATTCGGCGTGCTGGCCGGGTCTGATCGGCTCGCTCCATATAGCGCCGGCGTAGAGCCGCTTTCCCGGGAGGTCCGAACAAAGCTTTCCGCTGGCGTCGCACTGGCGGCCATCGACCAGCTCGACACTCAGATTTCCGTCATTGCGGAACGTGACGATATCGCCCGCGCGGCTGGCCGAAATGTTCGGCCGCGGCTGCGGGGGCCTCACCAGCACGAGCACGTCATAACCGACCAGGACTTTCAGCCCCGATTGGTTCGACGTCAGCTTACCGGCCACCGGTTTGACCGTCACTCGATAGACTCGCTCCCGGTCGGCGGGCGGCGAGATATCGGCGAGGCGGATGAGCTTTCGCTGGCCGGGCTCGAGAATCATCCGTGCCGGCGAAACGAGCAACCCGAGCTTCTCCGGATCCGGATCGGTCCTCCGCGATTCCGAGCCAGTCCCTCCATTGACGATTTCGCTCGGCTCGACGGCAACATAGGCGCGCTCGTCGCCGTTGTTCCAGGCTTCGATATCCTGACGCGAATCCTTGCCCGGTTGCAGATCGACGATCAGCTGGCTGAGGACGAGCTCTGCCTGTGCCGGCGCCGCGAATATCGCCGAATACAGCAGGAACGCAGCCATGCGAGTACGAACATGAGTCATTTGCAAAGGACTTTCCCGAGGGAGACGAAGTCCTTCTCGGGACTGTCGCCGGAGATGGAAAATTCGCACTGTGTTCCACCGGTCGTCACCGTAACCTTATCGCCTCCGGAAACGTCGAGCTGGAAATAGCCGCGGGAGTCGGTCTCGCCGATCGAATGCGGAGCCTGGATCATCGCGTCCGCGACCGGGCGTCCATCGCTTGCCACCGCCTGCCCGAACGCCGTGAAATAAGAGTGCGCCTCCCAGCGAAGCACGCGAACGCTGCCGGGATACAGAGCGACATTTTGCGGTGCGCCGTCCACCGTTACCGCTGCCGCGCGCTCGGGCCGCACTCTCACGTCATAGGAGCGATAGGGCTGAAGGTGGATCGGGAGCCGGCCACCCCCCCGGACGCGACCGTAGGGCATGTCGTTCACGAACACCTGAAAGGTCGAGCTTCCGCTGCCGGAGACAACCACGATGACCGCGCTGTCGTCGAGGTCGCGTGATCCCAGCCCGACTTCGCCGCCGCTCATTGCCACCGCAGACTGCACGGTGAAGCCATATTGCAGATCGCCACGATCCTCGAGGCTCTTGAGAAGGTCGGCGCGGACATTCCCGTAACGGCTGTAGAGCGTTGCTCCGCCGTGAGCGATCGTGGAGTCGAGGCCGCGTTCCATGCCTCCCCCGGCCGCCAGCTGCGTTCGGCTGCTGTCTTCGTAAAGGTAGCTGGCGGAAAGCCCGCCGACGATCCGGCTTCGCGATTGTCCGAAATCGTGACGGCCGTCGAGGCTTCGGTAACCTCCGTTGCCGACGACCGAAAGCCTGCGTCCCGAGTAAATGAGCTGCAGTCCCGCGAAGGCGGCAGTCGTCGTCCGAGTGCGCTGCGCGTCCGCCTGCACTGTCAGCTGGAGTCCGTTGCGGTTGAAGATCGGCCACGTGAGGCTGGGGCCGACGCTATAATCGGGCGGATGGTGTGCATCCTTGCGATAGGATCCTATGACCGACAGATAGGCAGCGCCGATCCGGTAGCCCACGGTTCCGCTGGCCTGCGTGTAGGTTCCGCCAATCTGCGCCGCGGTCGGCTGTCCGGGGTCGAAACTGTCGACGATGGCGGCAAGCGGAATCAGCGGCCGCCCGTCCTGCGACCAGACGCGCCGCAGATCGAAGGTGAAGTTGAGCCGGCTCTCGCCGGTCGACGTCCCCTGGACCAGCGCGGCGGCGTCCCCGTCCGTCGACATCAATCCGGCGACCCTCAGTTGGGCGACCGGTGAAAGGAGCCACAGGCCTCCTTCCATCATCGTCTTGTGCTGCGTTCCGATGACGGAAAGATCCGCCGCAATCGACTGGCTTAATCGCCGGCCGGTTCCGAGCTGATAATAAAGCGTGTCGGAAATGCTGATTGCGCGATCCGGCCGCGTTTCCGCCAACATACCCGCGAAGGCGAAATAGAGCGGCTCACCGGCCGGAAGGACCTGCGCTGTCTTGACGAAGAAGCGTCGCTCCTCGCGAGTAGCGCCGTCAGCCTCTCTTATGCGCAACACCAGCGGATATGAGCCGTCGGGCAGCGACGATGTGTCGAGAATGTTGTTGCCGGCGTCATAGCTCCGAGAGCCGACCAGACGTCCATCGATGAGATATTCGACTCGGGCAGGCTGGCTCAGGAATAGAACCAAGGGCGTTGCCCGCAGGCTGTCCCGATCCGCTCGCGTATCGAATTGCGTGCCGACGCCGCCGCCGAGGATCCGGCGGCGTCCGGTAAGGTCCAGGCCGGGAGCCCAGAACAACCCGCCCGAGTAGCGCAGGTCGCCGCGATCCATCTCGCCCACGAGATCGTCGACGACAAAACCGAGGCGCGATGCGTAGGAAATGTCGGCGACCAGGCGCGCGCTTCCCGAAGCGACGATCGTGCGATTCTGGAAATTGTAGGTCGACGAACCCTGCTGGGCGCCGGCGAGGCTGAGCCCCAGCGAGCTTGTGAGCGAGACTGGGCCGCTGGGCCGGGGAAGATATTTTTCGGTTGTTGCCGGGATGCTGGCGAGCATCGCCGGCGGGACGAAAAGGTCGACCCGAAACCGGGACTCGTCGAAGATGATCCCGGGCGAGCTGGTCATCAACCGTCCGCAGTCCGCGCTGTTGGACTGCGCACATGCAAGCGCGGCGTGGGTCGGAATGTCTCCGGACAGTGCAGTCGTGAGTCCGTCCGGGTCGATCAGGTTCGGAACGAGCGAGGCTACGAATCGGGGGTCGCGGAACTGAAGGAACCCCGGCCTCGCGACGGCCACCGATTCTCCCGTTTTCGTTCCTCCGACATAGATATCGACCAGGACTTCGCGAGGGCGCGCGAGGTCGTCGAACCCCGGTGGCGGAGCGGCGGCGAGAAAGTCGTGATTGGTTGAAGCATCGGTCCCGGCCGACGCAAATCCAGGGAAGGCAAGTAGCGCCAATGCTGCAGCGATGCGCAGCAGGCTCGCCATCTGCATCACTCTGGCCCGATTACGAGAGTCAAAGTCCCGCTATAGCTTCCGGCCGGCGCGCTCGAGACGGCTGACGATCTCAGGATGACGATCAGGCTTCCCGATGTCGCCGGGCCGCTGTTGCACGCCTGCTGGGTAGCAGCGCTGAGGAGTCCCGTGAGTGCGACGTTCGGGCTGAGCTGCGTCCCGGAAGTCTGTCCGGAAGCGCCGTTCCATTGCACATCGTAAGCAAGGGACGAGGAACCCGACGCAAGCGAGAAAGCACCGCCCGTTCCAGATCCACTGGCGGTGACGTGGTAGTTCTTGGTCGCGCTGGCGCTGAACGCACACACGCTCTGGCTGCTGACCGAGTCCGAGGCGAAGTTGGTGATTGTCCCGAACGGGACGTCGCTGAGCTTGGTCAGCCGGACGTTGTTGCTTTGGGCAAGCGCAGGCGCCGCCGTCAGCACGAAAAGCGCGAACGCACAGAAGCCTATCCAGGGATGATGCGGACTGACGCCGCTTCGTCCCTGGATGCGCGCGGTGGCAGGGACGCGTGTTGCCACCGTTTTCCGTCTTATTCGGGTGCGACCACCAGAGTCAGGATACCGGTGTAGGCGGAAGCGCTGCCGACCGCGGACTGCATCTGTGCCGTCGAGAATTTGACTATAAGGCTCGCGGTCGTCGCTGGGCCGGCCGAACAGGACGGATTCGTCGCGGTCGAAGTGAACCCCGTCGCGGCCGAGCTGGTCGCGAGCGACGTCCCCGTCGATTGGCCCGAACTGCCGGCCCATTCGACGCCATAGGCAAGCGTCGTCGACCCGTTGGTGAGTGTGAACGCACTGGCGGCGCCGTCACCGGTTGCGGTGATATTATAACCCTTGGTCGCGGTGTTGCTCCACACGCAGACGTTCTTGGCCGTGGACGCCGCAGTCGTGGGATCCAGCGTTCCGAAGGCGAAATCGCTAAGACCGCTGATCTGGACGCGCCCCGGCACGGTGGCGCTAATTGAAACGGTTCCGGTCGACGTCGAGCCGAGCGACCCTTGCGTGGCCGCTTGGGCGGTCGCGCTCATGGCCAGGAGCGCGAGCGCCCCTGCGGCACCGAAGTGCCTCAAGCTTGAGATTTTCATCACTTAGTCCCCACCGAGCTTGCCCGATCCGAAAGAGGCCGGGCGAGGGGGCTGCTCCTACGCTCGAAAGGCTGTTTCAACAATTTATCGGAGGTTATCTGCCAATCGTTAGTGTGGCGAAATTATCGTCGATTCTTAAGGATTTATTTACCGCAATTGATAGGCGGCGACCGGTTCGTAATAGGCGCCGTGGCGCGAGAGGTGGCTTTCGAAGAGGATGACGCGGTCGACCTCGAACGGCTCCGACGTGAGCCCGGCCTGGCGTCGCTCGAACGCAGACGCGGATTGGGCGCTTTGGCGCTTGTAGCGGGCCAGGGTGATGTGCGGGTGGAAGGCCCGGCGTTCCGGCTCGAGCCCGGCCGCGACGCAGGCGCGATCGACCTTGGCGGCAAGGTCGCCAACCGGTTTCCCCGGTTCGACTCCAGCCCACAGCGCGCCGCCGCTTCGGCGGTCGAACCGGCCGACGCCATTGATGCGAAGTTCAAAGCGCGGGGACCGCAGTCCTGCCAACGCGCCTGAGATGTCGTTGGCGAGCGGCCGCTCGACCTCGCCGATGAAACGCAGAGTCAGGTGCAGGTTGTCGTCGCCGACCCAGCCCAATTCGGGGCTGTCGTCCATTGCGTCGATCAGCAGGTCGCGGATCTGCTCCGGCGGCCGGATTGCGACGAACAGCCTGTGCATCCGCAGGAGATTGCCGTTCCCGCGGCGAGATGTCACATTCGTTTCCCGAAGGGGAGGCGGAATGGCCGAGTTGAAGAAGCTCAGCTACCCGGAATATGAGCAGCTCGCGAAGCCGCTCCTGAAGGAGCTGGCGCGGATGGCGCGCTGGCTTTCGGAAACCGGCCAGCGCGTCGTCGTCGTCTTCGAAGGCCGCGACACGGCGGGGAAGGGCGGGTCGATCGATGCGATCGCCCGGGTCCTGAACCCCCGGCAATGCCGCGTCGCAGCGCTTCCGAGCCCGACCGAGCGCGAGCGCCAGCAATGGTATTTCCAGCGCTACATCCCCTACCTTCCCGCCCGCGGCGAGATGACGCTTTTCGACCGCAGCTGGTACAACCGCGCCGGAGTCGAGCCGGTGATGGGCTTCTGCACGCAGGACGAGACGGACGCTTTCCTCCGCGCGGTCCCGGAGTTCGAACGCCACCTCGTCGACGACGGCATCCTGCTGTTCAAATACTGGCTCTGCTGCGACCAGGACCGGCAGGAGGAAAGGTTCGAGAACCGGCTGGTCAATCCGCTCAAGAGGTGGAAGCTTTCGCCGATCGATATCCAGGCGCGTACCCGGTACGAGGCCTATACCGAAGCTCGCGAGCGGATGCTCGAGGCGACCCATACCGACTTCGCGCCCTGGACGCTGGTTGACTTCAACGACCAGGCGCTCGGTCGCCTGACGCTGCTCCGCGATTTTCTTGACCGGATTCCCGACGTCGACTTGCCCCACAAGGACATCGACTGGCCATCGCTTCCGGGAGAGCCGCTCAAGGAGAGGTACGGGATGCTTCGGCCGCTTGCCGACTATCCAGTCGAGACGGCCCCGCGCGATTTCGATGCGGGAGAGATTTTCTAGGATTGCGAAGCGCGGTCTTCGCGCATGGGGAGAATGCGATGACGGGGACCAGGCTGCTCGGAAAGCTGACGCTTTATTATGTTGCGATCGGCCTCATCGTTTTCGTGACGGTCAAGATCTGGCCGGATTTCAGGGGCTATCTGCCGATCGGCGGCGTTGAATCGCTGATCGCCCAGCCCAACCACAACCCGCTCCAGGGGACGGACGCGATCCGCGCCGAGCATGTCGGCAATCTCGGCCAGAGCCTGTTCTGGCTGATTGTCGCGATCGTCGGCGCCTTCCTTTGCTCGCTGCCCGTAAGCTGGGTCTACATGGCCGTGCGAAGCGGCGACGAATATGACCAGTCACTCGTTCACACGATCCTCGTCCTGCCGATGGTCGTCACGGGCATCGTCATCATCGTCCAGAACTCGCTCGCGCTGGCATTCTCGCTCGCGGGCATCGCCGGGGCGGTGCGCTTTAGAAATTCGCTCAAGAGTTCCGGCGACGCCTTGTTCATCCTGCTCGCCGTCGCGATCGGCCTGTCGGCGGGGATCGGGGCAGTCGAGCTCGCCGCGGTCGTCAGCATCACGCTCAGCTACTGCTTCGCGCTGCTGTGGATGAGCGAATATGGCGAGCGCGAAGGGATGAAGCGCTACCTCGCCGATTTCGACGGAATCGACCGCTCGGCGCCCCCGGAACCGGAGAAAAAGAAGAAAAAGAAGTGAAGGTCTGGGGGGACGCTGCAGTCGCCGACCCGACGCCATGTCCGGTTTTGCTTGAATCCCCCTCTGCCATTGCCGATATTAGCTGCGGGAGCACGGGCCCTTAGCCCGTCCGATAGGAGAAACGATGCAGAACCAGTTTGACCCGCGCACGACCGGCGCGAATGCCGCGACTGTCGGCGTTCCGCGCGCCGCCCGCGATGCGGGCCTCCGGTCCTACATGCTGCGAGTTTACAACTACATGGCGTCCGGCGTGCTGCTCACCGGCATCGTCGCTCTGCTGTTCGCGACGTCCGGGCTTGCCGAGCAGGTGCTGGTCACGCCGCTTCGCTGGCTGATCATCCTTGCCCCGCTGGGCTTCGTCATGGCGATGAGCTTTGGCCTCAACCGCATGCAGACGAGCACCCTGCAGGCGCTCTTCTGGGCGTTCGCAGTGGCGATGGGCCTGTCGATGTCGTCGATCTTCCTGGTCTATACGGGGGTGTCGATTGCCCAGACCTTCTTCGCGGTCGCGGCCGGCTTCATGGGCCTCAGCCTCTACGGCTACACCACCAAGCGCGACCTCAGCGGCATCGGCACGTTCCTGATCATGGGCGTCGTCGGACTGTTGGTCGCGATGCTGATCAACCTGTTCCTCCAGTCGACGGCGATGATGCTGGCGATCAGCGCGATCGGTGTCCTGCTGTTTGCCGGGCTGACCGCCTACGACACGCAGAAGATCAAGAGCATGTACGCCTATGTCGCGGGGACCGACATGATGGGCAAGGTCGTGATCATGGGGGCGCTGAACCTCTATCTCGACTTCGTGAACATGTTCATGTTCCTGCTCAGCTTCATGGGCAACCGCCGCTAAAATCGGCGGAAGCTCTGAACCGAGAGGGCCGGCGGAAACGCCGGCCCTTTTATTTTGCGCGCCTACTGTTCGTCGATACGGTTTGCGTCTCAGTCGAAATGGGCGTGCCGAATTCGTCTCCATGGATGTTCCGTTGCCAAGGAGACCGATGATCAATCGAGCGGCGCAAAATTGTTCGCTGATCGCGCAGGCCGACGAAGCCATGGCGCGCGGCGATGTTCGGCAGGCCGCCAGTCTTCTCGAGGTTGCGGCCCAGCGCGGAAGCGATGCTTCGACCTTGCTTCGCCTGGCGACGATCAAGCGGTCGGTTGGGGATCTCGCGGGAGCGATGAAGGCGGCGACAGCGGCCGTCGAGCTGGCGCCCCGAAATTTCGTAATGTCGCTTCTGCTTGGAAGCCTGCGCGAGGCGACCGGGGCGATTCACGGAGCGGAGCGCGCCTATCGATCGGCCTGTGCGGCGGCGCCGTTTGACCTGACATTCCAGCCTGGGGTCTCGAAGCAGCTGCATTGGGCGCAGCGCCGGGTTGCGGCTGTCGAGCAGTGGCGCGAGCGATTGCTGAATTGGCAGCCGCAGGAGCTTTTACCCGACTTGACTGCGGACGAGGAACACAGGCTCAGGCATTTCCGCGCAAACATCCTGGAAAATCTCGACGCGGGACCACTCGCGCCACCGGTATTCGCGGTCCCGGGAATCCGCTCCAGGCGCTATTTCGATCCGCGGGATTTCAGCGGGATGGAAGAGCTCGAGCGCTCGACCGATCTGATCCGCGCGGAGTTCGAGCTGGTCGCCCAGTCCAATTCGACGATCCTCTCGCGGCTGGCAGGTTCGCATGCGTCCGAGGCCGATTCCAACGCAAATGGCGCCTGGTCGATGATCCCGCTCATCCGGAATGGCGCCGTCGTCGAAGAATTCGCTTCGCTATGCCCCAGGACAATGGAACTCGCGAAGGGCCTCGATCAGCCGAAGATCGGCCTCATCTCGCCGAGCCTCTATTTTTCGATGCTGGAGCCGAATGGCCGGATTGCGCCGCACACAGGGATCACCAATGCGCGGCTGATCGCGCATTTGCCGCTGATCGTTCCAGGCAGGTGCGGTTTTACGGTCAGTGGCGAAACGCGCGCATGGGAGGAGGGCAAGGCCCTCGTCTTCGACGACATGACCGTCCACGAAGCCTGGAACGCCGGCGATTCGACGCGCGTCGTCCTGATCGCGGACCTATGGCGGCCGGAATTCAGCCAGCGCGAGCGCGAGGGTATCGAGGACCTGATGGCTTGCGAGCTTGCGGCAGCCCAAGCCTAGGCGCCGGTTTCCTTCAAATAGGCGTCGATCGGCAGCTGTTCACAGGTTCGCTGGTAGCGGCCGATCAATTCCGGATCCTGGCTGTAAACCATCGCCAGCGTGGACACGTCCGTTCCGACCAGCAGCTGTGACCCATCCTCGCCGGAAAACAACAGCCCGCACGCAACCCTGTGCATTTGGCCGGCATGCTCGGCCGCTCGGACGAGGACTGCCATCGAGGAACTCCCGCCGCGCCAATCGGTCAGCGATCCGGGAGCGGCGGCATCCTCCGGGAGCGTCAAGTCGAAGTCGCAGCCGCGGCCGATCAACCGACCTTCGATGTCAGGCAAGTCCTGCTCGAGCTCCGCGACCAGCTCCTCCACAGTGTCTATCTTCAACGGTCGTGCGACGTAGCCGTCGCCGAGAACCTCGATCGATGCCGTCGCGAGGAAGTTTGCGGCGGGTGTACAAAGCCAGACAGCGGACACCAGCCAGTCCGGAGCGCCGTCGGATGGCCCAAAGCGCGCGAGATTCTCCCCAAGCGCCGAAAGCGCCGACGCGCGGCACTTCATTGGTACGAATTCCTCTCCCCTCACCCGTCGCAGCGTAGCGAACAACGTTCACCTCGCAAGCGCTTAGAGTCGCCTCGGCGACTCGCAAGTCAGCCCGGGCCGCCGAGATGGCGTTCGAAAAAGCCG